>JBKQNY010000016.1:0-13853 GCA_052145775.1 Acidimicrobiales bacterium
GACTCGGCCAGCGCCCGGATCGGGCGCCGCTGCGGGCGTGGCGGAACTGGTAGACGCGCCGGGTTTAGGTCCCGGTCCCCTCGGGGGTAGAGGTTCGAATCCTCTCGTCCGCACTCCCTGGGCTTGACCCCGTTGGGTGAACCGTGGGCACGCCCGGCCGACCCGCCGGTACGGTCCGTGCTGGCGGGCCATGCTGGGGTTCATGGGCCACCTCGTCGCCGCTCCCGACAAGTTCCGGGGCACCGCCGCGGCCTCCGAGGTGGCGGCCGCCGCGGCCGGCTCGGCCCGCGCCGCCGGCTGGACCGCCGACGAGGTGCCGATGGCCGACGGCGGCGAGGGGATCCTCGAGGCGGTGCACGGGGAGGTCCACCACTCCACCGTGGCCGGGCCGCTCGGGGACCCCGTCGACGTCGAGTGGCACATGGTGGGACCGTCGGCGGCCGGCGAGAGCCCCACCGCGGTGATCGAGTCGGCCCTGGCCATCGGGAGGGCCCTGCTCCCCTCCCCGTCCGGCGACGACCCCGTGCGGGCCTCGACCGCCGGGGTGGGGCAGCTGGTCCTCGCCGCGGTGGACGCCGGGGCGCGCCGCGTTGTGGTCGGGGTCGGAGGGTCGTCCACCTCCGACGGTGGCTGGGGGGCGGTCGAGGCGATCGGCGCACCGGCGAGGCTGGGCGGGGCGGAGGTGGTGGTGGCCTGCGACGTGGTCACGCCGTTCCGGCTGGCGGCCGAGATCTTCGGCCCGCAGAAGGGCGCCACCCCCGCCCAGGTGGCCACCCTCACCGCCCGCCTGGACGACCTGGCCGCCCGCTACCGCCGGGACCTGGGCGTCGACGTCGACGCCCTGCCCGGAGCCGGTGCGGCCGGGGGGCTGGCCGGGGGGCTGGCCGCCCTGGGGGCGCGGCTGCAGCCCGGCTTCGACCTGGTGTCCGACCTGGTCGGGCTGCCCGGACGGCTGGCCTGCGCCGATCTGGTGGTGACGGGAGAGGGCCGCCTCGACCCCCCGTCGGTCGAGGGGAAGGTGGTTGGTGGTGTCATGGCCCTGGTCGGCGGCCGGGCCCCGGTCCTGTGCGTGGTCGGCCACGCCGACCCGGCCGCCGCGGCCCGGGCCTCGGCGGCGAACGGGGTCGAGGTGGTCAGCCTCACCGGGCGGGCCGGCCCCGAGCTGGCCCGCCGCGAAGTGGCCGCGCTCGTGGCCGAGGTCGTGGCCGCGCGCCTGGCCGCGTGGCCGACCGGAGGCTGAGCGCGCGGGCCGCCACCCGTCTTGCCCCGGCGCCGACGCGTCGGCCATGCTGCCGGGGCCGCCCGGCTCCCGACGCCGGGCCCCCACCCGGCTCCCTGGGCCTGGGACGGGCACTCACCGAGATGGAGGACAGGAATGGGACTGCTTGACGGCAAGATCGCCATCGTCACCGGGGCCGGCCGGGGCATCGGCCGCGAGGAGGCGCTCCTTCTCGCCTCAGAGGGCGCCACGGTGATCGTCAACGACGTCGGAGCCTCGCTCTCGGGTCAGGGCGGGGACGTCCACCCCGCCCAGGAGGTCGTCGACCTGATCACCTCCAACGGCGGCACGGCCGCGGTGAACGGCGACGACATCAGCTCGTGGGCCGGCGCCAAGAACGTCGTGGAGCAGGCGGTCGACTCCTACGGCTCGCTCGACATCCTGGTCAACAACGCCGGGATCCTCCGGGACAAGATGTCCTTCAACATGGAGGAGTCCGACTGGGACGACGTCATCCGAGTCCACCTGAAGGGGCACTTCGCCCCCTCTCACTTCGCCTCGGTCTACTGGCGCAACAAGGCCAAGGGCGGCGAGCCGACCTCCGGCCGCATCATCAACACCTCCTCGGAGGCCGGCCTCTACGGCAACGTCGGGCAGGCCAACTACTCGGCGGCCAAGGCCGGCATCGCCTCGATGACCTGGGTGCTCGCCCGCGAGCTCGAGCGCTACGGGGTGACGGTCAACGCCATCGCCCCCCGGGCCCGGACCCGCATGACCGAGACGCTCTTCGGCGAGATGGCCGCCAAGGGTGACGCCTTCGACGCCTGGGACCCCACCAACGTGGCCCAGCTGATCGGCTTTCTGGCCAGCGACGAGGCGGCCGACGTGAACGGCCAGGTCTTCGTGGTCTTCGGCGGCGACATCTGGGCCATGGGCGGGTTCCACCCAATTGGCGAGGTCCACCGCGACCACGCCTGGACCCCCGCCGAGCTGGTGGCGGCCAAAGGCGACCTCTTCAAGGGCATCGACTCGGGCATCCCCAAGTTCAGCTTCTTCTAGAGCCGGAGCGCCCGACCGGGCGATCGGGCAAGCTGGCAGCATGAGCCACCCGCGCACGTTCCGCTTCGCCGCCCAGCTGGGGCGGGCCCCCGGGGGCACCGGAGCCTCGTGGGCCGAGCAGGCCCGCCGGGCGGAGGATCTCGGCTACTCCACCCTGCTCATGCCGGACCACTTCGGCGACCAGCTGGCGCCGGTCCCGGCCATGATGGCCGCAGCCGACGCCACCACCACGCTCCGGGTGGGGGCACTGGTCTTCGACAACGACTACCGCCACCCCCTGGTGCTGGCCAAGGAGGCGGCCACCATCGACCTGCTCTCAGGCGGGCGGTTCGAGCTGAGCCTCGGGGCGGGGTGGATGCGCACCGACTACGAGCAGTCCGGCATCCCCTACGACCCGCCGGCCCTGAGGGTCGACCGGTTCGAGGAGGGCGTACAGGTGCTGAAGGGGCTGCTCTCGGCCGACGGGCCCTACTCGTTCTCGGGCCGCCACTACACGATCGCCGAGCACGCACCCTCGCCCCGCCCGCTCCAGCGCCCCCACCCCCCGCTCACCCTGGGCGGCGGCGGTCGCCGGGTGCTGTCGATCGCCGGCCGCGAGGCCGATGTGGTGGGCATCAACGTCAACCTCAGAGAGGGTTTGGGGGGCGCGGAGACCGCCCCCGACGCCAGCCCAGACTCCACCCGCCGCAAGGTCGCCTGGGTGAAGGAGGCGGCGGGCGAGCGGTTCGACGACCTCGAGCTCAACACCCTGATCGGCTTCGCCATGGTCACCGACGACCGGGACTCGATCGCCGAGGCCATGGCCCCGGCCTTCGGGATCGAGCCGTCCGAGGCGCTGCACGTGCCGCTGGCGCTGCTCGGCACGATCGACGAGATGGCCGACGAGCTCGAGTGGCGCCGGGCTGAGTACCAGATCTCCTACTACTCGGTCGAGGCGGACTGCTGGGAGGCCCTGGGCCCGCTCGTCTCCCGGCTGGCCGGGACCTGAGAGGGGACGGGCGGCCGCAGACGCCGCCTACAGCCCCCTGGAGAGGAGCAGGTTGACGTCGTCGCCCACCGCGCTCGACAGCGCCGCCACCTCGGCCAGGCGGGCCCCGCGCTCGTCGGTCTCGAGCAGCCGCTGCTTGTCGAACGGGCTGATCGGGGCCAGGCCGCAGACCTGCCAGGCGGCCACCTCGGGGTCGGGGTCGAGTTGGAGGTCCGACGGCAGGGCGGCCCCACGCCCGGCCTCTGACAGCAACGCCCGGGAGCGGCGGACGGCCGAGACCGCCGCCGCCAGCAGCTCGTCATCGGTGGGGCTGGCATCGGGCTGCGGGTGGGCGTCGGCCACCAGGGCCACCGGGTAGGGGTCGTCGGGGAGCCACTCGGTGACCCGGACCCGCCGGGTCCCGCTGGTCACCAGCGACCAGCGGCCGTCGGAGAGCGGCGAGGCCCGGTCGATGCGGGCCACCGTGCCCACGCGCAGCCGCTCGTCGCCGCCTCCCACCTCGGAACCGCGGGCGATGAGCACGACGCCGAACTCGCCTGAGCCGGCCAGGCAGTCCGCCACGAGGGCGCGGTAGCGGGGCTCGAAGACGTGCAGTGGCAGCACCGAGCTGGGGAAGAGCACCGTCGAGAGGGGGAACATCGCCAGACGCTCGGGCGCGGTCGTCGGGGCTTCGGGCACGGCCCCGACTGTTGCACGCCGACGACTGCAACGCACCACGCGCCGACCCACCGTGGCTGGACGCGCCACGGAGCCGACCCGTGGGCCGGCTCCGTGCTCGCATCCTTCTCCCGGGTGGCGATCAGGCTCGTCGGCTGAAAGGCGCAGAGTGCCCACGTCGCCGGGACGGCCTACGCGGTCCCCGTCGGACTCCGCTGCCCGCCGTCGCCGACGCGCACCCGGCTCGACCACTCGCCACCGTCCGGCGGCGTGCCGTTAGCCCGGCGGACCGTCCTCCTCGGTAGGGCTTGGCGATCCCATCGGCAAGCTCCTCTCCGTCTCTTCCACCGGGGAGAACCCCTCTGGTCCGCCCCTCAGCTCCATTGTCCTCCTTCGGCGTGCCGAGGCCAAGGGGTTTGAGCAGCCAATATTCGGCGCCCGTACAATGCGTCATGGCCCTCCCCCCCGCCAGCGACCACAGCACCTGCCTGGTCACGGGAGCCTCGTCGGGCCTGGGGTCCGAGATCGCCCGCCACCTGGCCCGCCGCGGCCGAGGCGTCACGCTCGTCGCCCGGCGCGAGCCGCTCTTGCACGGGCTGGCCGAGGAGCTGGCCTCCACCGGCGTGCGGGTGGAGGTGCTCCCGGCCGACCTCACCGACGCCGACGCCCGGGCCGCCCTGGCCAAGGAGCTCGAGGCACGGGGCCTGGTCGTCGAGGTCCTGGTCAACAATGCCGGCTTCAGCACCGTCGGGCCGGTCCGGCTCGCCGACCGGGACCGGGAGCTAGCCATGATCCGCACCGACGTCGAGGCGGTCGTCGACCTGTGCACCCTGTTCGTCCCGGCCATGGCCAGCCGCCGCCGGGGCGCGGTCCTCAACACCGCCTCCACCGCGGGCTTCCAACCCCTGCCGGGGCAGGCCGGCTACAGCGCCTCGAAGGCCTTCGTGCTCTCCTACACCCAGGCCCTGCGGGCCGAGCTGCACCCCCTCGGCGTCACCGTCACCGCGCTCTGCCCGGGACCGGTGGAGACCGGCTTCGCCGAGGCGGCCGGCTTCTCCGGGGACGAGGCGACGGCCGCGCTGCCGAAATTCCTGTGGGTGCCGGCCCCCGAGGTGGCCCGGGCGGCGGTGGAGGGCCTCGAGAAGGACAAGGCGGTGGTCATCCCCGGGCTGGGCAACCGGGTGGGGGCGATGGCCGGCCACCTGGCGCCGCGGCGGCTGCTCACCCCGATCGTGGCCAGGCAGCACCCCGGCATGCGCCGCTCGCGCTGACCGGGCGCCCGGCCGGGCGCCCTGGGTTCAGGCCCTCGTGGGGAGGTCGGCCGTGGCCTCCCCCACCACCTTCTCCTCGCCGTCTTGGTTGACCAGCCGTACGTCGAGGTCGACCAGGTGGCGGCCGCCCTCCTCCCGCTTGGCGGTGACGACAACCTTGGTGGAGAGCTTCTCGTCGGGCCACGTCTGCTTGGCGAAGCGCACCTTGTAGCGGGTGATGTTCCCGACGCCCACGTAGTCGCTGAGGGCCGAGCCCAAGAAACCCATTGAGAACATCCCGTGGCCGAAGACGCTGGGCTGGCCGGCCGCCACGGCCTGGACCTCGTCGTGGTGCATCGGGTTGAAGTCGCCCGAGGCCCCGGCGTAGCGAACGAGGTCGGTCCGCGTCAGCACGTGGTCGCGCGACGGCGCCTCGTCGCCCTCCTTCACGTCCTCGAAGTAGACCTTCTGCTCACCCATGGCCGCAGCCCCTTTCACCGCTCACCGGCCGGTCTCGACCGGCGCTCATCCTCGTATCGAACCCGTCGGTCCCCATCGACTCAGACCCTGTGCAGGACGTTGAACCGGGTGGTCACCACGGGCTCCCCGGTTCGCTGGTCCTTCCACTCGGTCTCGGTGACCAAGAACGTCATCGTCTTGCCTTTGGACTCGCGCTGATAGGCGTCGACGACCCTCCCCTCGCCGTCTAGCACGTCGCCCACCAGCACCGGGCGGTGGTAGACGAATTCCTGCTCGCCGTGGAGGAGGAGCCCTCCCCGGGTCATGAGCGGGCCGATCACTGTGGCCATGGGGTTGACCGGCTGGTCGCCGGGGGGCTGGATCTCGTCGAACTTGCCCCAGAACTCCATGCCGATCGGGAAGGTGGGGGGCGCGGGGATGGCCGGCAGGCCGGCCTCGGCGGCGGCCTCGGGGGTGCGGTAGATGGGGCTCTTCTCCAGCACGGCCGAGGCGAAGAAGGCCACCGGCCCCCGCTCGACGACCACCGTCGACCGGCCGGTCGACTTGCCGATGATGCTCTTCAGCAGCTCCTCGTCGCTGGCCGCGGCCTCGCTCACCGTTGTCGTCCCCTTCCGTGCCCTGCGCCCGGCACCCGCCGTGCGCGGCCAAAGGTAGTGGCCGCGGGGCCCGGTGACCACACGGGACCCTCTTCTACGATGGCTCGGTGGGCACCGTCGTGGTCACCGGTGGGACCGGCACCTTCGGGCGCCAGCTGGTGCCGCTGCTCGAGAAGGCGGGCCACGAGGTCCGGGTGCTCTCCCGGAGCCAGGGGGCGGGGACCCACCGGGGCGACCTGGCGACCGGCGAGGGGGTCGCCGCGGCGTTGGCCGGCGCCGGGGTGGTGGTCCACGCCGCCTCCGACACCCGCCGGATGGGGCGCGCCGACGAGCGCCAGACGGCAAACCTCCTGGCGGCGGCCGGTGGCGCCGGCCACCTCCTCTACCTCTCCATCGTGGGCATCGACACCATCGGCCTCCCCTACTACCGCCGCAAGCTGGCTTGCGAGCGGCTGATCGAGGCCGGACCCGTGCCGTGGACGATCCTGCGGGCCACGCAGTTCCACGAGCTGATGGCCATGGTGTGCAAACCGCTCGACCGCCTGCCCTTCGCCCCGCTCCCCCTCGACTTCCGTTGCCAGCCGGTCGCCGCGGCCGACGTGGCCGAGCGGATGGCCGGTCTGGTCGAGGCGGGCCCGTCGGATCGCGCTCCCGACTTCGGCGGTCCTCGGGTCTTTGCGCTTCGAGAGCTGGTCGGCCTGTGGCGGGAGCGGCGGGGACGGCCCGTCCGCCTCCTGAACGTCCCGGTTCCCGGCGCCGTAGCGCGGGGCTTCCGGGAGGGCCGGAACACCTGCCCCGACCATGCCGAGGGCCGGCGGTCCTGGGAGGAGTTCGTCGAAAGCACGGCCACCGCGGCCGACTGACCACCGGCGGTTCTGGCCGGCTCGGTTATCGTGTCGCCGTGGCCGAGCTCGAGACGATCCTGTTCGAGGTCAACGACGGCGTCGCCTGGTTGACCCTGAACCGCCCCGACGTCCACAACGCCTTCAACGCCACCATGCAGCGCGAGATGCGCACGGTCTGGCGGTGGTTGCGCCGCGACGACTCCGTACGCGTCGTCGTGCTCACCGGGGCGGGCGAGCGGGCCTTCTCCTCGGGGGTCGACCGCGACGAGGTGCTCGGGGGCAATAAGGCGGTCAACACCGTGGAGGGGGTTGATCTGGGCACAGGCCCGGACCCCGCGGCAGGCCCCGAGCCCATCCACATCGGCAGCGACACCTCGCCGTTCATGTTCGACGACCCCTCCGAGCAGCTCGGCCCCAAGTCGAACGACATGTGGAAGCCGGTGGTGGCCGCGGTGAACGGCATCGCCTGCGGCGGCGCCTTCTACATGCTGGGCGAGGCGGACATCATCATCGCCGCCGACCACGCCACCTTCTTCGACCCCCACGTGACCTTCGGCATGCCAGCCGGCTACGAGCCGCTCCACATGGTGCCCAGGATGCCCTTCGGCGAGATCGTCCGCATGACGCTGCTCGGAAACTCCGAGCGCATGTCCGCCGCCCGTGCCCACCAGATCGGCCTGGTCTCCGAGCTCTGCCCGATCGCCGAGCTGCACGAACGGGCCGCCTGGGTGGCCGGAGAGATCGCCAAGGCCCCGACGCTCGCCGTGCAGGGCACGCTCCGGGCGCTGTGGTCCGGCCTCGAGGTGGGCCGGAGCCAGGCGCTCTCCATGGGGTGGGCCTACGTCAACCTCGGCTGGGACCAGCACCTCATCGACGCCGCGCAGTCAGAGATCGCCGCCGGCGTGCGGACCAAGCCCCGCATCAGATGACCGCGAGCGCACAGGAGGCGACACCGTGAACCTCGTCCAGCCCCACCACGTCGTGGCGGCGGTCCAGGGCTCGCGCTCTGCCGTCAACTTCGCCCTCATGATCCTGCGCTTCGGGGTGGCGGCGGTCTTCATGGCCCACGGCATCAACCACATCTTCGGCGGCGGCAAGATCGCCGGGACGGCGCGCTGGTTCGAGAGCCTGGGCATGAAACCGGGGATCCTCCACGCCTGGACGGCCAGCCTGACCGAGGTCGGGGCGGCGACCCTCCTGATCCTGGGCCTGCTCACCCCGCTGGCCGGCGCCGGGGTGGTCGGCGTGATGCTGGTCGCCTGGATCACCAACCACCGCGGGAACGGCTTCTTCATCTTCCGGCCGGGCGAGGGGTGGGAGTACGTGATGACCCTCACCATCCTCGGGGCGGTGATCGGCACCCTCGGCCCCGGCCACTGGAGCATCGACGGCCAGGTCCACGCGCTGCGCCAGCTGTGGGGGTGGCCCGGTTTCGCCATCTCGGCCGGCGGCGGTGGCCTGGGCGCCCTCCTGCTCCTGGCCGTCTACTGGCGTCCCACCAAGCCGGTGGCCGAGAGCGAGACCGCCGCCGACTGAAAGAAGCCGCCCGATCGCTCAGTCCGAAGAGCGCTGCGCCAACAAGACGGCCAGGGCCCGGAAGGCCCGACCACGGTGCGAGAGTGCGTGCTTCTCATCGGAGGTCATCTCCGAGAAGGTGCGCCCCGCACCCTCGTCGGGGACGAACACCGGGTCGTAGCCGAACCCACCGGCGCCGCGGGCCGCGGGGGCGATCGACCCCTCGACCACCCCTTCGCTCCAGATCTCCCGTCCATCGGGGAAGGCCGCCAGGGCCACCGTCTTGAACCGGGCGCGACGGTCCCCTCCCCCGTCGGGCAGGGCCGCCAGCTCGTCCAGCAGCCGGTCGACGTTGTCGGCGTAGGTGGCGCCGGGCCCGGCGTAGCGGGCGGAGTGCACCCCGGGGGCGCCCCCCAGCGCGTCGACCTCGAGGCCGGTGTCGTCGGCCACCGCCGCCCGCCCGGTGGCCGTGGCCAGGGCCCGCGCCTTCAAGCGGGCGTTGTCCACCAGGGTCTCCCCGGTCTCCTCCACCTCGGCCACCTCGACCGGGCGGGGCAACAGGTCGACGTTCCCGGCCGCACCCAGGATGTCGGCGATCTCGCGGGTCTTGTCGGGATTGGCCGTAGCCAGCACCAGCTGGAGCCGCTCGCCCCCGGTGCCGGTCACCGCGGCGGCGGCGGATAGGCCAGGACGGCCGCCTGCTCGGAGACCAGGGTGGCGATGCCGGACTCGGCCAGGGCCAGCAGGCCGTCGAGCTCCCCTCGCGAGAACGGCTGGCCCTCGGCGGTGCCCTGGACCTCGACGAACCTGCCCGTCCCGGTCATGACCACGTTCATGTCGACCTCGGCCCTCGAGTCCTCCTCGTAGGGGAGGTCCAGCATGGCCACGCCGTCGACGATCCCCACCGAGACGGCGGCCACCGAGTCGGTCAGGGGGTGCCGGCTCAGCTGACCCCCGAGGTGCATCCGGGTGAAGGCGTCGTGGAGGGCCACGTAGGCGCCGCAGATCGAGGCCGTACGGGTCCCGCCGTCGGCTTGGAGGACGTCGCAGTCCACGGTCACCTGGACCTCGCCCAGGGCGACCATGTCGCAGACCGACCGCAGCGAGCGGGCGATGAGACGCTGAATCTCCTGGGTGCGGCCGGACTGCTTTCCCTTGGCCGCCTCCCGGCTGGCCCGTTCGGAGGTGGACCCCGGCAGCATCGAGTACTCGGCGGTCACCCACCCCTTCCCGCGGCCGCGCATCCACGGCGGCACCCGGTCCTCCACCGAGGCCGTGCACAGCACCCGGGTCCGGCCCATGGAAACCAGGACCGAGCCGGGAGCGAAGACCGTGAAGTCCCGCTCGAAGGTGACCGGCCGCAGTTGGTCGAGGGTGCGCCCGTCGGCCCTCAGGGTGCGCCGGTCGACCGCCCCGGTCCCGGTCGGCTCCTCGGTCATGTCCTCGGTCCTCCTCCCGCGCCCTCGAGGAGGCACGCCGTCACCACTCGAACACCCGACCGGTCGCCGCCTGGTGAACCGGTCGGCCCAGGGCTTCCTCGGCCTCGGCGGCCAGGACACCGGCCGACACCGTAGGCCACCGGTGGGTGAGGACGAGCCGACCGACCCCGGCCGCCGCCGCCATGGACCCCGCCTGGCGTCCGCTCAGGTGGGAATGGGTGCCCTCGTGGGCCCGTGTGTAGGTGGCCTCGCAGAGCACCGTGCCGATCCCCGACCCGAGCTCGGCGATGGACCAGTCGGGACCGGTGTCGGCCGAGTAGGCGAGCGAACCCGAGAGGTCCTCGGGCCCGCCGACGGCGTCGATGCGCACGGCCAGCGTGGGGGGGCCGTGGTCGGTGGCCACGAAGCTGCAGGTGAGCGCGCCCACCACGATCCGCATCGACGGCTCGGTCTCCACCCAGCCCAGCAGCGGCTCCTCGGCGAAGTACGAGCGGCGTCGCAGGCCAGGGGGGGCGTAGACGGGGACGGGCGCCCGAGCACCGGCCTGGCGACGCCACACGGCGAAGGACTCGAGGTCGGTCCAGTGGTCGGGGTGCTCGTGGGAGAGGACGACGGCGTCGACCGATCCGGGTTCGCACATCTGCTGGAGGTTGGCGAAGGTCCCCGGTCCTGCGTCGAGCCACAAGGAGGTGGTCCCGTCCTGGACCAGGTAGCCGCTGCCCGCGCCGCCCGGTCCCGGGTAGCTGCCGTCGCAGCCGAGCACGGCGAGCGTCCTCGGCCGCTCGTCCGGCCGACTAGCTCTGTTGCCCGCGGTCACTACGGACCTAGAAGTAGATGATCGACTTGGCCCGCTCGGTGACGGCGTCGATGTCGTCGGTCCAGGCCCCGGTCGAGAGATACTTCCACCCGTCGTCGGCCGAGACCACCACGACCACCGCCGCCGTCCCCTGCGGGACCTGCGCCGCGCACTTGGCCGCCCCGGCCATGGCCGCCCCCGAGGAGATCCCCACGAACAACCCCACCTCGGTGAGGCGGCGGGTCCACTCGATCGATTCCCGTGGGCGTACCACGGTCTTTCGGTCGAGGAGTGCCGCGCCGTCGAGCTCCTCGAAGATGGGCGGGATGTAGCCGTCGTCGAGATTGCGCAGCCCTTCCACGGACTCGCCGGCCGGCGGCTCCACCGCCCACACCTGCACCCCGGGGTTGCGCTCCTTCAGGTAGCGGCCGACCCCGAGCAGCGTGCCCGACGTGCCCAGTCCGGCCACGAAGTGGGTGACCTCTGGGCAGTCCCGCCAGATCTCCGGGCCGGTGCCCTCGTAGTGGGCCTTGGGGTTGGCCAGGTTCGCGTATTGGTAGAGGAAAACCCACTCGGGGTGCTCAGCGGCCAGCCGAAGGGCCTTGCGGACGGCGCCGTTCGATCCCTCGGCACCGGGGGACTCGATGATCTCGGCCCCCCACAGCTCGAGGAGCTGCCGACGCTCGATCGAGACGTTGGTGGGGAGGACGACCTTGAGGTGGTAGCCCTTCACCCGGCAGACCAAGGCCAGCCCGATGCCGGTGTTGCCCGACGTCGGCTCGATGAGGACCTGGTCGGGCTGACCTGGCTTCAAGATCCCGTCCTCCTCGGCCTGCTCGACCAACGAGAGGGCGACCCGATCCTTCACCGACCCGCCCGGATTGCTGCCCTCGAGCTTCATGAGGATGCGAACGTCGGGGTTCGGGATCAGCTGGCTCACATCGACCAGCGGGGTGTCGCCGATCAGATCCAGGATGCTGCCGTGGCGGGCCATCGGCCGGAGTGGATCAGCCGCCGGCCACGGCCGGCAGGATCGACACCTCGTCGCCGGCGGTCACCGGGGTGTCGAGCAGCGCCAGGTAGCGGACGTCGTCGTCGTTGACGTAGACGTTGACGAAGCGGTGGAGGGAGCCGTCGTCGTTGAGCAGCTGCGAGGCCATCCCCGGGAACTGCGACACGAGGGACCCGAGCACCTCCCCGATGGTCGCACCCTCCACGGCCACCGTGGACTGCCCCCCGGCCTGGGAGCGCAGCACGGTCGGCAGGCGGACGTCGACGGACACTTGGCCTCCCTGGGTTCGGGGCTCCCCGGGGCGGACCGGCCGAGCGGGCCGCCCTCGGGACGCCGAAAGTTGACTTATCTGGTCCGGATTCTATCGGTCCGGAGGGGCCGCGCCCCCAGCGGTGCCATCCGGCGGCTCGTCGCCCCTCAACCCATGGGAGGGGCGTGGGTCAGGACGACCACGGACTCCTCGGCGATCTCGCCGTCGACGATGGAGTAGCTGCGCACCACCGGGTGCGTGTCCCTGAGCGAGACCAGGACGTAGTGCCATCCCGGGTCCGGGGCCTGGGCCACGTCGGTGGGCGACGGGAAGGCGTCGGTGTGGGTGTGCGAGTGGAACACGCCGAGCAGCTCGAGCCCGTTGGCCTCGGCGTCCCGGTCGGCGTGGAGGTGTTCCCGTGGGTCGACCGTGTAGAGCTTGGCGGAGGCAGCGACGTTGCGCGTGGGGTAGCAGCGGGACACCTCGCCGGCGGCGGGATCGCCCGCCAGCAGCC
Organism: Acidimicrobiales bacterium; assembly: GCA_052145775.1. Taxonomy (GTDB): domain Bacteria; phylum Actinomycetota; class Acidimicrobiia; order Acidimicrobiales; family RAAP-2; genus CAVYPR01. The sequence goes on from JBKQNY010000016.1 coordinate 12,621, forward strand.
CGCACGCCTCGTCGGGCAGGCCGGTGATGCAGTGGCCGACCATCTGCAGGTAGATGTCGTTGGGGAGCCGCAACATTCCGAAAGATCGTAACGGCGCGGGCCCCGCCTTCCGCGGATAGGTGCTGCTCGCGGCGGCAGTAGCCTGCCGTGATGGCACGGGCCAAGAGGACGGTCGCCAAGCGTGCAGCGGCCCGGGAGGCGGCGGGGCGCTCGGGTGACCGGACGGTCGCCACGAACCGCCGTGCCCGCCACGACTACGACATCCTCGAGACGTTCGAGTGCGGGATCGTCCTCCAGGGCAGCGAGGTCAAGTCCCTGCGGGAGGGGAAAGTCCAACTCTCCGACGCCTACGCCAGAGTGGACGACGGCGAGCTGTGGCTGATCGGGATGCACGTCCCCCCGTGGCTGTTCGCCACCGGCTTCGGGGCCCACGACCCCGACCGTCGACGAAAGCTCCTGGTCCACCGCAAGGAGATCGACGAGCTCATGGGCCGGACCCAGCAGCAGGCCCTGACCCTCGTGCCGCTCTCGCTCTACTTCAAGGACGGCAAGGCCAAGGTCCAGCTGGCCCTGGCCCGAGGTCGGCGTCTCCACGACAAGCGCCAGGCCATCCTCTCCCGGGAGGCGGACCGGGAGGCCGCCCGCGCCGCCCGCGACGTCGAGCGCGGGCGGGCGGCGGACTGAGGACTCCGTGGGGATGTCCTCCCGGAAACGCCGGTAGCATGGTGGGGCTGTCCACAAGAGCAGCGCAGGAGGTGCCCTAACAAGGGGGTGAATGGTCTCGACTTCGGTTGTCGAGGCGGGAGAAGCGAGCCGTGGTCTCCGGAGCCACGTTAAAGAGCCGGAACCAAAAACAAACGCCGAGCCTCAGCTCGCGTTCGCTGCCTAAACAGTAGCGACGTCCGCCCAGCCTCAGCCCTACGGGTTGGTATGCGGGCGTCATCAAGTAGGGCTTACCTGACGGCCGCTCCGGCCGACCGTCTGGGACATCTGGCCGGATACGGGGTGTTGCTGCCGCCGGCAGCGGCGCCGCCCCCGACAATCCAACGCCGGCTGCGCTCGGAGAAGGCCCACTGAGAAACCGGAGGACGCGGGTTCGATTCCCGCCACCTCCACAGGGGGGTGTTCATGAAAGAACACCTCGAGTGTTCACGAAACCCCCCGTTGGAGGTGGCGGGGACTCTTGGCAACAAGGTCCCCGCCCCCATGGACACACGAAGAGCGGCACGACCG
>JBKQNY010000017.1:0-12175 GCA_052145775.1 Acidimicrobiales bacterium
CGGCCCTGGCCTCCAAGGCCACCGGCTTCCCCATTGCCAAGATCGCCGCCCGCCTGGCCGTGGGGTACCGGCTCGACGAGGTGCGCAACGACATCACCCGGGCGACCCCGGCCAGCTTCGAGCCGACCATCGACTACGTGGTGACCAAGATCCCGCGCTGGGCCTTCGAGAAGCTGCCCGGGGCCGACGGCCTGCTGGGCACCCGGATGCAGTCGGTGGGGGAGGTGATGGCCATCGGCCGCACCTTCTGCGAGTCGCTGCAGAAGGCGGTGCGCTCCCTCGAGCAGGGCCGGGCCGGGCTCAACGCCGATCCCGGCGAGGCGGCCTCCGACGCCGTGCCCGACGACCTGGTGGCCGCGGCCGCCACCCCCGAGCGGCTCTTCGAGGTCGAGTCGGCCCTGCGGCGGGGGATGAGCCCCGAGGTGGTGCACGCCCGGACCGGCATCGACCCGTGGTTCCTTCACCAGGTCGGCCGCCTCACCGACGAGCGGCGCCGGATCGAGGCGGTCGGCGGCCTGGCCGCCATGGACCCGGGCGCGTTCCGGCGGGCCAAGCGGCTCGGCTTCTCCGACGCCCAACTGGCCTACCTGCTCGGGTCGGCGGAGGACGAGGTGCGCGCGGCGCGCCTTTCGGCCGGGGTCGGTGCCACGTTCAAGACGGTCGACACCTGCGGGGCCGAGTTCGAGGCCCACACCCCCTACCACTACTCCACCTACGAGGAGGAGGAGGAGGTCGAGCGGTCGACGAGCCGGCGCGTGGTGATCCTCGGCTCGGGGCCCAACCGCATCGGGCAGGGGATCGAGTTCGACTACTGCTGCGTCCACGCCAGCATGGCGCTGCGGGCGGCCGGCTACGAGACGGTGATGGTCAACTGCAACCCCGAGACGGTCTCGACGGACTACGACACCTCCGACCGCCTGTACTTCGAGCCGCTCACCGCCGAGGACGTGGCCAACGTGATCGAGGCCGAGCAGCGGGCCGGGGGGGAGGTGGTGGGGGTGATCGTCGCCCTCGGCGGGCAGACCCCGCTCAAGCTGGCCCACGCCATCCCCCCCGACCTCGTCCTCGGGACGTCGCCCGCCTCCATCGACCGGGCCGAGGACCGCGAGCAGTGGAACGCGTTGTGTGAGTCGCTGGGCATCCCCCAGCCCCCCGGCGGCACCGCCACCACCGCCGCCGAGGCGCTGGTCGTGGCCCGCCGGGTGGGCTACCCGGTGCTGGTGCGGCCGAGCTACGTGCTCGGCGGGCGGGCCATGGAGATCGTCTACGACGACGCCGGCGTCCGCCGGGTGATGGGGGGGCTGTCGGACCTCACGCGCGAGGGGGGGGTGACGGCCGAGAGGCCGGTGCTGGTCGACCGCTTCTTGGAGGACGCCGTGGAGGTCGACGTCGACGCCGTGCGCGACGCCACCGGCGAGGTCCTCGTCTGCGGGGTGATGGAGCACGTCGAGGAGGCCGGCGTCCACTCCGGCGACTCGGCCTGCGCCCTCCCTCCCCAGACCCTCGGCGAGCCGGTGCTGGCCGAGATCGACCGCCACACGAGGGCGCTGGCCGCCGCCCTCGACGTGCGGGGGCTGCTCAACGTCCAGTTCGCCGTGAAGGACGGCCGCGCTTACGTGCTCGAGGCCAACCCCCGGGCCAGCCGCACCGTGCCCTTCGTGGCCAAGGCGACCGGGGTGCCGGTGGCCATGGTGGCCACCCGGGTGATGGTGGGCGAGACCCTGGCCGGCCTGCGGGCCGAGGGGATGCTCGACGCCGAGGGGGCGATCGAGAGCCTCTCGCACGTGAGCGTGAAGGAGGCGGTGCTCCCCTTCGACCGTTTCCCCGGCGTGGACACCCTGCTGGGTCCCGAGATGCGCTCGACCGGCGAGGTGATGGGAGTGGACACCACGTTCGGGCTGGCCTTCGCCAAGAGCCAGATGGCCGCGGGCACCAGCCTGCCGCGGTCGGGCACCGTCTTCCTCTCCCTGGCCCCCCGGGACAAGCCGGCCGGCCTGGCCGTGGCCCGCCAGTTCGAGGCGCTCGGGTTCTCCCTGGCCGCCACGCTCGGCACCGCCGGCTACCTGCGCGACCACGGGGTGGCGGTGACCACGCTGGTGGCCAAGGTGGGCGAGGAGGGACTGGCCGCGGACGCCGTCGAGCTCATCTCGAGCGGCAAGGTGCAGCTGGTGGTCAACACCCCGCGGGGCCGGGGGCCCCGGGCCGACGGCACACACATCCGGTCGACGGCACTGGCCCACCGGGTGCCCTGCCTCACCACGCTGGCCGCGGCCCGGGCCGCCGCCGCCGGCATCGCCGACTGGGCCACCCACCCCCTGGCCGTGCGCTCCCTCCAAGAGCTCCATGCCCACTGACCTGGCGACCGCCGTGGGGTCGGTCCGGCTGCCCAACCCGGTCATGACCGCCTCGGGCACGGCGGGGGTCGGCGTCGAGTTGGCCGACTACGGGCCCCTCGGCGGCCTGGGGGCGGTGGTGGTGAAGTCGCTGGGCCCCGTCCCCTGGCCCGGGAACCCGCCCCCCCGGGTGGGCGAGGCGGGCGCCAGCATGCTCAACCGCGTGGGGCTGCAGGGACCGGGAGCCTCGGCCTGGCGAGAGGAAGAGCTGCCGCGGCTGGCCGCCACCGGGGCCCGCGTGGTGGCCAGCGTCTGGGGCCGGACGGTGGAGGAGTTCGCCACGGCCGCCGGCCAGATCGCCGGGGCGCCCGGCGTGGTGGCCGTCGAGGTCAACGTGAGCTGCCCCAACCTGGAGGACCGCTCCCGCATGTTCGCGCACTCGGCCATCGCCACCGCCGAGGCGGTGGAAGCGGCCGGCGCCGCCGGCCTGGCGCGCTGGGCCAAGCTCAGCCCGAACACGGCCGAGCTGGTGGAGATCGCCGGCGCCGCGCTCGGCGCCGGGGCCGAGGCCCTCACCCTCACCAACACGCTCTTGGGGATGTCGGTCGACACCGCCGAGCGCAGCGCGCTGGCCGGCGGGCTCTCGGGGCCGGCCCTGCACCCGGTGGCTCTGCGCGCCGTCTTCGACTGCAGGGCCGCCTTTCCCGACGCGGGCATCGTCGGGGTGGGCGGGGTGGCCGACGGCGCGGCGGCCGTCGAGTTCCTCATGGCCGGCGCCGACGCCGTGCAGGTGGGCACGGCCACCTTCTACGACCCCCGGGCGCCGTGGAAGGTGCTCTCGGCGGTGGAGCGGTGGTGCCGGCGCCACCGGGTCGAGCGCGTGCGCCAGCTCGTGGGGGCGGCCCATGGCTAACTTCGCCGAGAGGGTGGCCGCCGCGGTCGCAGCCACCGGCCCCCTGTGCGCCGGCATCGACCCCTCGGCCGACGTGCTCAGCGCCTGGGGGCTCGGCGACGACGCCGGGGGGCTGCGCCAGTTCGGGGCGCGCTGCCTCGAGGCGTTCAGCGGCACCGTCGGCGTGGTCAAGCCACAGGTGGCCTTCTACGAGCGCCACGGCGCCGCCGGCTTCGCCGCGCTCGAGGAGCTGCTGGCCGAGGCGCGCGCCGCGGGGTTCGTGGTGGTGGCCGACGCCAAGCGGGGCGACATCGCCAACTCGGCCGAGGGCTACGCCCGCGCCTGGCTCGACCCGCAGAGCCCGCTGGCCGCCGACGCGGTGACCGCCGTCGCGTACATGGGGCTGGGCTCGCTGGCCCCGCTGGTCGAGACGGCCCGGGTCGCGGGGCGCGGCGTCATCGTGGTGGCCCGCAGCTCCAACCCCGAGGGCCGCTCGCTGCAGGAGGCGACGGTGGCCGGCGGGGGCAGCGTGGAGGACCGGCTGCTGGCCGAGATCGCCGAGCTCAACGCCAGCCACGCGCCGGGCACGGTGGGGGCGGTGGTGGGGGCGACGCTGTCGCCCTCGGCCTTCCCGCTGGCCCGGCTCGGCGGGGTGATCCTGGCGCCGGGGGTCGGGGCCCAGGGGGCGACGGCGGCGGCGGTCGGCAAGCTGTTCGGCGGCTGCCCGCCCGGTTCGGTGCTGCCCAACGTGTCGCGCTCGGTGCTCTCGGCCGGGCCGTCGGTAGACTCGCTGCGCGCCGCTTGCCGGAGGGCCCGCGACGAGCTGGCCGAGGTATTGGTGTGACCGGCCAGCCCGGAGGCGCTACAGTCGCCGCATGCCGCAACCGCCTGCACTCACGCCCGAGCAGCGCCAGGCTGCACTGGAGAAGGCCGCCAGGGTCCGCCGCGAGCGGGCCGAGGTCAAAGAGAAGCTGAAGCTGGGGTCGCTGTCCCTGGCTGAGCTGCTCAAGATGGCCGAGAGGGACGAGACCGTCGGGAAGATGAAAGTCGTCTCGGTCCTCGAGTCCCTCCCCGGGCTCGGGAAGGTGAAGGCCCGGCGCCTCATGGAGACCGTGGGCATCAGCGAGAGCCGTCGGCTGCAGGGCCTCGGGGCCAAGCAGCGGGCCGAGCTCCTCAAGGAGACCGAGCGCTGAACGCCGCCGGGTAGCGGTCGGCGGTCCTGCCGGCCGCTATGCTCGCGCGACCCCATGGAGGTTCTCTGATGGCCGTTGGCCGAAACACGTTGATGGACCCGCCGATCGAGGACCTCCTCGACAAGGTGGACTCGAAGTTCACGCTCGTCGCCCTGGGCGCTGCCCGGGCGCGGCAGGTCAACTCCTACTACAACAGCCTCGGCGAGGGGCTGGGCCGGGTCGTGCCGCCCCAGGTGACCTCGGTGTCGGGCAAGCCCCTGTCGATCGCCTTCGAGGAGATCGCCGCGGGCAAGGCCACCTACACCCGGCCGGACCCGTCCGAGCTCGAGGCCGAAGAGCTGGCCGAGGAGCTGGTCGAGACCGAGGCCGGGCTCGAGGCCGGGCCGGTGCTGCTCGAGGGGTCGGCCGCGGACGAGGCACCCGTCGAGGACGAGGGCCCGGCTGCGGGCTAGTGCGCCGGGTCGTCCTCGGTGTCTGCGGGGGGATTGCCGCCTACAAGGCGGTCGAGGTCTGTCGGCGGCTGATCGAGGCGGGGGTGCACGTGGCCCCGGTGCTCACCGAGGGGGCCACCCACTTCGTCGGACCCGTGACCTTCTCGGCGTTGGCCTCCGAGCCCGCCCGCACCAGCCTGTTCGACGGCTCGATCCCCCACACCGACCTGGGGCAGACGGCCGACGTGGTCGTGGTGGCCCCGGCCACGGCGCACCTGCTGGCCCGCTACGCGGCGGGGCTGGCCGATGACCTGCTGACCGCCACCCTGCTGGCCACCCGGGCCCCGGTGCTCGTCTGCCCGGCCATGCACACCGAGATGTGGGAGCACCCCGCGGTCGAAGAGAACCTGGCCACCCTCCGGCGGCGGGGGGTGCTGGTGGTCGACCCCGAGGAAGGCCCGCTGGCCGGCGGGGACTCGGGCGCGGGGCGCCTGGCCGAGCCGGCCACCATCGTGGCCCGCACCCTCTCGCTCCTGGCCGAGCGCGACCTGGAGGGAGTGGGCGTGGTGGTGAGCGCCGGAGGGACCCGCGAGCCGATCGACCCGGTGCGCTACCTCACCAACCGGTCCTCGGGGAAGCAGGGCCACGCCGTGGCCGAGGCGGCCGCCCGCCGGGGGGCCCGGGTCACCCTCGTGACCGCCGCCCCGCTCCCGGCCCCGGCCGGGGTGGCGGTGGTGCGGGTGGAGACGGCGGCCGAGATGGAGCGGGCCATGGACGCCGCCACCGTCGACGCCGACGTGGTGGTCATGGCCGCCGCCGTCGCCGACTTCCGCCCCAAGGCCCCGGCTGACCGCAAGGTCCACGACGTGCCCGATCTCGTGCTCGAGCCCACGCCGGACATCCTGGCCGGGCTGGTGGCGCGACGACGGCCGGGCCAGGTGCTGGTGGGGTTCGCGGCCGAGACCGACGACGTGGCGGCCCGGGGCCGTTCCAAGCTCGAGAACAAGGGGGTCGACCTGTTGGTGGTGAACGACGTCACGGCACCGGGCGCGGGGTTCGACCACGACACCAACGCGGTGACCGTCCTCCTGCGCGGCGGCGGTGCGACCGAGGTGCCGCTGGCCAGCAAGACCGACGTGGCCGACGCCGTCCTCGACGCGGTGGTGGCCAAGCGCAACGAGGGGAGTGCGACATGAGGACCACCTTCACCTCCGAGTCGGTGACCGAGGGCCACCCCGACAAGATGGCCGACCAGATCTCCGACGCCGTCCTCGACGCCCTGTTGTCGGCGGACAAGCTCAGCCGGGTGGCTTGCGAGACCCTGCTCACCACCGGCCTGGTGGTGGTGGCCGGCGAGATCACCACCGAGACCTACGTCGACATCCCGACCCTCGTGCGCGAGGTGGTCTGCGAGATCGGCTACGACAACGACGCCTACGGCTTCAACGGACGCACCTGCGGGGTGATGGTCGCCCTCGACGGCCAGTCGCCCGACATCGCCCAGGGCGTGGACGCCGCCTTCGAACTGCGCACCGGTAGCGGCGGCGAGGACCAGCTGAACGCCCAGGGCGCCGGCGACCAGGGGATGATGTTCGGCTACGCCTGCGACGAGACGCCCGACCTCATGCCCATGCCGGTGTGGCTGGCCCACCGACTGGCCCAGCGGCTCTCTCAGGTCCGAAGGGTGGGGGTGCTGCCCTACCTTCGGCCCGACGGCAAGACCCAGGTGACCGTCGTCTACGACGACGGCCGCCCGGTCTCCATCGACACCGTGCTCATCTCCACCCAGCATCAGCCCGGGATCGACCTCGAGACGCTGCTCCTCCCTGACCTGCGCGAGCACGTGATCCACCCGCTCCTGCCGACCGACCTCGACACCTCGGGCCTGCGGGTCCTGGCCAACCCGACCGGCACCTTCGAGCTGGGCGGGCCCCACGCCGACACCGGGCTCACCGGCCGCAAGATCATCGTGGACACCTACGGCGGCATGGCCCGCCACGGCGGAGGAGCGTTCTCGGGCAAGGACCCCTCCAAGGTCGACCGCTCGGCGGCCTACGCGGCGCGCTGGGTGGCCAAGCACGTGGTGGCGTCCGGCGCCGCCCGCCCCTGCGAGATCCAGGTGGCCAACGCCAACGGGGTGGCCCACCCGGTCTCGCTCCTGGTCGAGACGTTCGGCACCGAGTCGGTCGACCCGACGCGCATCGCCGAGGAGGTCCGCGAGCTGTTCGACCTGCGCCCGGCGGCCATCATCAGGGACCTGGATTTGCGGCGGCCGATCTACCGCCGCACCGCCGCCTACGGCCACTTCGGCCGCAACGACAAGGAGTTCACCTGGGAGGCCACCCCGCGGGTCGACGACCTTCGGCGGGCTCTGGGCCTCTGAGCGTCGTCCGCGTCCTGCCGGACGTGCCGGCGGTGGCCAAGCGGTTCGACTACCGCGCTGAGGTGCCGCTCGAGGTCGGGACCCGCGTGCGGATCCGCCTCCACGGCCGGGCGGTCGGGGGCTGGGTGGTGGAGACCGGGGTCGAGCCGCCCGAGGGGGTGGAACCCCGCCCGCTGACCGCGGTCTCCGGACAAGGCCCCCCGGCGCAGGTGATCGGGCTGGCCGAGTGGGCGGCCTGGCGTTGGGCGGTGCCGGTGGCCACCCTGCTGCGGGCCGCCTCCCCCGAGCGCAACGTGCGGGCCCTGCCCGAACCACCAGCAGCGGCCCCGCGGCCGGCGGCGGCGGCCAACGCCGGGCTGCGGCGCCTCCCACCGGCGGACGACCCGCTGCCGGCGGTGCTCGAGGCGGTCTCGGCCGCCGGGCCGGGCACGGTGGTGGTGCTGGTGCCGAGCGTCGGGTGGGCCGAGCGGATGACGGCGCGCCTGGTGCGGCGGGGGATCGCCGTGGCCGGGCGCTGGGCTGAGGCGGCGGCCGGCTGGCCGGTCGTGGTGGGGTCGCGCACCGCCGCCTGGGCCCCGGTCCCCAAGCTCGGCGCGGCCGTGGTGGTCGACGCGCACGACGAGGCCTACCGCCACCGCTGGGACGCGGTCGAGGTGCTGGCCGAACGGGCGACCCGCGACGGCGCGCCGTTCTTGGCCCTGTCGCCCTGCCCGACGGCGGTGCAGGTCGCCCGCTGGCCGGTCTCGGTGCCGCCCCGGGCGGCCGAGGCCTCCGGCTGGCCCGCGGTGTCGGTGGTGGACCGCCGCGGGGCGGACCCCCGCACCGGCATCCTCTCCGAGGAGCTGGCCCGGCTCGACCTGCGCCCGCTGGTCTGCGTGCTCAACCGCACGGGCCGGGCCCGCCTGCTGGCCTGCGCCGCGTGCGGCGAGCTGGCCCGTTGCGAGCGCTGCGGCCGCCCGGTCGAAGAGACCGCCGACCGCCTCGCCTGCCGCGGGTGCGGCTCGGTGCGCCCGGTGGTCTGCGCCGGCTGCGGGGCCACCCGCATGAAGGTCCTGCGCCAGGGGGTGGCCATGGTCCGCGACGAGCTCGAGGCGCTCCTGGGGGAGCCGGTGGGCGAGGTGGCCGGGCCGCGGGCCGAGGTCCCCGACACCGCGGTCACCGTCGGTACCGAGGCGGTGCTGCACCGGGTGCGCCGGGCGGCGGCCGTGGTCTTCTTGGACTTCGACCAGCACCTGCTCGCCCCCCGCTTCTCCGCCGCCGAGCAGGCACTGGCCCTCCTGGCCCGGGCCGGCCGGCTGGTGGGGGGACGGGGGAACGAGGGGTCGGGGGTGGTGCTGGTCCAGACCCGCCTGCCCGACCACGAGGTGCTCGCCGCGGCCGTCGGGGGCGACCCCGGGCTCCTCGACGAGTCGGCGCTGCGGCGCCAGCTCGACCTGCCGCCCTTCTCGGCGCTGGCCGTGGCGACGGGGGAGGGGGCCGCCGAGTTCTGCCGGCCGCTCGGGGGTGCGGACCTCGGCGACGGCCGGTGGCTCCTGCGGGCGCCCGACCACCTCACCCTCTGTGACGCCCTGGCCGCCGCCCCGCGGCCGGCGGCCGGGCTCCGGGTCACCGTCGATCCGGTCGACCTCTGACCCTAGAATGGCGGGATGCTGCCCATCCGCCGCTACGGCGACCCCGTGCTCACGCAGCGGGCCAGCGAGGTGGACGAGATCGACGGCCGCGTGGCGCGCCTGGTGTCGGACATGCTCGACACCATGTACGACGCGCCGGGGACCGGCCTGGCCGCCAACCAGGTGGGGGTCCAGCGCCGGGTCTTCGTCTACGACGTGGGCGACGGGCCGCGCACGGTGATCAACCCGTGCATCGTCGAGACCTCGGGCGAGTGGACCTATGAGGAGGGGTGCCTGTCGGTGCCCGGCCTCAGCTGGCCGATCGTCCGGCCCGACCTGGTCCACCTGGTCGGCCTCGACCTCGACGGCAACGAGGTCTCGATCGAGGCCAACACCCTGGAGGGCCGGGTCTTCCAGCACGAGCTCGACCACCTCGACGGCATCTTGTTGGTCGAGCGGCTCGACGACGACCAGCGCCGGGAGGCCCGCCGGCTCCTGCGCACCCGGGTCCTGGCCGAGGACCCCGACGGCCTGACCCGCATCTAGGGCCCGCCGCCCCCGTGCCCCGCGCGGACCGGTGACCCGCCTCGCCTACCTCGGCACCCCCGAGGCGGCCGTCCCCCCGCTGCGGGCCCTGGTCGCCGCGGGCCACGAGGTGGCCCTGGTGGTCACCCGGCCCGACCGACGGCGGGCGAGGGGGCCGGCCACCACGCCCAGCCCGGTGAAGAAGGCGGCCACCGAGCTGGGCCTCCCGGTCACCGACGACATCGGGCGGGTGGCCGGGGCCGGGGTGGCGCTGGGGGTGGTCGTGGCCTACGGCCGGATCGTCCCGGCCGGGCTGCTCGAGGCGGTGCCGATGGTGAACGTCCACTTCTCCCTCCTGCCCCGCTGGCGGGGGGCGGCCCCGGTCGAGCGGGCCATCCTGGCCGGCGACCCGGTGACCGGGGTGTCGCTGATGGCCCTCGAGGCCGGCCTCGACACCGGCCCGGTCTACGCCCGCCGCGAGGTGGCCGTGGTCGAGGGGGAGACGGCCGAGCAGCTGCGGGGACGGCTGGTCGAGGTGGGGAGCGCGCTGCTGGTGGAGCTCTTGTCGGGGCCCCTCCCCGCCCCGGTGCCCCAGGAGGGCGAGCCCACCTACGCCGAGAAGGTCACCCCGGCCGACCTCGAGCTGCACTGGGAGCGCCCGGCCGACGAGCTGCTCCGGGTGGTGCGCCTGGGCCGGGCCTGGACCACCTTCCGGGGCCGGCGGCTCGGGGTGCTCGCCGCCGAGGTGGTGACCACCCCGCCGGGGGGCGCCCCCGGGACGGTGGTCGCAGAGACCGTGGCCACGGGCGCCGGCGGGCTCCGCCTGCGGCGCGTCCAGCCCGAGGGGGGCAGGCCCATGGACGCCGCCGACTGGCGGCGTGGCGCCCGCCTGCAGCCGGGGGAGCGGCTGTGAGCTGGGACCCCGCCCTCTACGACCGGTTCGAGGCCGAGCGCGCCCAGCCCTTCTTCGACCTGCTCGCCCTCTGCGCCCCGCTCGACGGCGGGACGGCGGTCGACCTCGGCTGCGGCACCGGCCGGCTCACGGCCGAGCTGCACCGGTCCCTCGGCGCCTCGGCCACCATCGGCATCGACAGCTCGCCCGAGATGCTGGCCCGGGCCCCCCGGGACGTGCCGGGGCTCGCCTTCGTGCCGGGCGACCTGGCCGCATGGACCGGCCCGGCGGTCGACCTGGTCTTCGCCAACGCCTCGCTGCACTGGGTGGGCGACCACCCGGCCCTCCTCGGCCGGCTGCGCCGGGGGATCGGCCCCGGGGGGCAGCTCGCCTTCGGGGTGCCGGCCAACTTCGGCCACCCCTCCCACGTGCTGGCCCGGGAGGTGGCGGCCGAGCCGGCAATCGCCGCCGCCGGCCCGGTCGAGGACCGCGCCGGCGCGGTGCTGGCCCCCGGGCGCTACGCCGAGCTGCTCGACGAGCTGGGCGCCGCCGAGCTCCACGTCCGCCTCCAGGTCTACGGTCACCGCCTGGCGTCGACCGAGGCGGTGGTGGACTGGGTGGCCGGCACCGCCCTCACCCCCTACCGGGCGCGACTCGAGCCCGCCGCCTACGAGGCCTTCGTGGCCCGGTACCGCCGGCGGCTCTTGGAGGTGCTGGGGGACCGGCGCCCCTACTTCTACGCCTTCCCCCGGATCCTCTGCTGGGCCCGGTTCCCCTGATGGGGGACGATCGGGGCCGCCCCGGCCGCGCCGCACCGGGCGGTGCGGGGCGGTGCGGGCGACGGATCCGTCGCCGGCCTGCGGTGCGGTCTCCTAAGCTCGGGCCGTGCACACCAGTCCGGGGGTCCCCGGGGCGCTCAAGGTGGCGCCGTCGCTGCTGTCGGCCGACTTCGGGGGGCTGGCCGAGGCGGTGGGGGAGGTCTCCGCGGCCGCTGACTGGCTGCACGTCGACGTGATGGACGGCCACTTCGTGCCCAACCTCACCGTCGGACCCCCGGTGGTGGCGTCACTGCGCCGCCACTCGGGCCTCTACTTCGACTGCCACCTCATGATGACCGACCCCGGCGACTACCTCGAGGCGTTCGCCCGGGCCGGGGCCGACGGCTGCACGGTCCACGTCGAGGTGGGCCGGACCGACGAGCTGGTGGCCGAGGCCCGACGGCTGGGGCTGAGGGTCGGGCTGGCCGCCAACCCCGACACGCCCTTCGAGGCCCTCGAGCCCCATCTGGACCGGGTCGACCTCGTCCTGTGCATGACGGTCTTCCCCGGCTTCGGCGGCCAGGCGTTCATGGCCGAGATGCTGCCCAAGGTGAGCCAGGTGCGCCGGGCGCTCGAGCTGCGGGGGCTCACCGGACGGGTCGACCTCGAGGTCGACGGGGGCATCGACGCCGACACCGCGCCCCGGGCCGCCGCCGCCGGGGCCAACGTGCTGGTGGCCGGGTCGGCCGTCTTCGGGAGCGACCGGCCCTGGGAGGCCGCCGAGGCCATCCGCCGCTCCGCCCTCGCCGCCGCCGCCTGACCCGGCGCCCGCCACCGGACCCGGGGAAACGGCCCGCCCCCGTGACCAGCGGGTCTGGACAGAAAATGAAACGCGTTCTAGTATGAGGGGAGAAGGGAGCACCCAGTGGCCGACCAGTCAGACGAGGCGCACATGGCCCGGGCCCTCGCCCTGGCCGCCGGCGTCCGGGGGGCCACCGCGCCCAACCCGTGGGTCGGCTGCGTGGTGGTGTCGCCCGACGGCCGGCTCCACGAGGGGGCGACCGAGCCGCCCGGGGGTCCCCATGCCGAGGTGGTGGCCCTCGCCCGTGCCGGGGCCGGCGCCGAGGGCGCCACCCTCTACACCACCCTCGAGCCCTG
>JBKQNY010000018.1:0-6404 GCA_052145775.1 Acidimicrobiales bacterium
GCCCCGAACTTGGTGACGTTGACCACCTTGCCCTGGTAGACGGCGCCCACGTCGGCCGTGGGCGGGTCGAGGATGAGCGAGATCCTCCGCCGTGCCTCCTCGACCGCCGAGGAGTCCTTGGCCCCGAAGGTGACCGTGCCCACCATGCCGTCGTCGTCGACGGCGATGTCGGCCCCGGTCTCCTGCTGCAGCGTGTTGATGACCTTGCCCTTGGGCCCGATCACCTCGCCGATCTTGTCGATGGGGATCTCCATCGAGACGATCTTGGGGGCGCTGGCCGCCACCTCGGTCCGCGGCTCGGCGATGGCCCCGCGCATCACGTCCAGGATCTTGAGGCGGGCCTCCTTGGCCTGGAGGAGGGCCTGGGCGAGCACGTCGGCCGGGAGGCCGTCGATCTTGGTGTCGAGCTGGAGGGCGGTCACGGCCTCGGCGGTCCCGGCCACCTTGAAGTCCATGTCCCCGAAGGCGTCCTCGGCGCCCAGGATGTCGGTCAAGGTGACGTACCGGCCGCCGTCGTAGACGAGTCCCATGGCGATGCCGGCCACCGGCGCCTTGATGGGCACCCCGGCCGCCATGAGCGACAGCGTCGACCCGCAGACCGAGGCCATCGAGGTCGAGCCGTTGGAGGCCAGCACGTCGGAGACGAGCCGCAGCGCGTAGGGGAACTCCTCCTTGGGGGGCACCACCGGCAGTAGCGCCCGCTCCGCCAGGAGGCCGTGGCCGATCTCGCGGCGCTTGGGGCCCCGCATGAAGCCGGTCTCGCCGGTGGAGAACGGCGGGAAGTTGTAGTGGTGCATGTAGCGCTTCGACTCGTCGGGGCTGATCGTGTCGAGCATCTGGTCCATCCGGGGCATGCCCAGGGTGGTGACGTTGAGGACCTGGGTCTCGCCGCGCTGGAAGAGGGCCGAGCCGTGGGCCGTCGGGAAGAGGTCGATCTCGGCCGACAGCGGCCGGATGTCGGCCGTGCCCCGGCCGTCGATGCGGACCCCGTCGCTCACGATGCGGGCCCGCACCAGCTTCTTGGTGAGCGAGCGCACGGCCGCCTTGATCTCGCGCTCGCGGCCCTCGAACTCGCCCGAGAGCTCGGCCATGATCTCGGCGGTGGCCTTGTCGCTGGCCTCGTTGCGGCTGGCCTTGTCGGCGATGCGGTTGGCGGCGGCCACCCTCTCGGTGCCGACCGCCTCGACCCGGGCGAAGACGTCGTCGCCGTAGTCCGAGAAGGTGGAGAACTCGATCGTCGCGATGGCGCCCTTCTCGGCCACCACCGCCTCGACCAGGCGCCGCTGGAGGTTGATCGACTCGCGGATCCAGGTCTTGGCCGCCTCGAGACCCTCGGCCAGCACCTCCTCGGTGACCTTGGGGGCGCCGTCCTCGTAGTAGGCCCACGACCGCTCGGTGCCGCCGGCCTCGACCATCATGATGGCCACCTCGGCCTGCTCGTCGTCGGAGAGGGCCCGCCCGGCCACCACCAGCTCGAAGGTGGACTCGTCGCCCTCCTGGTAGGTGGGGTGGGGGATCCAGGTCCCCTCGGTGGAGTAGGCGATGCGCACGGCGCCGATCGGTCCCTCGAAGGGGATGCCCGAGAGCATGAGGGCGGCCGAGGCCGCGTTGATGGCCAGCACGTCGTGGGGGTTCACCTGGTCGGCCCCGAAGATGGTCCCGACGATGTGGACCTCGTTGCGGAAGCCCGAGGGGAACGACGGCCGCAGCGGGCGGTCGATCAGCCGGCAGGTCAAGATGGCCTGGTCGGACGCCTTGCCCTCCCGGCGGAAGAACGAGCCGGGGATCTTGCCGGCGGCATAGGCGCGCTCTTCGATGTCGACGGTGAGGGGGAAGAAGTCCGTCCCCTCCTTGACCGAGCGGGCCGCGGTGGCCGTGGCCAGGAGGACGGTGTCCCCGATCCGGGCCAACACGGCGCCGTCGGCCAGCTGGGCCAGCTTGCCGGTCTCGAGGGACATGGTTCGGTCGGTGCCGCTGATCGGCGCCGACACTGCGATGGCGTCAGCCATGGTGCTCCTTGGTGTCTGGGGGCACCCGGAGCCGGTTCCCAGTGGTCGACCACCTCGTTGAGGTGACCGGCGACTGGCAGCCGACCTTCCGGCGTGCCCGTCTGGCAATGCGACCGCCCGGCCGATCCGGCCGGGCGGAGGTCCTTTCTCTTACGTTGTCAGCGGCGGATGCCGAGGCGGCCGATGATGGCGCGGTAGCGCTCGACGTCGTTGTCGCGCACGTAGTCCAGCAGGCGCCGCCGGCGCCCGATGATCTTCATCAGCCCCCGGCGGGTGTGGTGATCGCCCTGGTGGGTCTTTAGGTGCTCGGTGAGCGACGTGATCCGGTCGGTCAGCAGCGCGATCTGGACCTCGGACGAGCCGGTGTCGGTGTCGTGCAGCCGGTGCTCGGTGATGATGGCCTGCTTCTCGGGCATCTACGGGGCAACCTTCACGGTCGGGGGCCGGTGGGACTCTGGAAGTGCCCGGGGGCGGCGCCCAGCGGGCTCCCCGCACACCGGGCGGGGCCGGAGCGTCGCCCCGGCGATCGGGGACGTGCCCCGAGCACGCAGATGGTAGCAGGTGGGGGGCGCCGGTGCCCGATCGGGCCCTGGTCAGGTCCCCGGGTCCGGTCGGTCCCCGCCGAGCACGGCCCGGGCCTGCGCCACGTCGCGGTGCATCTGGTCGACGAGGTCCGAGACCCGTTCGAAGCGCACCTCCCCCCGCAGCCGCTCGACGAAGGAGACCCGGCCCTCCTCGCCGTAGAGGTCGGCGTCGAAGTCCAGGATGTACGCCTCGACCAGGGGGGCGGGGGGGTCGTCGGCGGCGTCGTAGAAGGTGGGGCGCCGCCCCACCGAGATGGCCGCGGGGTGGGTGGTCCCGTCGGGCCTCGTGTACCACCCGACGTAGCTCCCGATGCCGGGCAGGGCGATCCCGGACGGCACCGCCACGTTGGCCGTGGGGAACCCGAGCTCGGCCCGGCCCCTCCCGTCGCCGTGGACCACGGGCCCGCGCACCTGGTGGGGCCGGCCCAGGAGCGCCGCGGCCCCGGCCGCGTCCCCCTCGGCCACCAGGGTCCGGATGCGGGTGGAGGAGATGGCGGCGTCGCCCCGGGCCGCCAGGTCGACGCCCTCGACCTCGAAGCCGTCGGCCGCCCCCAGCTCGGTGAGGAGGGCCACGTTGCCCTTGCGGCCGTGGCCGAAGTGGAAGTCGACCCCGACGACCACCAGCCGGGCCCCCAGGTCCCCCACCAGCACCTCGGAGACGAACTCCTCGGGCGTCTCGTCGGCCCGGTCCCGGTCGAAGGGGACCACCAGCACCAGGTCGACCCCGCACTCCTCCAGCAGCTCGAGCTTCTGGTCGAGGTCGGTCAGCAGTGGGGGGGCCGACTCGGGGCGCACCACGGTGGCCGGGTGGCGGTCGAAGGTGACCACGGCGTCGCGCAGCCCGCGCTCGGCGGCGCGCTCCGCCAGCTGCGAGAGGAGGTGCCGGTGGCCGAGGTGGACGCCGTCGTAGGCGCCGATGGTCACGGCGGTCCCCCCGTCCGGCGGGCTCGACTGGTCGGGCCGGAGGACCTGCATCGCTTGGGAGGATAGACGGCGGCCGGTGCCCCGCCCGCCCACTACGCGCCGAGCACCACCGCCGGCCGCAGGCGGTCGGTGTCGGTTGCCTCGTAGACGGCAAGCAGCCGCCCGCCCCCGTCGAGGAGGGCGAAGGGGCCGGGGCCGGAGGCCCCCAGCGGGACGCGGTCCACGGGCAGGCCGTGGCCCACCAACCGGGCCACCTCCTCGGTGACGCCGAGGGCCTCGAGGTCGCGCAACGCCTCGACCGGGGTGAGCAGGTCGCCGGGACCGAGGTCCGCCAACAGGTGCGCCTCGGCCTCGGTGAACGAGCCCACCGCCGTCCGCCGCAGGTTGCGCAGGTGGGCCCCGCCACCGAGGAGGGTCCCCAGGTCGGCGGCGAGCACGCGCACGAACGTTCCCGACGAGCAGGTGACGGCGAGCGAGAAGACCCCGGGCACGTCGGTTGCCGCGAGGTCGAACCGCTGCACGGTGACCGGCCGGGGCGCCCGCTCGACCTCGACACCCTCGCGGGCGAGCGCGTGGAGCCGGCGCCCGTCCACCTTCACCGCCGAGACCATCGGGGGGACCTGCTCGATCTCGCCGGTCAGCTCGGCGGCGGCGGCCCGCGCCTGGTCAAGCGTGACCCCGGTCATGTCCCAGGTGCCAATGACCTCGCCCGAGGCGTCGAGGGTGTGGGTTGCCGTCCCGAGCACCACCTCGCCGATGTAGGTCTTCTCACACGCGGTGAGGAACCGCAGGAGCCGGGTGGCCCGGCCCATCCCCACCAAAAGGACGCCGGTGGCGTCGGGGTCCAGGGTGCCGGCGTGGCCCACCCGACGCTGGCCGAACACCTTGCGCACCCGCGCCACCACGTCGTGGGAGGTCCACCCGGCCTCCTTGTCCACCACCACCAGGCCGGTGCGGTCGGAGGCCGAGGACCGGCTCACCCCACGTCCCCCGCGCCGGGGCCCTCCCGCCCGCCGCCCTCGGCGTGCAGGCGGCGCAGCACCTCCTCCACCCGCTGGCCGGCCTCGACGGCCGGGTCCGGGGAGAAGGAGAGGCGCGGGGTGCGCTTCATGCGCACCTGGCGCCCGACCGCCCGCTGGAGCTGTGCCCTGCGCTCCTCGAGGGCCTCGGCGGCGTCGTCCGAGAGCGTCCCCACGTAGATCTCGGCGTGGCGAAGGTCGGCCGAGGTGTCTACCGAGGTGACGGTGACCAGGCGCAGCCGCTCGTCGGCGTCGGCCAGCCGCTCGAGTTCCTCGGCCACCACCTGGCGGAGTACCTCGTTCACCCGCAGGGCGCGTGGGTAGGGTGCCGCCCCGCCGGCGGCCCGGGCCCCGTGGTGGCGTCCGCTAGCCATCGCCCCGCCGTCCGGCCCTCAGGTCCTCGGGACCTCTCGCTCCTCGAAGGTCTCGATGATGTCGCCCTCCTTCAGGTCCTGGTAGTCGGAGAGGCCGATGCCGCACTCGAATCCCGTCTGCACCTCGCGGACGTCGTCCTTGAAGCGACGCAGCGACGTGATGGTCCCCTTCCAGATGACCGCGCCGTCGCGCAGGAACCGTACCTTCGAGCCGCGGGTGATGCTGCCCTCCCGCACGTAGCAGCCGGCCACCGCGCCCACCCGGGGAATGCGGAAGACCTGGCGGACCTCCGCCTCGCCGGTGACCACCTCCTCGTACTCGGGGGCGAGCAGGCCGAGGAGGGCCGCCTCGATGTCCTCGAGCAGCTTGTAGATGATCTCGTAGGTGCGGACCTCGACGTCGTTGGCCTCGGCCATCTCCCGGGCGCGGCGGTCCGGCCGCACGTTGAAGCCGATGATGGTGGCATTCGACGCCCGTGCCAGCTGCACGTCGTTCTCGGTCACGCCGCCGACGCCGCGGTGCACGAAGCTGAGCTTCACGTCCTCGCGCTCGAGCTTGCGCAGGCTCTCGCTCACCGCCTCGAGGGACCCCTGGACGTCTGCCTTCAAGACCAGGTTCAAGGTGGCCGTCTCGCCCCGCTGGATCTGCTCGAAGAGGTCCTCGAGCTTGGCCCCCGTGGCCGCCGAGGCCACCGGGAGGTGCCCCGAGAGGCGGAACCGCTGCGCCCGGGCCTCGCCCAGGGTGCGGGCCGTGGCCTGGTCTTTGGCCACCCGCAGCTCGTCGCCGGCCTGCGGCGGCTCGGAGAAGCCGAGCACCTGCACCGGCATGGAGGGCAGTGCCTCCTTCACGTGGTCGCCGTGGTCGTCGACGAGCGCCTTCACCTTCCCCCAGGCGGCGCCGGCCACCGCCGGATCGCCCACCCGCAGGGTGCCGCTCTCCACGATCACCGTCGCCACCGGGCCGCGCCCGTCCTCCAGGTTGGCCTCGAGGACGGTGCCCCGCGCCCGGCCCTCGGGGGTGGCCCGCAGCTCCTCGACCTCGGCCACCAGGGTGATCTGCTCGAGCAGGTCGTCGATCCCGGTCCCCTGGAGGGCCGAGACCTCCACCGTGATCGTGTCGCCGCCCCAGGCCTCGGGGACCAGGGAGCGCTCGGAGAGCTGCTGGAGGACCCGCTCGGGGTTGGCGTCGGGACGGTCCATCTTGTTGACGGCCACGATGATCGGCACGTCGGCCGCCCGGGCGTGGTCGATGGCCTCGACCGTCTGGGGCATGACGCCGTCGTCGGCCGCCACCACCAGCACCACGATGTCGGTGATGTCGGCTCCCCGCGCCCGCATGGCGGTGAAGGCGGCGTGGCCGGGGGTGCCGATGAAGGTGATCAGCTGGTCCCGCCAGGTCACCTGGTAGGCGCCGATGTGCTGGGTGATCCCGCCGGCCTCGCCAGCCACCACGTCGGTGGAGCGGATGCGGTCGAGCAGGAGCGTCTTGCCGTG
>JBKQNY010000019.1:0-13439 GCA_052145775.1 Acidimicrobiales bacterium
GATGGCGTGGCCCTCGGTGGCCCGGCGGTCGCCGGCCATGACCACCCCGTCGGTGAAGCGCAGGGCGACCACGGTGGTGGCATGGGGGACGCTCGGGAGTGAGTCCGCGGCAACCGTCGGCAGCCCCGTCCGCCGCAGCAGGCTGACGAAGTCGGGTCCGGGGTCCTCGGTCGGAGGGAAGAGCGGGAGGGCCACGGTGGGGCTACTGCCCGCCCTTCTGGACGTAGTTGCGGACGAACTCCTCCGCGTTGTCCTCCAGCACCTCGTCGATCTCGTCCAGCAGGTCGTCCAGCTCCGCCTTGAGCTTCTCGCCGCGCTCGGACCCGGCCGGCGCCTCCTCGGCGACCGGCTCCTCGACCCGCTCGGTTGCGGTCTTCTTCTTCAGCTCACGTTCTGCCATGTCCTCTTTCCTTCACGAGGTCAGCCGTTCCAGGAGGTCCGTCGGGCTGGCGCTCGCGTCCAGCAGTGCCTCGGTGTGATCGGCCGTCCCCTTCAGAGGGTCCATCATAGGGACGCGCCGCAGCGGGTCCGTACCCAGGTCGAAGACGAGCGAGTCCCAGTTGGCGGTCACCACTGCGTCAGGCCACCTGGCCAGGCACTGGCCCCGGAACCAGGCCCGGGTGTCGCGGGGAGGGACGGTCACCGCCTCTGCGACCGCCTCGTCGTCGACCAGCCGCTCCATGCCCAGGCGCGCGTACAGCGAGCGCTCGGGTCGAAGGTCGTGGTACTGCAGGTCCAGGGCGGCCACGCGGTCGTCGTCGAACCCGCAGCCGTGGCGCTCCTGGTAGGCCACCATCAGCTGATGCTTGGCCACCCAGTCGAGCTGGCGCGCCAGGGTCGAGGGGTCGGTCTCGAGGCCGTGGAGGACCTGCTCCCAACGGTCGAGCACCTCCTCGCCCTCCGTCTCGTCGCCCAGCACTGACAGCCCGCGCTCCTCGGCGTACTTGCGGGCCGCGCTGAGCAGGTCCCACTGGATCTCCAGCGCCGTGGCCGTCGAGCCGTCGGCCCGCTCGAGCGGCCGGGAGAGGGTGAGGTCGGCCGAGACCCGGTGGATGGCCCGGACCGGGTCGGCCAGCGAGAGGTCGCGCGGCGGCAGCATGGCGTCCTCCACCATGGCCAGCACCAGGGCGGTGGTCCCCACCTTGAGCATGGTGGCCACCTCCGACAGGTTGGCGTCGCCCACGATGACGTGGAGCCGCCGGAATCGGCTGGGGTCGGCATGGGGCTCGTCCCGGGTGTTGACGATGGGCCGCTTCAGCGTCGTCTCGAGGCCCACCGTCTCCTCGAAGAACTCGGCCCGCTGGGAGATCTGGAAGGCGACCTGGTCGCGGTCGAGCGCCCCGGTCTCGGTCCCCACCTTCCCCGCGCCGGCGTACACCTGGCGGGTGACGAAGTGCGGCACCACCCCGCTGATCACCTGCGCGAAGGGGACGGCCCGGTCCATGAGGTAGTTCTCGTGGCAGCCGTAGGAGTTGCCCTTGCCGTCGGAGTTGTTCTTGTACACGACGACCGCCGGGCTGTCGGGGAACATGGCCGCGGCGGCGGTCATCGACCGCCGAAGCACTTCCTCTCCCGCCTTGTCGTGGGTGACGAGCTCGAGCGGCGTGCCGCACTCGGGAGTCGAGTACTCGGGGTGGGCGTGGTCGACGTAGAAGCGGGCACCGTTGGTGAGCACCGTGTTGGCCAGATGGGTCTCGACCATCGGGGGCAGGGCGTCCTCACGGGCGTAGCCGCGGGCGTCCTTGCCGGGGCTCTCGTCCTCGAAATCCCAGCGGGTCCGGCGGTCGGCGTGGGCGATGTACGCGTTCACCAGCACCGAGGAGGCGGCGATGGGGTTCCCGTCGCCGCCGACCGTGTGGATGCCGTACTCGGTCTCGATCCCGCAGACCTTGGGGATGGCCATGGGCTGACCCTACCCCCCGACCCGCTCAGAGGTACTGACCGGTGCCGACCCGCTCGATCGAGCGGCCTCCCTTGATGTCGCGGTCCTCGCTGAGCAGGGTCCGCACATAGACGATCCGCTCCCCCTTCTTGCCTGAGATCCGTGCCCAGTCGTCGGGGTTGGTCGTGTTGGGGAGGTCCTCGTTCTCCTTGTACTCCTGGCGGATCGACTCGAGCAGGTCATCGGTGCGGATGCCCTTGCCCTCGCCGGCGATCTCCCGCTTGATGGCCAGCTTCTTGGCCCGCCGCACGATGTTCTCGATCATCGCCCCCGAGGCGAAGTCGCGGTAGAAGAGGATCTCCTTGTCGCCGTTCTGGTAGGTGACCTCCAAGAAGCGGTTCTCGTCGTCGGCCCGGTACATCTCGGCCACCGTCGACTCGATCATGGCCTGGGCGGCCTTTTCCGCCTCCCCCCCACCGAACCGGTCGACCTCGGCCCGTTCGAGCGGGATGTCCGCGGTGAGGTAGCGCGAGAAGATCTGCGCCGCCGCCTCCTCGTCGGGCCGCTCCACCTTGATCTTCACGTCGAGCCGGCCCGGCCGCAGGATGGCCGGGTCGATCAGGTCCTCGCGGTTCGAGGCCCCGATCACGATCACGTCGCGCAGCGCCTCCACCCCGTCGATCTCGGCGAGGAGCTGGGGGACGATGGTGGACTCCATGTCCGAGCTGATGCCGGTGCCCCGGGTGCGGAACAGCGAGTCCATCTCGTCGAAGAAGACGATGACGGGGACGCCCTCCTCCGCCTTCTCCCGGGCCCGCTGGAAGACCAGGCGGATCTGGCGCTCGGTCTCGCCCACGTACTTGTTGAGCAGCTCGGGCCCCTTGATGTTCAAGAAGTAGCTGCGGACATTGGCGTTGCCGGTCACCTCGGCCACCTTCTTGGCCAGGGAATTGGCCACGGCCTTGGCGATGAGCGTCTTGCCGCAGCCCGGAGGCCCGTAGAGGAGGATGCCCTTGGGCGCGGGCAGCTTGTAGGCGCCGAACAGCGTGCGGTGCAGGTACGGCAGCTCGACCGCGTCGGTGATGGCCTCGATCTGGGTGTCGAGCCCCCCTACGTCGGCGTAGGTGATGTCGGGGACCTCCTCCAAGATGAGGTCGTCCACCTCCGGGCGCGGCAGCTTCTCGATCAGGAGCTGCGTGCGCACGTCCATGAGCACCGTGTCCCCGGTGCGCAGGTGGACGCCGAGCAGCTCCTCGGAGAGCTCGGCCACCCGCTCCTCGTCGGCCCGGGCGAAGACGATGGCCCGGCGGCCGTCCTCCAGCATCTCCTTCAGCGTCACGACCTCGCCGGCCTGCTCCCCGTCGCGCACCAGCACCACGTTGAGCGACTCGTTCAGCACCACCTCGTTGCCCTTGCGGATCACGCCGGGGTCGATGTCGGGGTGGAGGGCCACGCGCATCTTGCGCCCCCCAGAGAACACGTCGACGGTGCCGTCGTCGTTGAGCCCGAGGTAGGTGCCGTAGGCGGCCGGCGGCTGGGTGAGCTTCTCCACCTCCTCCCGCAGCGCGGCCAGCTGTTCCTTGGCCTGTTGCAGGGTGAAGGTCAGCTTCTCGTTCTGGGAGACGGCATGGGCCAGCTGGCCCTTGGTCTCGAGCAGACGCTCCTCGAGCGCCTGCACCCGGCCGGGGCTCTCCTGGAGCCGCCGACGCAGAGCGTTGACCTCCTCCTCAGCCTCGAGGAGGCGGGCGTGCAGGGCCTCGATTTCTGCGCTGGCCTCGTCCTCTTCAAGATCTGCCGTCGGACTCACCTCCTGCGCTGCCAACCGCTGGTCACCATACCGGCCTGCGTGACGGTACGCGGACCGTGCCGGCGCTCCTGGGGATGAGTCCGACGGCGGGTGCGCCCGTACTACGCTGGGAGGCCAGAAGTCGGGAAGGGGTCACGGCCGGGCGCGGGTGGACCGCGGTCCCGGCCGAGTGAGAGAACGTAGGAAGGCAACGAATGAAGGTCTGGATCGACCAGGATCTCTGCACCGGGGACGGTCTCTGCGAGGAGATTGCCCCAGCAGTCTTCACCCTGCTCGACGACGGGCTCGCCTATGTGAAGGAAGGCGACGCCGTCCGCAACGAGCCGGGGGGGTCGGCCGGCATGGCCCTGGTCCCCGAGGATCTCGAAGACGCCGTGGTCGAGGCGTCCGAGGAGTGCCCCGGGGAGTGCATCTTCATAGAGCGCGACTGACCCGCCTCACGGCTCGAGCAGTCGGGCCGTGGTGAGGAACCCGGTGTGGCCGACCATGCGCTGGTCCGGACGCACGCTGCGCGGCTCGATGTGCCAGGTCCGCCGCATGATCTCCACGGTCTCGGCCAGGCCGAACGGGCTGTCGTCGAGGGCCTCGCGCAGCTGCGCCGTTTGGTTGATGGTGGGCAGGTAACACAACAGGATTCCCCCGGGACGCAGTGCCTCCGCCGCGGGGCCCACCACGCGCCAGGGTTCGGGCATGTCCAAGAGCACGCGGTCGAGCTCGCGCTCGAGAATCCCCTGGGTCACATCGCGCAGCTCCACCCGGAAGTCGGCGTCGGGCCCGAGCAGCGACGCCACGTTGGCCTGGGCCCGCTCGGCGAAGTCCTCCCGCAGTTCGTAGCCGACCACCGACGCCCCCGCCCGAAGCACCGTCATCGACAAGGCGCCCGACCCGACCCCGGCCTCGAGCACCCGCTGGCCCGGTGCGATGTCGGCGGCGATGAGGATGGCGCCGAGGTCCTTGGGGTAGATGACCTGGGCTCCCCTCGGCATCTTGAGGACCACGTCGGCCAGGGTGGGCCGCAGCACGACGAAGGCCCGACCGGTCGAGGCGGCCACCGACGAGCCCTCGGGCCGGCCGATCACGTCGTCGTGGGCCAGGATGCCCGCATGAGTGTGGAAGCTGGCGCCCAGGGACAGGGTGATGAGGTAGCGCCGCGCCTTGGGGTCGACCAACAGGACGCGTTCGCCCGCCCGGAGGTTGGCCACCACGGGGACTACGCCGGGTCGGTGACGTCGGGTGCGGAGCCCCGTGGCACGAGTCCCACCACGTAGCGCTCGCCCGGCCGGATGCGCAGCATCCGCACGTCGGCCAAGGGCCGACGTGCCCGCCGCAGCACGAAGGCGGCCAGGGCCAGGGCCAGCCACGCCCAGTGCCCTCCGGCCAGGGTGCGACGGAGCCCGGTCTGGCTCAGGCGACGAAGCAGGTAGTTCACGTTCAGAACCGCCGGATCTCGAGGAAGGTGGACCGGCGCCGGCCACGTCGGCGCCCGGCCAGGTAGGCGACCGTCACCAGTCCCAGGGCCACCGCTCCGGCGATGAGGAGCACCGGGGGCACGGCGTCGCGGGCCGTCGCCTCCCCCTCGCCCACGACCTTTGAGAAGGCCGCCTCGAGGTCGTCCCGGGTGATCCGCTGATCCGTCCTGGCCACCATCACGCGCCCCTTTCCTCGGTCCCGGGACGGCGGCGGGCAGCCGGTCCCTTGGTCACCCGCCAGATGCAGAGGGCGGCGATCGCCACGGCCACGACGGTCACGATCAGGTAGGGGATCCAGCTCAGGTTGCCGGAAAAGGCTGTCTCGGTCTCGGTCTGGAGGAAGCGCAAGAGTGCCAGCAGTAGGAGCACCACGCCCAGACTCATGGCGATCGAGCCGGCCACGCCGAGCGCGAAGTAACGCCCGACTCCTTGGAGGGGCGCCGCCGTCTCCTGCTTCAGGTAGTCGATGACCAGCTGCACGGCATCGCCGCCGCTCTCGCGCAGGCGGGATCGGTGCCCGTGCTCTCCGCCCCACCGGTCGAAGAGTCCCACGATCTGCCACGCTCCTTTGGTCGACGTCCCTGGCGTCAATCGACTCCTCGGGTCGCCCCAATCCTCCCCCGGGGGGCCGACCGTGGCAAACAGGGCCGCTTCCTAGCGGTCCCGGAACAGGTAGGTGGAGCTGGCGCGGGCCGCGAGCGTGCCCTCGTCGTCGGTCACGGCCGCCTCGACAAACGCCGTCCGCCGTCCCCCCGAGACCACCTGGGCCTCGCAGGTGAGCACCGACCCCACGGCCACCGGCACGAAGAAGCTGACCTTGATCTCGGCGTTGGCCGCCACCACCGGCCGGCCCCTGGCGAACGTCACCGCGGCGGCCCCCATGGCCGAGTCGCAGAACGCCGCCAGGAATCCACCTTGCACGACGCCCCCGGGGTTGGCGAGCCGCTCGTCGGCGGTCATCCGCCACACCGTCCGCCCCGGCTCGGACTTGTCGAGGCACACCATGCCGAGCGTCAGGTCGCAGTTGGGCGGCACCTGCATGTCCGGGCAGCCTAGGTGGGGTGGCGTCGGTGGAGTCGCTAGGGTGACGGCGTGTGCGCTCTGACCGCCGCTCCCGAGGGCCGCGAGCTCGAGCAGCTTGCCATCAACGTTATCCGCGGCCTGGCCCTGGACGCGCCGAGGGCCGCCGACTCCGGCCACAGCGGCACCGCACTGGCGCTGGCGCCGCTGGCCCACGTCCTGTGGACCCGGGTCATGAACTACGACCCCACCGACCCGTCGTGGCCCGACCGCGACCGCTTCGTCCTCTCCAACGGCCACGCCTCGATCCTGCTCTACTCGATGCTTCACCTGACCGGCTACGACCTCTCCCTCGGGGACCTGCGGGAGTTCCGCCAGTGGGGCTCGGCCACCCCCGGCCACCCCGAGGCGCGCCACACCGCCGGCGTCGAGGTGACGACCGGCCCCCTCGGCCAGGGGGTCGGGAACTCGGTGGGCATGGCCGTCGCCGAGCGGGTGCTGCGGGACAGATTCGGACCCGAGCTGGTCGACCACCACACCTTCGTCTTCGCCGGTGACGGCTGCTTCGAGGAGGGCCTCTCCCACGAGGCGGCCTCCCTGGCCGGCCATCTCGGGCTCGGGCGGCTGATTTGCGTCTACGACGACAACCACATCACCATCGACGGGCCGACCGAGCTCAGCTACACCGACGACGTGCCCGGACGGTTCCGGGCCTACGGGTGGGACGTGGACGACGTCGGCGAGGTCGCCAACGACACCGACGCCCTCGAAGCCGCCCTGCGCCGGGCCATGTCGGTGCACGACCGCCCCTCGCTGATCGTCCTGCGCTCGCATATCGGCTGGCCCGCCCCCCATCTGACCGACACCGCCAAGGCCCACGGTGACCCCTTCCCCCCCGAGGAGATCCGCGCCACCAAGGAGCTCCTGGGGTTGCCGCCCGACGAGACCTTCTGGGTCCCCGACGAAGTCCTGTCCCTCTACCGCTCCCACGGTGCGAGAGGGCGTTCCCGGCGCGAGGCCTGGGAGGAACGGCTCGCCGCCTCGCACGTCGACCGCCCCGCCTGGGAGGCGGCCTGGGCCGGCCGGGCGCTCGAGGGGTGGTCGGCCAAGCTCCCCTCCTTCGAGTCGGGCACCGAGGTCGCCACCCGCAATGCCCTCAACAGCTGCCTCACCGCCACCGCCGACCTCATCCCCGGCCTCGTGGCCGGCGCCGCCGACCTGACCGGCAACACCGGCATGCAGCTGAAGGACGCCCAGACCCAGTCGGCCGAGTACCCGGGCGGTCGCCAGCTCTACTTCGGCATCCGCGAGCACGCCATGGGGGCGGTGATGACCGGCATGGCCGCCCACGGGGGGATCCTCCCGGTCGGCGGGACCTTCTTCTGCTTCAGCGACTACATGCGCGGCGCCGTGCGGCTGGCCGCGCTCTCCAGGATGCACGTCGTCTACTCGTGGACCCACGACTCGGTGGGCCTGGGCCAGGACGGCCCCACCCACCAGCCGATCGAGCACCTGGCGTCGCTGCGGGCCATGCCGGGGCTCTCGCTCATCCGCCCGGCCGACGCCAACGAGTGCGCCCAAGCCTGGCGGCTGGCCGTCGATGGGGAGGTGCCCACCGCCCTGGTGCTGAGCCGGCAGGCCATTCCCGTGCTCGAGGCCACGGCCGACCGGGCGGCCGAGGGGGTGCCTCGGGGCGGCTACGTCCTGGCCGACCCCGACGGGGGGCCTCTGCAGGTGGTGCTGGTGGGCACGGGCAGCGAGGTGCACGTGTGCCTTGAGGCGGCCGCGCTGCTGGCGGCCCGGGGCGTCGGGGCCCGGGTCGTCTCCCTGCCCAGCTGGGACCGGTTCGAGTCCCAGGACGAGGGCTATCGGCGGTCGGTGCTGCCGCCCGGCGTCCCGACGCTCTCCGTGGAGGCCGCGACCTCGTTCGGATGGTCGCGCTACGCGGGGGCCTCGGTGGCCATCGACACGTTCGGCGCCTCGGCGCCGGGCGAGGTGGTGCTGGCGAAGTTCGGGTTCACGGCCGAGCACGTGGCCGAGCGTGCCGCCTCGCTCATCGGGCTCTCCCATGACGGGTAAGGACGGGACCATGACCAAACTGCACGACCTCTATCGCCAAGCAGGGCAGAGCCCCTGGCTCGACAACCTCCGACGGGACTGGCTCACCGGGGGCCGGCTGGCCGAGATGGTGGGCCAGGGGGTGCGCGGGATCACCTCCAACCCGACCATCTTCGCCAAGGCCATCTCCGGCGAGGCCGACTACGACGAGCAGTTCCGCTCCCTGGTCCCCGGCCACACCGTCGAAGAGGCCTACTGGGAGCTGGTCATCTCCGACATCGAGGGCGCCCTCGAGGTGCTGCGGCCGCTCCACGAGGAGAGCGGTGGGGCCGACGGCTTCGTCTCATTGGAGGTGGCGCCTTCGCTCGCCAACGACACCGAAGGCTCGATCGTGTCGGCCCGGAGCCTGCATGAACGCATCGACCGGCCCAACCTGTTGGTGAAGGTGCCCGGGACCGAGGCCGGGGTGCCCGCCATCCGCCAACTCATCAGCGAGGGCCGCAGCATCAACGTCACCCTCATCTTCGGCCTCGACCGCTACGACGCGGTCATGGAGGCGTACCTCTCGGGGCTGGAGACCTTCGTGGCGACCGGCGCCACCGACCTCTCCAGTGTCCACAGCGTCGCCTCCTTCTTCGTGAGCCGGGTTGACACCGAGGTCGACCGCCGCCTGGAGGAGCTGGCCGGCGGGCCCGGGGGCGACCCGGCGCCGCTGGCCCTGCGCGGAAGGGCCGCCGTGGCCCAGGCCCAGGAGGCCTACCAGCACTTCCTGGCCACCTTCTCGGGGTCGCGCTGGGAGGCGCTGGCGGACAAAGGGGCGCGGGTGCAGCGGCCACTGTGGGCGTCGACGTCCACCAAGAACCCCGCCTACCCCGACCTTCTCTACGTGGACAGCCTGATCGGGCCGGACACCGTCAACACCATGCCCGACCAGACGATCGACGCCCTGCTCGACCACGGCACCGTCGCCAGGACCCTCGATGCCGACCCGCAGGCCGCCTCGGGCGTCCTCGCCGAGCTCACCGACGTCGGCATCGACTTCACAGACGTGTCCGCCACCTTGGAGGACGAGGGCGTCCGCTCGTTCGCCAAATCCTTCGACGAGCTGCTCGAAGTCGGCATCGACAAGGCCAAATCGCTCGGCTGAGCGGCCGGGCGCGAGAGAACGGGGTGTGGGATGAAGATCGCCATGGTGGGCCTGGGGAAGATGGGCGCCAACATGACCGAGCGCCTGCTCGACGGCGGCCACCAGGTCGTGGCCTTCGACCTGTCGCCCGAGGCGAGGCAGGCCGCGGCCGACAAGGGCGCCGAGCCGGCCGCCTCCCTCGAGGAGCTGGTCGCCAAGCTGTCCCCGCCGCGTGCCGCATGGGTGATGGTGCCGGCCGGCAAGCCGACCGACGACACCATCACCGCGCTCGCCGGGCTCTTCGAGCGAGGTGATGTGATCGTCGACGGAGGTAACTCCAACTACAAGGAGGCGGCGCCCACGGCGGCACGCCTGAGGGAGAAAGGGGTCGGCTTCGTCGACGCCGGCACGTCAGGCGGGGTGTGGGGCCTGAAGGAGGGATACTGCCTCATGGTGGGGGGCACCAAGGAGGCCGTGGGCGTGGTCGAGCCCGCCTTCGTGACCCTCGCCCCCGAGGGCGGTTACGCCCACGTGGGTCCCGTGGGGGCCGGCCACTTCGTGAAGATGGTGCACAACGGGATCGAGTACGGCCTTATGCAGGCCTACGGCGAGGGCTTCGAGATCATGCAGTCGGCCGAGGAGTTCTCGCTCGACCTGCACCAGATCGCCTCGATCTGGCGCTACGGCTCGGTGGTGCGCAGCTGGCTCCTCGAGCTGGTGGAGCGGGCCACCCGACCCGAGGCCAATTTCGACCAGATCGCCCCGGTCATCGTCGACTCGGGCGAGGGCCGCTGGACCTCGCTCGAGGCCATCGACCGGGCCGTGCCGGCGCCGGTCATCACCGCCGCCCTCTTCAACCGCTTCACCTCGCGCGACAAGGACTCCTACGCCAACAAGCTGGTGGCCGCCATGCGGAACCAGTTCGGCGGCCACGCCGTCACCCTGGAGAGCGGGGAGCAGGGAATGGAGACCAAGACGCCGGTGGGTGAATGAGCGCCGTCTCCCCGCCTCGGCAGACCCCCCCGCTCGTCCTGGTCATCTTCGGGGCCTCGGGCGACCTGGCCTCGCGCAAGATCCTGCCGGCCCTGGCCAACCTGGCAGAGCGGGGCCGTCTGAGCGACAACTTCACGGTGATCGGGGTGGCCCGCACCCAGTGGACCGACGAGGAGTTCCGACAGACGGCGACCAAGTGCATCCCGGTCCCCGGTCCCCGCTGGGCGGCCATGGTGGAGCGGTTCCGCTACATCCCCGGCGAGTACGCCGCCACCGAGACCTTCGACCGCCTGAAGGGCCTCCTGGCCGAGGCCGACCTTGAGTACGACACCGCCGGGAACCGCGTCTACTACCTGGCCACGGTCCCCTCGGTTTTCTCCATGGTGGCCGAGGCCCTGGCCAAGGAGGGATGCAACGTCCCCGGCGACCACGGCGACTTCGCCCGCATCGTGGTGGAGAAACCCTACGGCCGCGACCTGGCCAGTGCGCTCGACCTCGACCGGGCGGTGCACAACGCCTTCGACGAGGAGCAGATCTTCCGCATCGACCACTACATGGGCAAAGAGACCGTCCAGAACGTGCTGGCCCTGCGGTTCGCCAACGCCATCTTCGAGCCGGTGTGGAACCGGCGCTACGTCGAGCAGGTCCAGATCACGGTGGCCGAGAGCCTGGGCGTCGAGCACCGCGGCGGCTTCTACGAGACGGCGGGGGCGCTGCGCGACATCGTCCAGGGCCACGTCATGCAGGTGCTGGCCCTCACCTTGATGGAGGCGCCCACCGGGATGGACGCCGACCACATCCGCGACGAGAAGGTGAAACTGCTCAAGGCCGTGTACGTCCCGACCACCGACGAGGCAGTCGACCGGTCGGTCCGGGCCCAGTACACGGCGGGGGTGATGGACGGCGTCCCCGTCGTCGGCTACCGCCAGGAGGAGGGGGTGGCCCCCGACAGCCAGACCGAGACCTTCGTCGCCCTGCGACTGCGGGTGGAGAACTGGCGGTGGGCGGGGGTCCCCGTCTACGTGCGTACCGGCAAGCGCCTCCCCGCCCGGGTCACCGAGGTGGCCCTCCAGTTCCACAGCGTCCCGTTCCTGGCCTTCAAGGGCGAGCTCGCCCGCCAGCTCCGACCCAACGCCCTGGTGCTGCGGATCCAGCCCAACGAGGGCATCAGCCTCCACTTCGGGGCCAAGGTGCCGGGCGAGGCGTTCCGGGTCCAGTCGGTGGCCATGGATTTCGACTACGACGAGGCCTTCGCCAACGCCGGGGAGACCGACGGCTACCCGCGGCTCCTCCACGACGCCATGTGCGGGGACGCCACCCTGTTCATCCGCACCGACGAGGTGGACCAGGCCTGGCAGATCGTCGACCCCTACCTGAACGCCTGGTCCGAGCCCGGGGGCGGCCTCCATTTCTACGAGGCCGGCACCTGGGGACCCCACGTCTCGGACCTGCTCTTGGAGCGTTCCGGCGACGTGTGGCGGGTCCCGGAGCTCCGCCCTTGACCGAGCTCAGCGCGGTGGACGACGTCCCCGGGGCCTTCGCCGACCTGGTGGCGCGGGCCTTCGCCGAGCGGCCGGGCCCCCGCTTCTCCCTGGTGTTGTCGGGCGGACCGCTCGCCCGGGCCTGCTACGAACGGCTGGCCGCCCTCGCCCCGGACGAGGTCGACTGGGTGGCCGTCGACCTCTACCTCGGTGACGAGCGGCTCGTCCCGCCCGACGACCCCGACGCCAACCAGCGGCTGGTGCGCGAGGCCCTGGTGGAGCCGGTGGGAGGGGTGGGGTCGTTCACCCCCATGCCCACCGAGGGTGACCCCGAGGCGTGCGCCGATGACTACGACAAGATCCTGGCCGGCGTCCTCGCCGGGGCCGGGCTCGACCTGGTCCACTTGGGGATGGGCCCCGACGGCCATACGGCCTCCCTGTTCCCCGGCGCCTCTTCGCTCGACGCCGGCCCCGACCGGCTGGTGGTGGCCACCGAGGACCCCGGCGGCACCAACCCCCACCCCCGGCTGACCCTGACGCTGCCGGCCATCGCCCGGGCCCGACGGGTCGTCTTCACCGTCTCGGGCGCCGCCAAGCAGGAGGCGGTGGCGCGCCTGGTGGCCGGCGACGACATCCCCGCGGCGCGGGTGCGGGCCCCCGACGTCCGCTGGCTCGTCGACGCCGAGGCCCTCGGGGTGCCGTCGTGACCCTCGTCGCCGCCGACCTGCTCGGCCTGCCCACCGCCGAGCTGACGGCGGCCGCCCGCAAGGTGCGCGACCGGGCGGTGGGCACCCGCATCACCTACTCGCCCAAGGTCTTCATCCCCCTCACGATGCTCTGCCGGGACCGCTGCGGCTACTGCACCTTCGCCAAGCCCCCGGCCCGCCTGGCCTCGCCCTACCTCTCCCTCGACGAGGTCCTCGAGGTCGCCCGGGCGGGGCAGCGCGCCGGTTGTCACGAGGCCCTCTTCACCCTCGGCGAGCGGCCGGAGATCCGCTACCCGACGGCCGCCCGGTGGCTGGCCGAGCACGGCCACGACTCGACCGTGGGCTACCTGGCCGCCGCCTGCCGGGCCGTCCTCGAGGAGACGGGCCTCCTCCCCCACGCCAACGCCGGGGCCCTGGACAGCCGAGAGCTGGCCGCGCTGCGGCCGGGGACGGCCAGCCAGGGGATGATGGTCGAGACCCTGGCCGAGGGGCTGGCCGCCCACCGCCGGGCCCCCGACAAGCGCCCCGGGCGGCGCCTCGCCACCCTCGAGGCGGCCGGCCGCCTGGCCATCCCCTTCACCACCGGGATCCTGGTGGGCATCGGCGAAACCCGGGCCGACCGGCTGGAGGCCCTCGTGGCCGTGGCCGACTCCCACCGCCGCCACGGCCACGTCCAGGAGGTCATCGTCCAGAACTTCCTTCCCAAGCCGGGCACGGCCATGGCCGGCCACCCGCCGTGCCCGAGCGAGGAGCTGGTGTGGTCGATCGCCGCCGCCCGGCTCATCCTGCCCCCAGACCTCCGCGTGCAGGCCCCGCCCAACCTCTCCGACGACCTCGCCCCCCTCCTCGAGGCGGGCATCGACGACTGGGGGGGCGTGTCGCCGGTCACCGCCGAC
>JBKQNY010000020.1:0-36702 GCA_052145775.1 Acidimicrobiales bacterium
GTCCTTCAGCTTGAAGCAGTTCTAGTTCGCGAAGGACTTCCTTGAGCCTGGCACGTGCCACCTCCTTCGTCTTCGCACTGACGGTCTTTCGTTTTGGATTGCCGTCTTCGTCAGCTACGACAACGGCGCCGAACCATCGGCCGTCTGACTTCCGTTGGTAGATCGAACCTTCACCGTTCATCCGTTTTCCGGCCATGACCAACCGTCCTCGTCCGTAGAAAGTCGCCGGCGTTGCTTACACGGTTGCTTACATTCCGACTCCGAGACGCAAAATATCCCAGGCCAGATACTATCTGACCTGGGACTTCGAGTGGAGGCGATGGGACTCGAACCCACGAACCTCTTGACTGCCAGTCAAGCGCTCTACCAGCTGAGCTACGCCCCCGGGGTGGACGCCTACGTTATCAGGCGACCGGGATTCCACCGACTCCGATCCACTGCGCACGGGCCATACCTGCCATCTCCGTCGGCACGCCGACGGGCGCACGCCGGCCCGACCAGGGCCGAATGGTTCATGGCCGGCAGTAGCATCGCCGCCTAATGGCACGGGCTTACGACGTCGACTCCATCGAATGGAAATGGCAGGAGCGCTGGAGGGCCGAAGGGACCTACGAGGTCGACAACGACGACCCCCGTCCACCCTTCTACGCCCTGTGCATGTACCCCTACCCGTCGGGCCCGGCCCACCAGGGTCACGTCCGCAACTACACCTTCGGTGACCTGGTCGTTCGCTACCAGACCATGCAGGGCAAGGCGGTCCTCTCCCCGCTGGGCTTCGATTCCTTCGGCCTGCCAGCCGAAAACGCGGCCATCAAGACCGGGACCCACCCCCGGGTGTTCACCGAGTCCCGCATGGCCGAGCTGAAGGAGTCCATCTCCCGCCTCGGCGCCGTCTACGACTGGCGCCGGGAAGTCCACAGCCACGACCCGGCCTACATCCGCTGGAACCAGGTGATCTTCCTGCGGCTGCTCGCCGCCGGCCTCGCCTACCGTGCCAACGCCCCGGTCAACTGGTGCCCGGGTTGCCAGACGGTGCTCGCCAACGAGCAGGTGCTGTCCGACGGCACCTGCGAGCGCTCAGGCGACCTAGTCGTCACCCGCGACCTCGAGCAGTGGTTCTTCCGGATCACCGACTACGCCGACGAATTGCTGGCCGGTCTCGACGACCTCGAGTGGCCCGAGCGGGTCAAGACCATGCAGCGCAACTGGATCGGACGGTCCGAGGGCGCCGAGTTCGACCTCCCGGTCGTCGGACGCGACGGGTCCGACGGGCGCCCCGCGCTGGCCCTGCGGGTCTTCACCACCCGCCCTGACACCAGCTTCGTCATGACCTACGCGGTGGTGGCCCCCGAGCACCCGCTGGTCGACGAGCTGACCGGCGCCGAGCACCGCGCCGCCGTCGACGATCTCCGCCGGCGTGCCGCGGCCGAGTCCGAGATCGAGCGGACGGCCACCTCGGACGGCCCGGGGACCCTCGAGAAACGGGGGGCCTTCACCGGCAGCCACGTGCAGAACCCCTTCACCGGTGAGCCGGTGCCGGTGTTCGTGGCCGACTACGTCCTCATGGGCTACGGCACCGGGGCCATCATGGCCGTGCCGGCCGAGGACGAGCGGGACTGGGCCTTCGCCCAGGCCTACGGCCTGCCCATCGTGCGCACCGTGCGGCCGCCGGACGGGTGGGACGATGGCGGGGGTGGTGCCTACACCGGCGACGGGGAGAAGATCAACAGCGGCTTCCTCGACGGGCTAGACATCGCCACCGCCAAGGCGCGTGCCATCGAGTTCCTCGAGCGCGAGGGACTGGGCACGGCCAAGGTGAACTACCGCCTGCGGGACTGGCTGGTGTCGAGGCAGCGGTACTGGGGCTGCCCGATCCCCGTCGTCCACTGCCCGGTCCACGGTGTGGTGCCGGTGCCCGAGGACCAGCTCCCCGTGCTGGCACCCGACGACGTCGAGTTCGAGCCGACCGGGAAGTCGCCCCTCGCCTCGAACGAGGGATTCCTGCGTACCACCTGCCCGATCTGCGGGGGGCCGGCCGAGCGCGAGACCGACACCATGGACACCTTCGTCGACTCGAGCTGGTACTTCCTGCGCTTCTGCGACCCGTTCAGCACCGACGTCCCCTTCGACCCGGCGGCGGCCGTCCACTGGATGCCGGTCGACCAGTACATCGGGGGGATCGAGCACGCCATCCTCCATCTCCTCTACGCACGCTTCTACACCCGCGCCCTCGTCGACGTGGGCCTCGCCCCCGGTCTCGGGCGCGAGCCCTTCCACCGGCTCTTCACCCAGGGCATGATCCGCATGGACGGCACCAAGATGTCCAAGTCGAAGGGCAACCTGGTGGCCCCGGCCCAGTACTACGCGTCAGTGGGGGCCGACGGTCTGCGGCTCTTCCACCTCTTCGTCGGGCCCCCGGCCGACGACTTCGATTGGACGGACCAGACCGACCAGGTGATTGAGGGCTGCGGCCGGTTCCTCGACCGTTTGTGGCGGCTGGTCACCGAGGTCGCGGCGGAACGCGGCGACGACGAATCGGCCGACGACCTGTCGATTCGGCGGGCCACCCACCGCACGATCGACCGGGTGGGTGCCGACCTCGAGCGCTGGTCCTACAACACGGCAGTGGCCCACTGCATGGAGCTTGTCAACCTCCTTCAGCGCTATGTGCGCTCCGACGCCGGCCCGCACGAGGGCGTGCTCGACGAGGCCTGCGACGCGCTGCTGCTGCTCATGGCTCCGATGTGCCCGCACGTCACCGCCGAGCTGTGGGAGCGCCGGCACACGGGCCAGGGGTCCGTGCACGCGGAGCCCTGGCCGAAAGCCGATCCAGCCCTGGTGGCCGAGGAGACCGTCACCCTCGTGGTCCAAGTGAACGGCAAGGTGCGTGTTCGCCTTGAGGTGGACCCCTCGATCGGGGAGGACGATGCCACCGCCCTGGCCCTGGCGTCGTCCCGGATCGTCCAGGAGCTGGACGGCCGAACGCCGCGGCGGGTGGTGGCCCGCCCTCCGCGGCTCGTCAACGTGGTCGTCTGACGAGCGGCCTCAGCCGGTGGGCGACAGGCGCCGGAAGTCGCTGAGGACCTGGCGCCACTGGTCGCGATCGACGTTGTAGGGGGCGTAGAAGCTGAACCGGTCGACCAGGTCGCCGTAGCGGGCGGTGACCTGCCGGGCGACATCGTCGAGCGGGCAGACGACGGAGAACGCTGCCAGCATCTCGTCGTCGATCAGCTCGCCCATGGCCTCCCACTCGCCTCGCTTGGAAAGCGTGTTGAGCTCGGACTGGAGGTCCCCCCACCCGTGGAGGTCGAGGACGGGTCGGTAGGCGGGGGTTGAGCCGTAGAAGGCGATCTGAGCCTTCACCGCCTTGGTGGCCTCGGCCATGGCCTGGTCGGTCTCGCCGGCGATGACGAAGCCGGGGAAGGAGACGACGAGGTCGGCCCGGGTCTTCCCGGCTTTGGCCGCTCCGCGCTCGAGGGCCGGCAAGCTCACCTCACGCAGGTAGCGCTCGGTGGTGAAGCCGTGGACCAGCATGCCATCGGCCACCTCCCCGGCCACCTCGGTCATGAGCTCGCCCACCCCGGCCAGGAGGATCTTGGGATTTCCGAAGGGGTTGGGACCGGGGTCGAAGAACGGGGTCATGAGGGTGTGGGTGTAGAACTCGCCGCGGAAGGCCAGCTGGCCGCCGGTGGCCCAGGACTCCCAGATGGCTCGGATGGCCAGGATCAGCTCGCGCAGGCGCGGTGCCGGGTGCGACCAGGGCATCGAGTAGCGCTTGGTGATGTGCGGCTTGATCTGGGAGCCGAGGCCCAGGATGAAGCGGCCGCCGGAGAGCTCCTGGACGTCGTTGGCCAGGATGGCCAGGTTCATCGGGTTGCGGGCGAAGGCCACGGCGATGCCCGTGGCCAGCGTCAGCCGCTCGGTGGCCCCGGCCGCGATGGCCAGAGGGATGAAGGGGTCGTGGTTGGTCTCGGCCGACCAGGCACCATCGTAGCCGAGGTCCTCGGCGGCCTTCGCCGCCCGCGCGATGCCCGTCCTGTCGAACCCGATACCGCCATCGATCTTCATGGGCGGCACCATACCAACGGCCGACCGGAGGACCCTGGGGTCAGCCGGCCTCGCCGCGCAGGAAGCGCTCCAGTTCGGCGGCGATCTCCTCGCCCGAGGGCACCTCGTCCACCCCGAGGGCGTTGCCCTCGGAGGCGTCGATGCTCTCCTCGAGCTTGCGCACCATGGCCACGTGCTCGGCGTTGCTGGCGATGAGGTCGTCCACCTGGCGCCGGGAGCGGTCGGCCGCCCCGTGGAGCCCCGAGGAGTCGAGGGTGAGCCCCGCCACGGCGGCCAGGCCGTCCACCAGGGCCGCGCTGGCCTCGGGGAAAGGCATGGTCGAGACGTAGTGGGGCACCCGGGCCCAGAGGCTGATCGCGTCGATCCCGGCCGACCCGAACCCCAGTTCAAGGGCGGCCTGGACGCCGGCGGGGACCTCGAGCTCGCCTTGGACCACCCCCACCCGCTCGACGAGCTGGGACGAGGCCGGCGGGGCGGTGGCCGCCAGCTTCACCGGGCGGGTGTGCGGGGCGGGGGCGGGGAACGCCCCGAGCCCCACCACCATGCGGACGCCCCACCCGAGAGCGAGCTCGACCACGTCGTCGACGAACTGGCGCCAGTGGAAGTCCGGCTCGGGTCCCACCAGGTAGAGCAGGTCGGCCCCGGCGGCGTCGTGGCCGTGGCGAACCTGGATGCGGGGCCAGTCGAGGTCGGTGGTGACCCCGTCGACAATCCGGGCGATCGGCCGGCGCGCCCGCTGGTCCAGGTAATGGTCGCCGTCGAAGGTGACGACCGGTTCCGAGGGTGGGTCGGCCATCAGCGCGGTGACCGCAGCGGCCGCCCCCAGGCCGGCGTCCACCCAGCCCTCCATGGCCACCACCAGCACCGGTGCCGAGAGCGTCGGGGTCCGGTGGACCTCGTAGCCGGGACCGGACTCGCCGGCGGGCGGGGTCACTGCGCCTCCAGGGTGTCCGCCGCGGTGCGGGCCAGGCGGGCGATCGTCCGAGGGAACTCCTCGACGCTCCCGGGGTCCCCGGCCCCCGCCCCTCCCACGTACCTGGCGTAGACGCCCTGGAGGATGCAGGCCAGCTTCCAGTAGCCGAAGGCCATGTAGTAGCCGACGTCGGCGACGTCACGGCCCGACGCGGCGGCGTAGCGGTCGAGCACTTCTTCCCGACGGTCGAAGCCGGCGGCGGTCGTGGGGGAGGACACCCCGAGCAGCGGCTCGCCGTCGTCGTCGGAGACCCAGTAGACCATGAGCAGGCCGACATCGGCCATGGGGTCGCCCAGGGTGCAGATCTCCCAGTCCAAGACGGCGGCCACCGCGCCGTTGCCGTCGAGGACCACGTTGTCGAGCCGGTAGTCGCCATGGACGATCGACGTGCGCCGCTGCTCGGGCACCGAGGCGGCGAGCGCCGCGCCCACCTCCTCCACCAGGCCCCCGTGGTCGACGCCGGCCACCGCCATCTGCTCGTACTGGCCGCTCCAACGCCGCAGCTGCCGCTCGATGTAGCCGGTCCGCCGGCCGAGGTCACCCAGTCCCACGGCGTCGACGTCCACGGCGTGCAGGGCGGCCAGGGTGTCGGCCATGTGCGCGCCGATGCGCCGACGGGTGGGCCCGTCGAAGGCGGCCTCGGCGGCCTCCCGGTCGCGCAGCACCGCCCCCTCGACGAACGCCATCACGTAGAACGGGGCGCCGTTCACCCCGGGGTCCTCGCAGAGGCCGTAGGTGGCCGGGACCGGGACGCCGGTTGGCCCCAGGGCGGAGATCACCCGGTGCTCGCGCACCATGTCGTGGGCGGTGGGCAGCACGTGGCTGACGGGCGGCCGGCGAAGGGCGAAGGCGTGGCCGGCGGCGTCCTCCACCCGGAAGGTCAGGTTGGACCGCCCGCCGGCCACCAGGCGGTAGGTGAACGGGGGGACCGTCCCGGCCACGTTGTCGGCCAGCCAGGCGCCCACTCTCAGCTGGTCGATCCCCGGGACGCCGGGGGACCTCGTCTCGCCCACGTGGGCGACCGTGGTGTCGGTCTTGGCCATTGACCGCGACGCTACTGCGTCGGGGAATCGCCGGGAACGGGCGCGCGGAGCACCTATTAGGGTCGCGGGTCATGTCCGACGTCACCGACGCCACCTTCGAGCAGGACGTCCTCGTCCGCTCCGCCACCGTCCCCGTCGTCGTCGACCTGTGGGCGCCCTGGTGCGGTCCGTGCAAGACCCTGGGCCCCATCCTCGAGCGCGTGGTGGCCGCCACCACAGGCGCCGTCGAGCTGGCCAAGGTGAACGTCGACGAGAACCCGCAGGTCTCGGCCTCCTTTCAGGTGCAGTCGATTCCGGCGGTCTTCGCCGTGCGCGACGGGAAGGTGGTCGACGGGTTCATCGGCGCCGTGCCCGAAGCCCAGGTGGCCGAGTTCGTGCAGCGCCTCGCCCCCGTCCCGAGTGAGGCCGACCAGCTGGTGGCGGCGGGCGATGAGGCGTCCCTGCGCCGGGCTCTCGAGCTCGAGCCTGACCACTCGGGCGCGGTGGCCGGCATGGCCGCGATCCTCATCGACCGGGGGGACACGGACGAGGCCCTGCACCTCATGGCCCGCATCCCCGAGACCGCCGAGCTCCGGGCGCTGGCGGCCCGGGCCCGCCTGGCCGGCCAGGACGTCTCGGTGGGCGACGACGTGACCGCGCTGCTCGACCCGCTCCTCGAGCGGGTGCGCGACGACGAGGCGGCCCGCCAGGAGTTCCTCGACGTCTTGGAGACCCTGGGCCCCGACGACCCCCGCACGGCCCGCTACCGCAAGGCGCTTGCCGCCCGCCTCTTCTGATCCGGTGGCTTCCGGCTCCGAGCCCGCGGGGCCGGCCGTGGTCGACGCCCCGCGTGCGGTCCACCTCGACCTCGGGGGCCGCAAGTACGACATCGGGCAGCGGGCCCTGGTCATGGGGATCTTGAACCGGACGCCCGACTCCTTCTACGACAGAGGGGCCACCTACGGCCTCGACGCGCTCATGGCGCGGGCGGAGCAGCTGGTGGCCGAGGGGGCCGACATCCTCGACGTGGGCGGGGTCAAGGCCGGCCCGGGGCCGGAGGTGACCGAGGCCGAGGAGCTCGACCGGGTCGTCCCGGCGGTCGCCGCGGTGGCGCGGCGCTTCGACGTGCCGGTCTCGGTCGACACGTGGCGTGCAAGCGTGGCCGGCGCCGCCTACGAGGCGGGCGCGGTGGTGGGCAACGACATCAGCGGCTTCGCCGATCCCGACTACCTCGCCGTGGCGAGCCAGGCGGGGGCGGCGGTGGTGGCCACCCACATCCGCCTGGCCCCCAGGGTGGCCGACCCCGACCCCCGTTACGACGACGTGGTGGCCGAGGTGGCACGGTTCCTGGCCGAGCGGGCCGGCCGCGCCCTCGCCGCCGGCATCCCGCCCGAGCGCATCGTGGTCGACGCCGGCCTCGACCTCGGCAAGACCGCCGGACAGTCGCTCCTCTTGCTGCGCGGATCGCCGGCCCTGGCCGGCCTCGGCTTCCCGCTCCTGCTGTCGGCCTCGAACAAGACCTTCCTCGGCGTCCTCCTCGACCTCGACCTCGACCGCCGTCGCACCGCCTCCCTGTCGGCGGCGGCCCTCGGGGTCACCCTCGGCTGCCGGGTGCTGCGGGCCCACGACGTGGCCGGCACCTGCCGGGTGCGCGACGCGCTGGCCGCGGTGGCCGGGGCGTGGTGAGCCCGGTGGCCCCCGAAGCCGACCCGCCGGCGGACGACGCCGCGCTTGGCGTCTACCTCGTGCGGGGGGACGACCCCTCGCTCGTGGCCCAGGAGGCGCGCTCGCTCATCGACCGTCTGGTGGGCGGGCGGGACCCGGCCCTGGTGGTCGAGGAGCACGGCGGGTCGTCGGTCGACGATCTCGACGCCGGGGCCGTCGTCGACGCCTTCACGACCCCGCCCTTCTTGGTCGACCGACGCGTGGTGGTGGTGCGCGACGCCGGGCGGCTCACCTCCGGCGACGCCGGCCGCATCGTCGCCGCCCTGGCCGACCCGGTCCCGGCCATCTCCCTCGTGCTCGTGGCGGGAGGGGGCACGGTGCCCCAGAGCCTGGTGAAGGCGGTCACGGCCGGCGGCCAGGTGGTCGACGCCACCGTGGGCACCGGGAGGGACCGCAGCCGTTGGCTGGGGGAGCAGGTGCGCGAGGGCCCGGTGCGGCTCAGCGCCGGGGCGGCCAGGAGGCTGGGCGAGCACCTGGGCGATGACCTTGGGCGGCTGTCCGGGGTCCTCCAGACCCTGGCCGTCGCCTACGGCGAGGGCGCCGCAGTCGACGAGGAGCAGCTGGAACCGTTCCTGGGGGAGGCCGGGGCGGTGCCCCCGTGGGACCTCACCGACGCCGTCGACGAGGGCGCCACGGCCACGGCCCTGGCCACCCTCCACCGGATGACGGGGGCCGGCGGCAGGGCGGCCCCCGAGATCGTGGCCATCCTCCACCGCCACTTCTCCAACATGCTCCGTCTCGACGGCGCCGGGGTGGGCTCGGGGGAGGAGGCGGCGGCGCTCCTCGGGGTGCGCAGCGCCTTCGTCGCCAAGAAGGCGCTGGCCCAGGGGAACCGGTTGGGGAGCGACCGCGTGGCCCAGGCCGTCGGGCTGATCGCCGACGCCGACCTCGACGTGAAGGGCAGGACGGCGCTCCCGGCCGACGTGGTGCTTGAGGTGCTGGTGGCCCGGCTCAGCCGCCTGACCAGGGCCCGGGCCCCCGGCCGGCGCTGAGGGCCGACCGCGGCGCGGCTACTCGGCCTTGGCGGCCTCGAGGCTGGCCACGCGCCGCATGAGGCGCGACTTGCGGTTGGCCGCCTGGTTCTTGTGGATGACGCCCTTGGCCGCCGCCTTGTCGATCCGCCGGACGGCCAGGCGGAGTGCCTCGGCCGAGTCCTCGGACCCGGTCTCGGCCCCGGCCACCGCCGCCTTGCTACGGGTGCGCAGCTCGGATCGCACCGCCTTGTTGCGGAGA
Source organism: Acidimicrobiales bacterium (assembly GCA_052145775.1). Lineage (GTDB taxonomy): Bacteria > Actinomycetota > Acidimicrobiia > Acidimicrobiales > RAAP-2 > CAVYPR01. The sequence continues at coordinate 9,022 of JBKQNY010000020.1, forward strand.
CGCCGGCGCTCGTTCTGCCGGTTGCGCTTGATCTGGCTGCGGATGTTGGCCACGTGAGTCCTCGAGATCGGTCGTCGGTGCCGCAGGGAGGGCGAGGGGCAGGACCGGGGCCCGCCCCGGGCGGCGCTCGATCGTAGCAGGCTACGGGGCCGGGTGGTCCCGGGGTCCGGGGCGAGGAGGTGTCGCGGGCCGGGGGGCGGCCGGCGGCGGAACCGCCGGGGGGCCGCCGGGGTGAACGGGCGGCGCGACCGGCGACGCGGTCGTCGCGGCCGTGGGTGGGGGAGGCGGCGGCACGGGCGGTCCCGACGAGCTCGCCCTCGGCGGGGGAGCGGGCACCGGCGGCGGTGGTATCGGTCCGACCGTCAACGCGTCGGGGGCTTCGGCGGTGTCCCACAGCTCCTGGGGGATGGTCGCCATGAGGAGCGCCGTGCGGGAGGCGGCGGTCCTAGCGCGCAGCCGGCGGTAGCGGGTGGCCGAGTACACGACCACGCAGCCGACGAAGAAGAGCGCCCCCACGCCGACCAGGCCGAGCACGCTGGCGTCGTCGGAAGCGCCGGCCGAGAGCGACTCCTGGTCGAGTGTCCCCGGTCGCGGGCCGAACAGGGCCGCCAGCTGGTCGTGGGTGAAGGTCAGCGTGCCGACGCCCCGGATCGTCACGGTGAGCCGGCCGAAGCGGCCCGGGAGACTGTCCCAGACGGCCTTGGCCACCGCCTGGGCCTGGGTGTCCAGCGGCGCGTGCGGCGCCTTGGGATCGGCTGTGGCGTCAACCGTGGTCACCCCGCCGGCCGTCTGCCAGGTCACCGCGTCGTCGGCGTAGCCGGCGGCGTACATGGCGTTGTCCGTCCGCACCTGCCCCAGCTGCGCGGCGCAGCCGGCCAGGAGCGCCAGTGCCGCCAAGCCGGCGGCCAGCGCACCCCGGTGCCGCCCCGTCACGCCAGACCGTCCCCTCATCGCCTCCAGGGCCCTCGACCTCCGGTGCCAACTCTCCCTCGCGCCGCGACCGGCCTCACCGGCACCGAGCGTAGCCAGGGGCGCGGACGGCGGCCGGTACGATCATCGAACCGTGCCACCGCCCCCGCCGCCCGCCGAGGCGTCCGCTCCGATCGCCACCGACCGCATCCGGAACTTTTCGATCATCAGCCACGTCGACCACGGCAAGTCGACGCTGTCCGACCGCATCCTCGAGCTCACCGGGGCCGTCGACCCGCGGCTCATGCGAGAGCAGTACCTCGACTCGATGGACATCGAGCGCGAGCGGGGCATCACCATCAAGGCCCAGAACGTCCGGGTCGTCTACCGCGACCACGTCCTGCACCTGATCGACACGCCGGGCCACGTCGACTTCGGGTACGAGGTGAGCCGGTCGTTGGCCGCCTGCGAGGGAGCGGTCCTGCTGGTCGACGCCTCCCAGGGGATACAGGCCCAGACCCTGGCCAACTGCTACCAGGCCATCGAGCACGACCTCGAGATCGTGGCCGTCCTCAACAAGATCGACCTGCCCGCGGCCGACCCCGAGCGGTGCGCCAAGGAGATCGAGCAGGTGCTGGGCCTGCCGGCCGAGGGCATCCTGCGGATCTCGGCCAAGACCGGCGAGGGCGTGGGCGAGCTGCTCGAGGCGGTCATCGCCCGCGTGCCGCCACCGACCGGCGACCGCACGGCCGCCCTGCGCGCCCTCATCTTCGACTCCTCCTACGACCAATACCGGGGGGTGGTGAGCTCGATCCGGGTGGTCGACGGCACCCTCGGGACGGCCTCGCGGCTGCGCTTCATGCAGGCCGGGGCGGTGCACGACGTCGAGGAGATCGGCGTGCGCACGCCGACCGGCGTCCCGGTGGCCGAGCTGGGCCCGGGGGAGGTGGGTTACCTCATCGCCGGCATCAAGGACGTGGGCGAGGCCCGCTCGGGCGAGACGGTCACCGACGCCGCCCGCCCGGCCGCCGAGCCCCTGGCCGGCTACCTCGACCCCAAGCCGATGGTCTTCTGCGGGATCTACCCCATCGACGGCGACGAGCTCCCCGAGCTGCGCGAGGCGCTCGACAAGCTCAAGCTGAACGACGCCAGCTTCACCTACGAGCCCGAGTCCTCGCGGGCGCTCGGCTTCGGGTTCCGCTGCGGCTTCCTCGGCCTGCTGCACATGGAGATCGTCCGCGAGCGGCTCGAGCGCGAGTTCGACCTCTCGCTGATCGCCACCGCCCCCTCAGTCGCCTACCGCGCCTACCTGAGCGACGGGGCGGTGGTCGACGTGGACAACCCCACCGAGCTGCCCGACGCCAGCCGGGTCGACCACATCGACGAGCCGATGCTCACCGCCACCATCCTCACCCCCGCCGAGTACACCGGCACGGTCATGGAGCTGGGCCAGGCCAAGCGCGGCGAGATGACCAAGATGGAGTACCTCTCCCCCGAGCGCCTCGAGCTCGTCTACCAGATCCCCCTGGCCGAGGTGGTGGTGGACTTCTTCGACCAGCTGAAGAGCCGGACCAAGGGCTACGCCAGCCTCGACTACGAGCCGGCCGGCTACGCCACGGCCGAGCTGGTGCGCGTCGACGTGCTCATCAACCACGTGCCGGTGGACGCCTTCTCAACCATCGTGCACCGCTCCCAGGCCGACACCTACGGCCGGCGCATGACCGACAAGCTCCGCCAGCTCATCCCCCGGCAGCTCTTCGACGTCCCCATCCAGGCGGCCATCGGCGGCAGGGTGGTGGCCCGCGAGACCGTGAAGGCCCGGCGCAAGGACGTCCTGGCAAAGTGCTACGGCGGGGACATCACCCGCAAGCGCAAGCTCTTGGAGCGCCAGAAGGAGGGGAAGAAGCGGATGAAGAGCATCGGCCGGGTCGAGGTCCCCCAGGAGGCGTTCATCTCCGCCCTGCGCCTGGAGGACTGAGGGTCCGGGGCATCGACCGTGGAGACGGCTGGCACTCGGTAGAATCGAGTGCCAGAGCGCCGGCGTCGTGCTGGCCAGTGGAGAGCCGATGGCCAGAAGCACCCCAGGTAGAGCCGATGCCCGCCCGAAGACGCCGTCCGTCGCGTCGCTCGAGCCCCTCGAGCCGCGCAAGGCGGCCATCTTGGAGGCCGTGGTCACCGAGTACATCGGCACCGCCCAGCCGGTGGGGTCCCAGCACGTGGCCCAGGCGACCGGGATCAACGTCTCGTCGGCCACCGTCCGCTCGGAGATGGCCGCCCTCGAGCTCGAGGGCTACCTGGTCCAGCCCCACACCAGCGCCGGCCGCATCCCCACCGACAAGGGCTACCGCTTCTTCGTCGACCGGTTGGCCGAGCCCGGGGTGCTGGGCCCGTCCCAGCGCCAGAAGGTGAGCCGGTTCTTCGACCAGGTCCACGGCGAGATGGAGGAGATGCTGGAGCGCACGTCGGGCCTTCTGGCCGACCTCACCTCCTACGCCGCGGTGGTGGTGGGGCCGGGCCACGACTCGGCCCCGGTGCGCTCGGTCCAGATGGTCGGGCTGGGATCGCGCCTGGCCCTGGCGGTGGTGGTGCTGGCCGACGGGGCGGTGGAGAAGCGCTCGGTCGACCTGCCCGACGAGACCACCGACGAGCTGCTGGGCCGGGCCAGTGCCCGCCTGACCGCCCACGCTCAGAACCGGCCGCTGACGGGGCTCGGCCGGGTCCCGGCGACCTCCGACGCCGCGCTCGACCGGGTGGTGGGGGTGGCGTCCGCCGCCCTGTCCGACCTGGCCAACTCGACCGACCTCGAGCACGTCTTCGTGGGCGGGCCGTCCCGGCTGGCCCAGGCCTTCGACGCGGTGGAGACGGTCCGCTCGGTGCTGGGCATCCTCGAGCAGCAGCTGGTGGTCGTCTCGCTCCTGCGCGACGTCCTCGACCGGGGGCTGTCGGTGGCCATCGGGGCCGAGCACGGCTTCGAGCCGCTGGCCTCCTGCGCGGTGGTGGTGGCGCCGGTGTGGGTGGACGGCCACGACGCCGGCGCCGTCGGCATCCTGGGGCCGACGCGGATGAACTACTCCCAGGCGCTGGCCGCCGCCCATGTGGTGGGCGAGCGGCTGGGTGAGCGGATCGGGGGCACGCTCGGGGCGGTGGGCCCCCCCGAGCCCGAGCAGACCCGGACCGCCGGGCGCAAAGGTGGGGGACGACGTGCCGGGGGCTGACCACATGGACGACCTCTACGGCCTGCTCGGGGTCGCCCCCGACGCCACCGACGACGAGATCAAGCGCGCCTACCGCCAACGGGCCCGCGAGCTGCACCCCGACGCCAACGGCGGCGACCCCGAGTCCGAGGCCCGGTTCAAAGAGGTCTCCTTCGCCTACGAGGTGCTGCGCGACCCCGAGCGCCGCGCCCGCTACGACCGGCTCGGACCGGCCAGCTTCGGCCAGGGCGGGGGCGCGGGGGGGATGGGCTTCGACTTCGACGCCGGCCTGGGCGACCTCTTCGAGGCGTTCTTCGGCACCATGACCGGCGGGGGCCGCGAGCGCCGCCGGGGGCCCCAGCCGGGCTCGGACGCCGAGGTGAACCTGGTGCTGAGCTTCGCCGAGGCCGCCTTCGGGGCGCGGCGCGAGCTGGCCGTCCGGCTCCCGGTGTCCTGCGAGACCTGCAGCGGGGTGGGGGCCAAGCCCGGCACCTCCCCGACGGAGTGCCCCGACTGTCGCGGCACCGGCGAGATCCGGCGCATCCGCCAGTCGCTGCTAGGCCAGGTGGTGACGGCGGTGGCCTGTGGGCGGTGCCAGGGGCTGGGACAGACCATCCCCGACCCGTGCCCGGCCTGCCGGGGCGAGGGCCGCCGTATGGAGGACCGGAGCTTCGTGGTCGAGGTGCCGGCCGGGGTGGAGGACGGCTCGACCCTGCGGCTGGCCGAGCGGGGCCCGGCCGGGCCGCGCGGCGGGCCCAACGGCTCGCTGTTCGTCCACCTCTCGGTCACCCCCGACAGCCGGTTCGAACGGGCCGGCGACGACCTGCACGCCACCCTGCACGTGGGCGTGGCCCAGGCCGCGCTCGGCACCCAGCTGGAGGTCGAGACGCTGGAGGAGCCCCACAAGGTGGCGGTGGCCGCGGGGACCCAGAGCGGCCACGTGGTGCGGCTGAAGGGACTCGGCGTCCCGCACCTGCGCGGCCGCGGGCGCGGCGACCTCCTGGTGCACGTGCTCGTGGACACCCCCCAGGACCTCACGCCCAAGCAGGAGGAGCTGCTCACCCAGCTGGCGGCCGAGCGGGGCGAGGTCGTCGACCCGCCGGGGGGGCGCGACGGCGTCTTCTCCCGCATCCGCTCGGCCTTGCACTGAGCGTGGCCGAAGGGTCGGACCCCGTCGCGACCGCCGAGCGGGCCGCGGCGGCCGCCCAGGTCTTCGTGGCCGACCCGCAGGCGCCCACGGTGGACGAGGAGGACGCCCGCCACCTGGTGCGGGTCCTTCGCCTGCGGCCGGGCGAGGTGGTGGTGGCGGCCGACGGCCGGGGCGGCTGGTGCCGGTGCGCGTTCCGCGGGGCCGGTGACCCCGGCGGGCTGCTCGACCCCCAAGGCCCGCTGCGGCGGGACGACCCCCCGGGCGTGGCCCTCACCGTGGCCTTCGCACCGGCCAAGGGAGACCGGCCCGAGTGGGTGGTCCAGAAGCTGACCGAGCTGGGCATCGACCGGATCGTGCCGCTCGCCGCCGACCGCTCGGTGGTGCGCTGGGGCACCGGGCGCGCCGAGCGGGCCCTCGAGCGGCTGCGGCGGGTGGCCAGGGAGGCGGCGGCCCAGTCTCGCCGGACGTGGCTGCCCGAGGTGGAGCCGGTCACCACGGTGGCCGGCCTGGTCGCCGCGGCGGGGGAGCGCGGCGGGGTCCGGCTGGCCCAGATGGGCGGGGGCCCGCCGGCGGCGGGCGACCGCGCCGTGGCCGTCGGCCCCGAGGGCGGGTGGTCGCCCGAAGAGGCCCGGCTGGGCGGGGCTCCGCTCGGGTTGGGACCGACCGTGCTGCGGGCCGAGACGGCGGCGGTGGCCGCCGCCGTGCTCCTGGTCTCGCTGCGCGCCGGTACCGTGGAGCCGGCCCGGCCGGAGGGAGCCGGGGGCCGGGGAGGCGAAGTGGGAGACTTTCGGTGATGGCCGAGCGGGCGGACTGGCTGAGCACCAAGGAGGCGTCCGCCCGCCTAGGGGTCACCCTGCGCAGCCTCTACCGCTTCATCGACGCCGGCCAGCTGCCGGCCTATAAGTTCGGTCGGGTGATCCGGGTGAAGGCCGACGACGTCGACCGCTTCATCGACTCCTGCCGCATCGCTCCGGGCGATCTCGAACACCTCTACCCGCCGCGGCGGGCCGACGACGAGGAGGCCGAGGCGGAGGCCGTCACGTGAGCGGCTGCCTGTTCTGCGCCATCGTGGCCGGGGACGTGCCGGCCGAGGTCGTCCACCGGGGCGAGCGCACCGTGGCCTTCCGCGACATCCACCCGGTGGCCCCGGTGCACGTGCTGGTGGTGCCGCGCCGCCACATCGAGAGCGCCGCCGAGGTGTCGCCCGAGGACGCCGACGACGTGGTGGCCCTTTTCACGGCGGCCCGCGCCGTGGCCGAGGCGGAGGGCATCGGCACCCCCGAGCGCGGCTACCGGCTCGTGCTCAACGTCGGGCCCGACGCCCTCAACTCGGTGCCCCACCTCCACCTCCACGTCATCGGCGGCCGGACGATGTCGGGCGCCCTCGGGTGAGCGCCGCCGCCAGCGGCCCGGGCGTCCGCCAGACCGAGGGCGCCCCGGGACGGGCCGAGACCCTGGTCCCCCACAACCACCTGATGGCCGGCCTGCTCGGCCACCGCGACGAGCTGCTGCGGGTGGTGGAGGCGGCCTTCCCCGAGACCCGGATCGCCGTCCAGGGCAACCTCATTTCGGTCGAGGGCCCCGAGGCCGAGCGGGTGGCCCGCCTCTTCGACGAGCTGGTGCTGGTGCTCGAGTCCGGCCAGGGGCTGGACGCGGCCAAGGTGGCCCGGACCATCGACATGGAGCGCGAGGACCTCCGCCCCTCCGAGGTGCTCAACGCCGAGGTGGTGCGCGCCGCCCGCGGCCGCACGGTGCGCCCCAACACGGCCGGGCAGAAGCGCTACACCGACGCCATCGCCGCCAACACCATCACCTTCGGCATCGGCCCGGCCGGGACCGGCAAGTCCTACCTGGCGGTGGCCCTGGCCGTCCAGGCGCTCCAGTCGCGTCAGGTGAACCGCATCATCCTCACCCGGCCGGCGGTGGAGGCCGGCGAGCGGCTGGGCTTCCTCCCCGGTGACCTCATGGCCAAGGTCGACCCCTACCTGCGCCCCCTCTACGACGCGCTCTACGACCTCCTCGAGCCCGAGGGCGCCCAGCGCCTGCTCGACCGGGGGACGATCGAGGTGGCACCGCTGGCCTTCATGCGGGGCCGGACGCTCAACTCCTCGTTCATCATCTTGGACGAGGCCCAGAACACCACGCCCGAGCAGATGAAGATGTTCCTCACCCGGATCGGGTTCGGCTCCAAGTGCGTGGTCACCGGCGACGTCACGCAGATCGACGTGGCCGGCGGGCGCTCGGGGCTGGTGGGGCTCGAGCCGGTCCTGGGCGAGGTCGACGGCATCGCCTTCGTGCACCTCACCCGGCGCGACGTCGTCCGCCACAAGATCGTGGCCGACATCATCGACGCCTACGAGGAGGCCGAGCGCCCGGCCGCCGAGGGCCCGGGCCCCGATGGCGGCTGACGTCTACGCCGCCGACGAGCAGGCCGATCTGGAGGTCGACCTCACCCGCTGGTCGGCGTTGGCCCGTTCGGTGCTCGAAGACCGCGGCGTGAAGGGGGAGGCCGAGGTCTCCCTCCTGTTCGTCGACGAGACCGCCATCGCCGCCTTGAACGAGCGGTTCTTGGGCCACGCCGGGCCGACCGACGTGCTGTCCTTCCCCATCGAAGACGAGCCGGTGGCCGGCGGTCGCTCGCCGGACCTCGGCGGCACGGGGCCGGGGTCCGAGCCCGGCGGGGAGCCGACGATCCTCCTCGGGGACGTCGTGATCTGCCCGGCCGTGGCCGTCCGCAACGCCGTCGAGCACGGGGTCGAGGCCGACGACGAGCTGGCGCTGTTGGTCGTGCACGGTCTCCTCCACCTGCTGGGAATGGATCATGTGGTCGACTCGGAGGCCGAGCGGATGGAGCAGCTCGAGCGGGCCCTCCTCGCCCGTTACCACCGGCCCCTGGCCGGGGCCGGCGAGGACCACCCGGAGGGGACGCCGCGTTGACCGCCACCGAGGGCTTCCAGCCCGTGGACTGGGCGCTGATCGCCGTCATCGTGGTGCTGCTGGTGGCCTCGGGCCTCCTGGCCCTGGCCGAGACGAGCCTGGTGCGCACCTCCAAGGTGAAGGCCCGGTCGCTGCTCGACGACAAGCGGCGCGGCGCCCGTCAGCTGTGCAACCTGGTCGAGGAGCCCGAGCAGTTCCTCAACCCGGTCCTCCTGCTGGTGCTGGTCTGCCAGTTGGTCTCGGCCACCCTGGTCGGGGTGCTGGCCTCGGCCTGGCTGGGGGCGCTCGGGGTGGTGGTGGGGGTCGTCTTCGAGGTGGTGGTGATCTTCGTCCTCTTCGAGGCCGTCCCCAAGAACTGGGCCGTGCACAACCCCGAGCGGGCCGCCCTCTTCAGCGCGCCCATCGTCTCGGCCCTGGTGGCCTTCCCCCTGGTGCGCGCCGTGTCCTCGGTACTGATCGGGTTGGCCAACCTGCTCATCGGGCGCGGTCGGGGCGACGAGGACGCGCAGGGCAACGTGACCGAGTCCGAACTGCTGGCCATGGCCGACGTGGCCCACGCCGAGGAGGTCATCGAGCAGACCGAGCGGGCCTTCATCCACTCCATCATCGACTTCGGGGACGCCGTGGTGCGCGAGGTGATGGTGCCGCGTCCGGACATGGTGGTCTTCGAGGCGCAGACGTCGGTGAGCGAGGCGCTGGAGGAGGCGCTGGCCGCCGGCCGCAGCCGCGTGCCCGTCTACGAAGACAACGTCGACGACGTGGTCGGCATCGCCTACGCCAAGGACCTGATGCGGGCCGAGCACGACGGCCACGGGGGGGACCCCGTGCGGAGCCATGTCCGGCCGGCCCACTTCGTCCCCGAGACCAAGCGGTTGACCGGCCTGCTGCGCGAGATGCAGGAGCGCAAGGTCCACCTGGCCATCGTGGTCGACGAGTACGGAGGGACGGCCGGGTTGGTGACCCTCGAGGACCTGATCGAAGAGCTGGTGGGCGAGATCGTCGACGAGTACGACGTGGAGGAGCCGGCCGTCGAACGCCTGCCCGACGGCTCGGTGGTGGTGACCGGGAGGATGGGGGTCGACGACGCCGACGAGCTGCTCGACGCACACCTGCCCCAGGGGGCCTGGGACACGGTCGGCGGCCTCGTGCTCGACCTGGCGGGCCACGTGCCGACCGAGGGGGAGGCGGTCGAGGTCGACGGGTTCCGACTGGTGGCTGAGCGCGTGCACGGCCGCCGCATCGACCAGGTGCGCATCGTCCGCACCACCCCGGTCGCGCCGACCGGCCCGGCCGACGGCGACTGACGGCGTGCGCTCGGGGTTCGCCACCGTGGTGGGCCGTCCCAACGTGGGCAAGTCCACCCTCATCAACACCATGGTCGGGACCAAGGTGTCGATCGTCTCGCCCCGGCCCAACACCACCCGCCACAACGTGCGCGGCATCCTCCACCGCCCTGACGCCCAGATCGTCCTGGTCGACACCCCGGGCCTGCACCGGCCCCGCACCGCGCTGGGCGAGCGGCTGAACGAGGCGGCCGGCGCCACCCTCGGCGACGTCGACGTGGTGGTGGCCATGGTCGACGCCACCGCCGCCGTCGGACCGGGCGACCGCATGGTGCTCGGGCGGGCCCTGGCCGCCGCCCGCCGGGACGGGCCCGCGCTGCTGGTGGCGGTGAACAAGATCGACGCCGCCGGCCCCGACGAGGTCATGGTGCGGCTGGCCACGGTGGCCGAGGCCGTCGACCTCCTCGCCGAAGAGGCCCCCGGTGCCGACGCGGCCGGGGTGGAGTACTTCCCGGTCTCGGCGGCGACCGGCCGGGGCGTCGACGCCCTGATCGAGGCGGTGGTGGCCCGGCTGCCCGAGGGCCCCGCCTACTACCCCGAGGACATGGTGACCGACACCCCCGAGGCGCTGCGGGTGGCCGAGCTGGTGCGCGAGCAGCTGCTGGCCCGGGCCCGCGACGAGCTGCCCCACGCCATCGCCTGCCGGGTCACCGAGTGGGAGTGGCCCCGGATCCGCTGCGAGATCCTGGTCGAGCGCGACTCGCAAAAGGCGATCGTGATCGGGAAGGGCGGCGAGGTCCTCAAAGCCGTGGGCACCGCCGTCCGGCGGGAGCTGCCGCCCGGCGCCTACCTCGAGCTCTTCGTCCGGGTGGAGAAGCGCTGGCAGCAGCGGGACGACGCCCTGGACCGCCTCGGCTACTGACCGACCGGGGCCAGGACCCGGCGGAGGAACTCGGTGGCCTGGCGGCGCTCGGTGGTCCGGCGCATCGGCGGGAAGTGGGCCAGGAGGACCCGGCGGTAGCCGGCAGTGGCCAGGCGCGGGTCGAGCACCGCCACGACGCCCCGGTCGTCGGCCGAGCGGATGAGGCGGCCCGCGCCCTGGGCGAGCAGGGTGGCCGCCCTCGGCAGGTCGACCAGCGCGAAGGCCGCCTCGCCGGCGCGCTCGCGCCGGGCGGCCAGCAGGGGGTCGTCGGGGCGCGGGAAGGGGAGGCGGTCCAAGGTGACCAGCGACAGCGACCGGCCCGGCACGTCGACGCCCTGCCAGAAGCCGAGGGTGGCGAAGAGGCAGGAGGACTCCTCCTCGGCAAAGGCGGCCAACAGCCGGCCCTTGGGCAGCTCCCCCTGCTCGAGGAGGCGGAAGGGCAGCCGCCCGCGCAGGGCCGCGGCCGCGGCCTCGGTCGCCCGCCGGCTCGTGAACAGGGCGAGGGTCCTCCCGCCGGCCGCGGTGATCAGGGCCGCCAACTCCTCGTGGATCGCCGGCTCGGACTCGGGCCGGCGCCGGTCGGGGAGGTGGCGTGCCACGTACAACAGGGCGTGCCGGCGGTAGTCGAAGGGGCTCCCCACATCGAGCTCGTCGACCGGGAACCCGGCGAGGCCGAGCCGCTCGCTCAGCCGGGGCGGGATGGTGGCGCTGGCCAGCACGGCGGTCACCCCGTCCCACAGCTGGGCGGCCAGCGCCGGCCCGACGTCGATAGGGGAGAGGCGGAGCACCGGGGACCGGTGCGTGCCGTCAACCCAGGCCACCTCGTCGCAGGTCCGGGCGGCGATCCTCGCCAGGTCGCCGGCGAGATGGCCGGCGGCGCTCTGGGCCCGGGCCCTCCTCGCCGCGCCCTCGGGCCCGCCGTCGGCGTCGGACCCCGTGCGCAGCAGCTCCGACAGCCGCTCGAGGCGGGCCGAGGCCAGCTCCAGGAGGCGTGAGAGCTCGACGTCGTCGGGCGAGGGGGGCGGCGGCCGCCCTCGCTCTCGGCCCTCGGGCTCGGCGCCGGGGCCCGCCGGGTCGACCAGCACCCGGGTGCCCACCCGGGGACCGAGGGCGGCCTCGAGCGGTGCGGCCAGGTCGGCCACGCCGGCGACCCGGTCGGCGCCGTCGGCGCCGACGACGGTCCGGACCACGGCGGCCAGGGCCCGGAACCGCCCCGGGGTGACCTCGGCGCCGAGCGACGCCGTCATCACCTCCTCGACCTCGTGGGCCTCGTCGAAGACCACCACCTCGTGCTCGGGCAGCACGGCGCCCCCGCTGGCCAGGTGGGCGCCGTAGAGGTGGGTGTTGACCACCACCACGTCGGCCGCCGCCGCCGCCGCCCGCGCCCGTTCGGCGAAGCAGGTGCCACCCGAGGGGCAGCGGAAGGCGCCCGGGCACTCGCGGGGGCCGACGCTCACCATCGACCAGGCACGCGGGTGCGGCTCGAAGGGCAGGTCGGCCCGGTCGCCGCTCTCGGTCTCGCCGGCCCAGTCGAGGAGGCGGCGGACGTGGTCGACCAGCCGGTCCCCGGTACCCGCTTCGCCGCCGTCGCCCGCCTCACCGGCATCGTCGGCGCGGGCCGCGTCGTCGAGCTGCTGCTGGACCCCTCGGCCGTCGATCTCGGCGGCCCGCTGGCGGCAGAGGTAGTTGCTCCGTCCCTTCAGCACGGCGAAGGAGAAGGGCTGGCCCCACGCGGCGGCCACGGCCGGGAGGTCCTTCTCGCCCAGCTGGTCCTGGAGGGCCTTGGTGGCCGTGGCCACGACGACCTTGCGGCCCGAGACCACGGCCGGCACCACGTAGGCCAGCGACTTGCCGGTGCCCGTGCCGGCCTGGACCACCAGGTGCCGCCCGGTGCCGATGGCCCGGCCCACGGCCTCGGCCATCTCGAGCTGGCCCGACCTCTGCTCCCCGCCGCCGGGCAGGGCGGCGGTGACCGCGGCCAGGGCGGCGGCGATGTCCTGGTCGCTCACCCGGGCGAACCTACCGGCCCGCGGCGTGCGCCGGGGGCGCCGCCGGCGTCCCGCCGTCGCTCAGGCGTAGCGGGCGGCCCGGGTGCCCGGGGGGTTACCGACGCCGGGCACGGCGTCGGGGTTCTCGACGCACACTTCGCACTCGAGGCCGTCGGGATCGCGGAAGAAGATGCTGAGCATGGGGCCGAAGTCGGTCACGAAGTCGTCGGCCGCCCCCCGCTCCATGAGGCGCCGGCGGATCTCCTCGAAATCGCCCAGAGAGGCCGCCTGCAGGGCCAGGTGGTCGAGCCGGCCCCGGCCGAACATCGGCGTCTGGTGCTCGGCCTCGCGGTTGCCCTCGATCTGGAAGACGTTCAGTTCCGCCCAGTCCCCGATCTTGATGATGGACAGGCGCGGGCCCCCGCCGTCGGGGAACTCGCTGCCGTCGCGCACGATCTCGGCGTCGAAGACCTCCCGGTAGAAGGCGTTCAGCCGGTCGGCGTCGTTGGTGAGCACCGCCACGTGGTTGAGGCCCTTGAGCAGCACGACACCCTCCTCTTCACCGACGAGCCCGGTTTCCACACCCTAGGCGGCAGCGATAGTTTCCCGTCGTGTCGACTTCCTTCGAGCGCCCGCGCCGTGCCCGGCGGAACGACCGCGCCGGCGCCCCCGAGGCCGGGGGCGCAGACCCGGCGGTCGACCCCGTGCCGGCCGAGCTCGACCGGGGCCGGGTGCCGGCCCACGTGGCGTGTGTCATGGACGGCAACGGACGCTGGGCCAGCCGGCGGAACCTGCCGCGGACCGAGGGTCACGCCGCCGGTGAGGCGGCGCTGCTCGACGTGGTCAACGGCGGCCTCGAGATCGGGGTCCGGTGGCTGACCATGTACGCCTTCTCCACCGAGAACTGGCGGCGCCCCCCCGACGAGGTGCGCTATCTCATGGGGTTCAACGAGTCGCTGCTGATGCGCCGGCGCGACGAGCTGCACCAAAAGGGCGTCCGCATCCGCTTCGCCGGGAGGAGGGACTGGCGGGTCCCGCGCCGGGTGCTGCGCCGCATGGACGAGTCGATCGAGCTCACCAAGGCCAACCGCACCCTGACCCTCACCATGGCCTTCAACTACGGTGGCCGGGCCGAGATCGTCGACGCCGTGCGGTCGCTGGTGGCCGAGGGCGTCGCCCCCGACAAGGTGGACGAGCGGGCCATCCGCCGGCACCTCTACTTCCCCGACATGCCCGACCCCGACCTGGTGCTGCGCACCTCGGGCGAGCACCGGATCTCCAATTTCCTGCTCTGGGAGATCGCCTACAGCGAGCTGGTCTTCCCCGAGGTCCTGTGGCCCGACGTCCGCCGCTCCCACCTCTACGCTGCCGTCGTGGAGTACCAGCGACGCAACCGCCGCTACGGCGGCATCGACGGATGATCTTCACCAAGGTGGCGATCGGCCTCGGTGTCGTGGCCGCCGCGCTCTTGTTCTGGATGGCCGTGTCCGGGGTGGCCGTGGCCACCGAGCTGCTGGTGTCGGCCCTGGCCATCGTGGTGCTGATCGCCGGGGGCAACTGGCTGTCGGGCCGCCGGGGACGGCCCCCGGCCGGGCCGCCCCCCGGCCACGACCAGGTCCCGGGCGGCCCGGGCGCCGGCGACCCAACGACGGGGGCCGGAGGACGATGAGCCTCTTCCGCGACCGCGGGGTGGTGCTCCGCACCTACCGCCTCGGCGAGGCCGACCGGATCGTCGTCCTGCTCACCGAGCAACACGGCAAGGTGCGGGCGGTGGCCAAGGGGGTGCGGCGGACGGGGAGCAAGTTCGGGGCCCGCCTCGAGCCGCTCAGCCACGTCGCCCTGCTGCTCTGGCAGGGGCGCGGCGACCTCGACGTGGTGAACCAGGAGGAGGTGGTCGACCACTTCCGCACGGTGCGCGAGGACCTCGACCGCGTGACCCGCGCCTTCTCCCTGCTCGAGGTGGCCGACCAGCTGGCCCAGGAGCGCCACGCCGACCCCGCCCTCTACGAGATGCTGGTCGGGGCCCTGCGTGCGCTGGCCGACACCGGGCGCGACCCCACCCTGGTGGCCCCGGCCTTCTTCATGAAGGCCCTGGTGCTCGAGGGGGCCGGTCCGGTCCTCGACGGCTGCGCCTCCTGCGGCGAGCCCGACGGCGCGGTGGAGCTGGTCGCCTTCGACCTGACCGAGGGGGGGGCGCTCTGCCGGCGTTGCCGGAGGGGGCGCCCGGTCTCGCCCGAGGCCTTCGACCTCCTGCGGCGGATGCTGGGCGGGGAGCTCGCCGCCGTCCTGGGCGGCCCGCCGCCGGCCTGCACCGAGGAGGTGGCGGCGCTCGCCGCCGAGTCGATGGAGTCGCACCTCGACCGCCGGCTGCGCTCGGTGCGGTCGGTGGCCGGCTACTGACCGGGGGCCCGGTGGACCCGCCCGCGGCGTTCGGCGTCTACGTCCACGTGCCGTTCTGCCGTAGCCGGTGCGACTACTGCGCCTTCGCCACCTACACCGACCGCGACCACCTGATCGACCGCTACGTCGCCGCCTGCATCACCGAGCTCCGGCGGGAGGCGGGGGAGGGGGACCTCCCCGTGGCGACCAGCGTCTTTTTCGGCGGGGGGACCCCCTCGCGCCTGGAGGCCGGTTCACTCACGGAAATCCTGGGCGCGGTGGCACTGGCGGAGGGCGCCGAGGTGACCGTCGAGTGCAACCCCGAAGACGCCGCCCCCGAGCGGTTGGCCGCCTACCGGGAGGCCGGGGTGACCCGGCTCTCCTTCGGGGTCCAGTCGACGGCGGCCCACGTCCTCGCCGACCTCGGCCGGCGCCACCGGCCCGAGCCGCTGGCCAGGCTGGCCGCGGTGGTGGCCGACGCCGGGTTCGACACGTGGAACCTCGATCTCATCTTCGGGGCCGCCGCCGAGACCGATGCCGACTGGGAGGGCACCGTTTCCGCCGCGGTGGCCTCGGGCGCGCCGCACGTGAGCGCGTACGCCCTCACGGTCGAGCCCGGCACGCCGCTCGCCGGCGACCCGGGCCGGCACCCCACAGACGACGTGCAGGCCCGCCGCTACGAGCACGCCGAGGCGGTGCTGTCCGCCGCCGGCTACCGCTGGGAGGAGATCTCCAATTGGTGCTTGGACGGCCACGGCTGCGCGCACAACAGCCTCTACTGGAGCCAGGGGGACTACCTGGGGGTGGGGTCGGCGGCCCACTCGCACCGGGCCGGGCGGCGGTGGTGGAACGTCCGCACCCCGGACCGCTACGTCGACGCCGTCGAGGCCGGACGCTCGACGGTGGCCGGCGAGGAGGTGCTCACCGCGTCCCAGCGGGAGTTCGAGCGGCTGGCCCTCTCGCTGCGCACCCCGGCGGGCGTGCCCGGCGACGCGCTGCCCGACACCCCCGAGCTGGCGGGCCTCGTCGAGCGATCGGACGGCCGTTGCGTGCTCACCGTCCAAGGTCGCCTCTTGGCCAACGCGCTCACCGCGCACCTGGCGGTGGCCGCGGACGCGCCCACTATCCTGCGCCCATGACCGTGGAGGCCACCGAGGGGACCGAGGCGTCGGCCGTGTCCGACCAGGACCTGATGGACAAGGTGGTCGGCCTCTGCAAGCGCCGGGGGTTCATCTTCCAGTCGGCCGAGATCTACGGCGGCTTCCGCTCCACCTACGACTACGGACCGCTCGGGGTAAACCTGCTGCGCAACGTGAAGGACGCCTGGTGGCGGTCGATGGTCCAGCTGCGCGACGACGTGGTCGGCCTCGATGCCGCCATCCTCTCGCCCCCCGCCGTCTGGGAGGCCTCGGGCCACCTGGCCAACTTCACCGACCCCCTGGTCGACTGCCGGCAGTGTCGCAGCCGGTGGCGGGCCGACAAGATCGACGGCGTCTGCCCCAACTGCGGGTCGACCGACTTCACCGAGGCCCGGGCGTTCAACCTCATGTTCAAGACCCACGCCGGGCCCATCGAGGACGAGGGCGCCGTCGCCTACCTGCGCCCGGAGACCGCCCAGGGGATGTTCATCAACTTCGCCAACGTGCTCCAGACCACTCGCAAGCGGCCGCCCTTCGGGATCGCCCAGGTGGGCAAGTCGTTCCGCAATGAGATCACCCCCCAGAACTTCGTCTTCCGGACCCGCGAGTTCGAGCAGATGGAGCTGGAGTTCTTCGTCCCGCCGGCCGAGGGGCCGCGCTGGCACCAGTACTGGCTGGACGAGCGGTACCGGTGGTACTTGGAGCTGGGGATCCCCGTCGAGAAGCTACGGCTGCGCCACCACGACGCAGACGAGCTCTCCCACTACTCCTCGGCCACGGCCGACGTGGAGTTCCTCTTCCCCTGGGGCTGGGACGAGCTCGAGGGCGTGGCCAACCGCACCGACTTCGACCTCCGTCAGCACGCCGAGGCCTCCGGGGAGCGGCTCGACTACTTCGACCCCGCCACCAACGAGCGCTACACGCCCCACGTCATCGAGCCCGCGGCCGGGGCCACCCGGGCCATGATGGCCTTCCTCCTCGCCGCCTACGACGAGGACGAGGTGGGGGGCGAGCCCCGCACCGTGCTCCGGCTCCACCATCGCCTCGCCCCCTACCAGGTGGCGGTGCTGCCCCTCTCCAAGAAGGACACCCTCGAGCCCCTGGCCCGCGAGGTCCTCGGCCTCCTCCAGCCCCACTTCATGTGCGACTACGACGTCACCCAGGGCATCGGCCGCCGCTACCGCCGCCAGGACGAGGTGGGCACGCCCTGGTGCGTGACCGTCGACTTCGACTCGTTGGAGGACCGGGCGGTGACCGTGCGCGACCGGGACTCGACCGACCAGGTCCGCGTGGGGATCGACGGGCTGCTCGACGAGCTTGGGGCACGGGCCGGCGGACGGTAACGCCGCGGAGGCCGGCTCCGCCCGTACCATTGTGGGCGGGGATCGATGGGGTCCCCGACCAGAGGGCGGTGCCATGGAGGACGACCAGACGATCTCCGTCGTGATCGTGGACGACCACGCCCTGTTGCGCGAGGGGACCCGACAGATCCTCGAGCGGGCCGGGGGGTTTGCCCTGGTCGGCGAGGCGGACTCGGGCGAGCCGGCGGTGGCCCTGGTGGCCGACCACCGCCCCGACATCGTCCTGCTCGACCTGCGGCTGCCGGGGATGAACGGGGTCGAGGTGGCGCGCCGGATGGTGGAGGTCTCGCCCACCACCCGGGTGGTCATCCTGAGCGCCTTCGACGAGATCGACTACGTCCGCGCCGCCCTGGCGGCGGGGGTGGCCGGCTACCTGCTCAAGACCACCCCGGCCGACGAGCTGGTCGGGGCCATCCGGACCGCACACTCGGGGGTGGTGGTGCTCGACCCGGGCCTGTCCCCCTACGTGCTGCGCGCCCCGAACGGCGGGCCGGTGACCTCGGGGCTCGAGGCGCTGACGACCCGCGAGCGCGAGGTGGTGGATCTGGTGGCCCAGGGGCTGCCCAACAAGGCCATCGCCGCGCAGCTGGGGATCAGCCCCCGCACCGTCGAGGGCCACCTCAACCACATCTTCGAGAAGGTCGGGGCCTCCTCGCGCTCGGCGCTGGTGCGCCTGGCCATGGTCAACGGGATGGTCGCCGGCCCGTGACCCAGGCCGGCGCCCCCCTGCCCGGCCTGGAGGCCGCGCCCGCGCCCGCCCGCCGAGCGGCCCGCCCCGAGCTCCTCCGGGATGTGCGGCTGTGGATCACCCTCGGCCTGATCGCCCTGTTCGCCGTGGTGTGGCAGGTCGTGATGATCCTGCTCGACCACCCCTTCTACTCGAACACCACGAACCTCCTCCCGCTTGGGGTCTTCCTGGTCCCGGTGCTCTACGCCTCGATCACCTTCGGCCTCGGCGGCGGGATGGTGGTGGCCATCACCTCGGCCGTGGCCACCCTGCCCTGGGTCGTCGAGTCGCTCTCGCGCAACAACGCCCTCGGGGCGTGGTTCGACTTCGTCCAGGTGCTCATCTTGATGGTGGTGGCCTACTTCGTGGGCAAGGCGGTGCGCTCCGAGCGGCTGGCCCGCCAGGCCTCCGAGCGGTCCCGCCAGGACCACCTGCTGGCCGAGATCCGCTACCGCGACCTCTTCGAGACCAACAGCCAGCCCATCCTCCTCGCCGACCTGGCCGGGGTGGTCCAGGAGGCCAACGTGGCCGCGCAGGACCTCTTCGGGCGCGTCGGGCGCCCGATGGCCGGCTCCCGGGTGCAGGATCTCGTGGGCGCCGACGCCTTCGACGCCCTGCGCGAGGCGCGGCCATGGCCGGGCCGGGTCGAGGTGGCCGACCCGGCCGGGGACACCCCTGCGGTGCTGCGCCCCGTGGGACGGGTGGTGACCGTCGACGGCCTGCCCATGGTCCAGGTGGTGCTCCAGGACGTCACCGAGGACTCGCGGCGGCGCCAGCTGGCCCAGGCCTACGCGGCCGACGTCCTGCGGGGCCAGGAGGACGAGCGCCGCCGGATCGCCCAGGAGCTGCACGACGGCCCCCTGCAGACCCTCGTCCACGTCTGCCGGCTCATCGACACGCTGGCCGCGCCGGGCCCCGCCTCACCCGGGCCCCTGCCGGCCTCCCTGGCCCAACTGCGCTCGGCCACCGAGTCGGCGGTGGCCGAGGTGCGCCAGATCTCCCGGGGGCTCCGGCCGCCGCTCCTCGACGACCTCGGCCTGCTGGCCGCCCTCCAGCGCCTCTGCGACGAGGCCGAGCACCGGGCCGGGGTGGCGGTGTCGCTCCGGGTGCACGGCGACGTCCCCCGTCTCTCGCCGGCCGTGGAGCTCACCGTCTACCGCATCGCCCAGGAGGCCCTCTCCAACGTCGACCGCCACGCCGGGGCCTCGACCGTCGAGGTGCGGCTGTGGGCGGTCGACGGCCGCCTCGAGCTCCGGGTCATCGACGACGGCCAGGGGTTCGACGCCGGGCCCGACGGTGCGGCCGACCGGGGGACGCTGGGCCTGGCCGGCATGGCCGAGCGGGCCACCCTGGTGGGGGGCTGGCTCCAGGTCCGCTCCCGGCCCGGGGCGGGCACCACGGTTGCCGCCGCGGTGCCCACGGCCGAGGCCGAGCGGGCCCTGCCGACGGCGCCGGCCGCGCCGCCGGCGCCGGCGGCCGGTCAGGCAGCCCGGCGGTAGCGCCAGACCGCCAGCGGGGCGAGGACCACCAGCAAGCCGGCCGACCAGGCCAGCGACAGCCAGATGTTGGTCGTCGACCACAGGCCCGGGTGGTTGCCCAGCAGCAGCTGGCGCGAGGCGTCGATGACCTGGGTCACCGGCTGGTGCTTGGCGAAGGCCTGGAGCCAGCCGGGCATCGTTGTCACCGGCACGAACGCCGACGAGGCGAAGGTGAGGGGGAACAGGACCGGGAACGCGGCCAGCTGCGCCGTCTCGCTGTTGGAGGCCATGAGGCCGATGGTGGCGAACCCCCAGCTGATGGAGTAGGCGAAGAACAGCACCACCAAGAAGGCGAGGACGAAGTCGAGCGGGTTGGTGAGCACCCGGTAGCCGACGGCGTAGCCGACGGCGGTGATCACCAGCAGCACCCCGATGTTGCGCACCAGGTCGGCCGTGGTCCTCCCGGCGAGCACCGCCGAGCGGGCCATAGGCAGCGCACGGAACCGTTCGATGAGGCCCAGGTGGAGGTCCTCGGCCAGGCCCACGCTGGTGCTCACGGTGCCGAACATCACGGTCTGCACGTAGACCCCGGCGATCAGGTAGTCGACGTAGGGGACGCCCGGGATGTGGATGGCCCCGCCGAAGACGAAGCGGAAGAGCAGGACGAACATGACCGGCTGGACGGTGGAGAAGAAGAGCGAGTCGGGGATCCGGATGTAGCGAAGGAGGTTCCGCCAGGTGAGCGTGCGGGCGTCGGCCACGGCCCAGCGCAGCCGGCCCCCGTGCGCCGCCTCGGTCTGGGCCGGGTCGGGGGCGAGCGCGGAAGGGTCGAGGGCGGCGGTGGTCACGTGGCGCTCCCGCCGCCGACACCCGCCGCCTCGCGCACCGCGCCGTCCGAGCCCGCCGCGGGGCCGGAGGGCTCGAACTCGGCCCGGTGGCCGGTGAGGGCCAGGAAGACGTCGTCGAGGCTGGGCTCGCGGACCACCAGCCCGGTGACGCCGAGGCCGTGCTGGTCGAGGGTGCGCAGCGCCTCGGCCGCCGTGCGGGGACCCTGCTCCACCGTCAGCTCCACGTTGCTCCCCTCGACGAGCGGGGCGCGCCCGTCGAGGAGGGGGGCGAGCAGGGTGGCCGCTCTCGACGCGGCGTCGTGGTCGGGCAGGGTCACCACGATCACCGTGGCTCCGAGGTCGGCCTTGAGCTCGGACGGGGTGCCCTCGGCGATGACCCGGCCGTGGTCGATCACCACCACCCGGTCGGCCAGCCGGTCCGCCTCCTCGAGGTACTGGGTGGTGAGCAGCACCGTGGTCCCGGTCCGTACCAGCTCCTCGATCACCCCCCAGAGGTCCTGGCGGCTCTGCGGGTCGAGCCCGGTGGTGGGCTCGTCGAGGAAGAGCACCGGCGGCCGGCCCACCAGGGCCGCGGCCAGGTCCAGGCGGCGGCGCATCCCCCCCGAGTACGTCTTGAGCGTCCGGTTGGCGGCGTCGGTGAGGCCGAACTGGGCCAGCAGCTCGTCGGCCCGTGCGGCCGTGGCGGCCTTGGACATGTGGGTGAGGCGGCCCACCATCTTGATGTTCTCCTTGCCGGTCAGGTTCTCGTCGACCGTGGCGTACTGGCCGGCCAGGCCGATGAGACGACGGACCGCCCCCGCCTCGCGCTCCACGTCGTGGCCGAGGACGCTGGCCCGCCCGCTGTTGGGGGCGATGATGGTGGACAGGATGCGCACGGCGGTGGTCTTCCCGGCGCCGTTGGGCCCGAGCAGGCCCAGCACCGTGCCCCGGCCGACCTCCAGCGACACCCCGTCGAGGGCGCGCACCTCTCGCTTGCCGGTGAAGACCTTGACCAGGTCGTGGGCCTCGACGGCGGGGTGGTCGGCCATAGGCCCGTCAACCTACCCGTCGCCTCCTTTGCCCCGGTCACCGCCCCGCCGACCATTCCGGGAGGGCGGTCACGGCCGGTAGAGTTGACCCACCATGGCCTACGTCTTCGACTTCGACCACGCCCACCGACGCCCGCCGATGGAGATGAAGGACCTCCTCGGTGGCAAGGGGGCCAACCTGGCCGAGATGACGTCGGTGCTGCACCTGCCGGTCCCGCCTGGCTTCACCATCTCCACCGACGCCTGCCGGGCCCACATGGAGTCGGGCTGGCCCAAGGGGCTCACCGAGGAGCTGGGCAAGGCACGCTCCCGGCTGGAGCGCTCGATGGGCAAGGTGGTGGGCGACCCGTCGGATCCGCTGCTGGTCTCGGTGCGCTCGGGGGCCAAGTTCTCCATGCCCGGGATGATGGACACCGTCTTGAACCTGGGCCTCAACGACAAGTCGGTCGAGGGCCTGGCCAAGCAGACCGGTGACGAGCGGTTCGCCTACGACTCCTACCGCCGGTTCCTCGCCATGTACGGCCGGATCGTGCTCGACATCGACGGCCAGGAGTTCGACTCGCTGTTCGAGGCGGCCAAGGAGCTCGCCGGGACCAGCTCGGACGCCAAGGTGCCCACCGAGCTCCTGCGCTACCTGACCGACTCCTACCAGCAGGTCGTCGAGCGCAGCACCGGCCAACCGTTCCCCCAGGACCCGGCGGACCAGTTGCGCGGGGCCATCGAGGCGGTCTTCCGCAGCTGGAACGGGCCACGGGCCATTGCCTACCGCGAGCGCGAGCAGATCCCGCACACCCTGGGCACGGCGGTGAACGTCCAGGCCATGGTGTTCGGCAACCGCGACGACCAGTCGGGGACCGGGGTGGGGTTCACCCGGGACCCGGCCACCGGCGACCGTGGTGCCTACGGCGACTTCCTGGTGAACGCCCAGGGCGAGGACGTCGTGGCCGGCATCCGCAACACCGAGCCGTTGTCGGCCCTCAAGTCCTCGTTCCCCAAGGTCCACAAGGAGCTGCACTCGATCTTCGAACGGCTCGAGCGGCACTACCGCGACATGTGCGACACCGAGTTCACCATCGAGCAGGGCAAGCTCTGGATGCTCCAGACCCGGGTGGGCAAGCGCACCGGACGGGCCGCCCTCAAGATGGCCGTCGACATGACGACCGAGCCGGCCATCCGCCTCACCCGGGCCGAGGCCGTCGGCCGGATCACCGAGGACCACCTCTCCTCGGTGCTCCACCCCCAGTTCGCCGGCAGCGGCCACCAGGTGCTGGTGCGGGGGCTGGCCGCCTCGCCGGGGGCGGCGGTGGGCCGGGTCTACTTCACCGCCGACGACGCCGCCGCCGCCGCCGAGCGGGGCGAGCCGGTGGTGCTGGTGCGCAGCGAGACCTCGCCTGAGGACGTCCATGGGATGCTGGCCGCCGAGGGGATCCTGACCGCGCGGGGCGGCCTGGTGAGCCATGCCGCGGTGGTGGCCCGGGGTTGGGGCAAGCCGGCCGTGGTCGGGGCCGAGGCCCTGCGCATCGCCCCCCACCACCTCTCGGTGGGGGGCGTGGTGGTGGCCGAGGGGGAGTGGCTCTCGCTCGACGGCACCTTGGGCACCGTGGTCGAGGGGAAGGTGGATCTCATCGAGGCCGACCCCCCCTCGGAGTTCGAGACGCTCCTGTCGTGGGCCGACGAGATCCGCAAGGGACACCTGGGCGTGCGGGCCAACGCCGACAACGGCGAGGACGCGGCCAACGCCCGGAGGCTCGGCGCCGAGGGGATCGGCCTGTGCCGCACCGAGCACATGTTCCTAGGCGAGGACCGCCTGCCGGTGGTGCGCCGCATGATCCTGGCCGACCGCCCCGAGGAGGAGCACGACGCCCTCGAGCAGCTGCGCCGGGTCCAGCGGGAAGACTTCATCGAGATCCTCGAGGCCATGGACGGCCTGCCCGTCACCGTGCGCCTGCTCGACCCGCCCCTCCACGAGTTCCTCCCCTCCACCCACGAGCTGGCGGTGCGCGAGGCGACCGTGGGCCTCACCGAGGAGGAGCAGCACCTCTACGACGCGGCGCGGGTGTGGCAGGAGGCCAACCCCATGCTCGGCACCCGGGGTGTCCGCCTCGGCGTGATCAAGCCCGGCCTCTACGCCATGCAGGTGCGGGCGCTGATGGAGGCGGCCCGCCAGCGGGTGGCCGACGGAGGGCACCCGGTGGTCGAGATCATGATCCCCCTCACCGTCAGCCGCCAGGAGCTGGCCCTGGCCCGCCAGTGGGTCGAGGAGGCCCTGGCCGACGTGGCGGCCGAGGGGAGCGCCAAGCCGTCGAAGGGCCGGACCGCCAG
Organism: Acidimicrobiales bacterium; assembly: GCA_052145775.1. Taxonomy (GTDB): domain Bacteria; phylum Actinomycetota; class Acidimicrobiia; order Acidimicrobiales; family RAAP-2; genus CAVYPR01. Next base: position 32,687 of record JBKQNY010000020.1, read on the forward strand.
GGCGGCGCCCACTGGCCAGGCCGAGGTGACCATCGGCACCATGGTCGAGACGCCCCGTGCGGCCCTGTTGGCGGGGGAGATCGCGGCGGAGGCCGACTTCTTCTCCTTCGGCACCAACGACCTCACCCAGATGACCTTCGGCTTCAGCCGCGACGACGTCGAGGGCCGCATGATGTCGTCCTACCTCGAGCTCGGCCTGCTGGCGGCCAACCCCTTCGAGACGGTCGACCCCGACGGGGTGGGCGAGCTGGTGCGCCTCGGGACGGCCCGAGGCCGGTCCACCAAGCCCTCGCTCAAGGTCGGCGTCTGCGGCGAGCACGGCGGCGACCCGCGCTCGATCACCGTCTTCTACGAGGCCGGGCTCGACTACGTGAGTTGCTCCCCCTACCGGGTGCCCGTGGCCCGGCTGGCCGCCGCCCAGGCCGTGGTGGCCGCCGGCCACCACGAGGCCCAGGGAAAGCAAGCCAAGGCCGTCCAGCGGGCCCCCAAGAAGAAGGCAGCCGCCCGCTGAGCACCGGGCCCGGCCGAGCGGCCGGGCACACCGGGGCGGTACCCTCCGAGCATGGCCATACCTGAGGAGGACGTGGCCCAGGTCCGGGCGGCGACCGACATCGTGGCCCTCATCGGCGAGCGCACCGCCCTGCGCCACCAGGGTCGACGCTGGGTGGGGTTGTGCCCCTTCCACGCCGAGAAGACCCCCTCGTTCAGCGTCAACGCCGAGGAGGGCTTCTACTACTGCTTCGGCTGCCAGGCCTCGGGGGACGCCATCACCTTCCTGCGGGCCACCGAGCACCTCGACTTCGTCGACGCCGTGCGGCTCCTGGCCGACCGCTCGGGCGTCGTCATCCACGAGGACGCAGACGGCGGGGCCGACCGCAAGCGCCGCGGGGTGCTCCTCGAGGCGATGGAGCGGGCCGTCACCTGGTACCACGAGCGGCTGCTCTCGGTCCCCGACGCCGGGCGGGCCCGCGACTACCTGCGCTCGCGCGGCTACGACGGCGACGTGGTCCGGCGGTTCCGGTTGGGCTGGGCCCCCGACGACTGGGACGCGCTCGGGCGCGCCCTGGGGCTGTCGGCGCGGGTGCTCACCGACACCGGCCTCGGCTTCGTCAACCGCCGGGGTCGGCTCCAGGACTCCTTCCGGGCCCGCGTCATCTTCCCCATCTGCGATCCTTCGGGCCGGCCGGTGGCCCTGGGCGGCCGCATCCTGCCGCAGCAGGAGGGTCGGACGGACGCGCGCCCCGAGCCCAAGTACAAGAACTCGGCCGAGACGGCCATCTACTCCAAGCGCCGCACCCTCTACGCCCTCAACTGGGCCAAGCACGATGTCGTGGCGACCGGCGAGGTGGTGGTGTGCGAGGGCTACACCGACGTCATCGGCTTCTTCACCTCGGGCGTCGAGCGGGCCGTGGCCACCTGCGGCACCGCCCTGGCCGAGGAGCACTTCACGCTGCTGCGCAACTTCGCCAAGCGCATCGTCCTGGCCTACGACGCCGACAGCGCCGGCCAGGCGGCGGCGTCGCGCGTCTACGAATGGGAGCGGCGCCACGAGGTGGAGGTGGTGGTGGCCTCGCTGCCGGCCGGCAGTGATCCGGGCGAGCTCGCCCGCACCGATCCCGAGGCGCTCCGCGAGTCGGTCACCGGGGCCCGACCGTTCCTCCAGTTCAGGGTCGACCGGGTACTGGCCGCCGCCGACCTGGCCAGCGTCGAGGGTCGGGCCCGGGCGGCCGACGCCGCGCTGGCCGCGGTGGCCGAGCACCCCGACGACCTGGTGCGCGACCAGTACGTGATGCAGGTGGCCGACCGCTGCCGCCTGGAGCCCGACCGCGTTCGCCAGCGCCTGGAAGAGGCTCGCCGACGGCCTGCCGCACACGCCGGGCGGGCCGAGACCGCCGCCGCGCAGAACGGACGTCGGTCGGACGTCGAGCCGCGTGACCAGCAGCCGAACGAGGCCGCCGACGGGCCCCCCGCCCGCGGCGACGCACCGGGGGTCCCCGAACGCGCCGGGCGGAGTGTCACCACACCTTCCAGCCGGCCCGGCATGGAGGCGCTGCGCCTGGCCGTCCACCGCCCCGACGCGGTGGTCGACCGGCTCGACCAGGTCCTGTTCCTCGACGACCTCCAGCGGCGGGCGTTCATGGCGCTCACCGAGGCCGACAGCCTGCACCAGGCGGTGGAGGAGGCCCCGCCCGACGTGGCCGACCTGTTGCGACGGGTCACGGTCGAAGAGCCCGTGCTGGTCGACAATCCGATCTCCGACCCGGTGGACGCCGTGGTCGCCCAGCTGGTGCGGGCGGCCGCCCGCCGGGCGATGGTGCAGGCCCAGGCCGCGGTGCGGACCTCGAACGGGGACCTGGGGTCGGCGGCGGCCCAGACCGTCGCCGTGCGACACTGGCTGGACGAGCTCGACGACCCCGACTCGGGTCGCGGGGCGGCGGATCGATTGCTAGCGTGGCTCGTAGCGGGGGGTGAGGAGGCTTGATGACCGGGCGAGTCCCGAAGCGAACGGTTCGCGGCGCGGGTGGGGGCGACCCGGCCTCCAACGTCTTCGCCCTCCAGTCCGAGATCGACCTCGAGGCGATCGGTGAACTCGCCAAGAAGGTGCGCGACGAGAACGTCGATCTCCTCGTGGCTGTCGACGACACCGGGGAGATCGTCGAAGTGGTCGACGTGGCAGTCGGCGCACCGAACGTCGCGGACGAGGCGGAACCCGACGAGGTCGACGTCGTCCTCGGCCTGCTGGACGTGGCGACGGAGAACGGGGCGGCCCCGGCGAAGCGCACCGCCAAGCGCACCTCGTCCCGGGGCCAAGCCGGCCATTCCCGCACCGAGCGGGGCGCCACCGAGCGGTCCGAGTCGCGCCCGTCCAAGCCGAAGGGCTCCTCCTCGGGAGGGTCGGACTACTTCGGGGGGAACGCCGAGGACCCCGTCCACACCTACCTGAAGGAGATCGGCAAGGTCCCGCTGCTGAGCAGCGAGCTCGAGGTGGAGATGGCCCGCCGGATCGTCGAGGGCAACGAGGCCGCAGCCCGCCTGGCCGAGCACGCCCTGGCCGAAGCGGAGCCCGGCTCCCGCAAGAGGGCCAGCAGCCGCCTGCTCAGCACCGAGCAGCAGTTCGCCGACCGTCGGCTGGTGCGGCAGGGCCAGCAGGCCAAAGAGGCCCTCATTGAGGCGAATCTCCGTCTCGTGGTGTCCATCGCCAAGCGGTATCGCAACCGGGGCCTGGCCTTCCTCGACCTCATCCAGGAGGGCAATCTCGGCCTGATGCGTGCGGTGGACAAGTTCGACCACACGAAGGGGTTCAAGTTCTCCACCTATGCGACGTGGTGGATCCGCCAGGCCATCACCCGGGCCATCGCCGACCAGGCGAGGACGATCCGCATCCCGGTCCACATGGTCGAGACGATCAACAAAGTGGTGTGGGCCCAGCGACAGCTCCTCCAGGAGCTTGGGCGCGAGCCGACGATCGAAGAGGTCTCCCTACGGGTCGAGTTCCCGATCGAGAGGGTGCGCGAGATCCAACGCATCAACCAGGACACGGTCTCCCTCGAGCAGCCGGTAGGGGACGAGGACGACTTCAGCCTCTCGGACCTGATCGAGGACAGGGGTGCCGTCGTCCCGGACGACGCCGCCACCCGGGCCATGCTCGACCAGGCCGTGAAGGAGGCCTTGGCCCATCTCACGCCGAGGGAACAGGACGTGGTGCGGCTCCGCTTCGGCCTCGACGACGGCAAGATCCGGACCCTGGAGGAGGTCGGCCGGGAGTTCGGCGTGACCCGCGAGCGCGTCCGTCAGATCGAGTCCAAGACCCTGGCCAAACTGCGCCGGCCGGACGCGGCCTACCTGCTCAGGGACTACCTCGAAGAGGTCTGACCCGCCGCCAGACCCGCGGGTGAACCGGCCCAGCGGTCACCACGTGGCTGGTATCGTCGCTCCGAGATTCCGGGGTAGCTCAATGGCAGAGCAAGCGGCTGTTAACCGCTAGGTTGAGAGTTCGAGTCTCTCCCCCGGAGCTT
>JBKQNY010000021.1:0-2984 GCA_052145775.1 Acidimicrobiales bacterium
CCTCGTCCAGAAACGAGCGGAACTGGGCTTGGCAATCCTCCGCGACTCGAATGCGGAGGTGAACGAAAACGCCGGCTCGCCACGGCTCGCTGACCGAGGAGTTCATCACGTCATCGTGGCATGAAGGACTGCGTGATAGGTATCTCATCCGGATCAAGCAAGAGGAGTGGACTGCTGAACGGGGCCCGGCGAGGCCGCTGCCCGTGAGCGGATCCGGTCAGGACCCGTAACACCCATAACGGGAGTCGTAACAGCTAACGCAGACTTATGACTGCACGATCGGCGCAGGTGCAGCGGATCTGCCACGAGTATCTCGTCCCCGCTCTGGTCGATCTGCGCGCTACATTCTGTTCCCAGCCGGTCGGCAAGCTGCCTACTTTCGCAGGCTGCGACAAGGTAAACCGCGGGCTATGTCCGGTGTAATTTTTGCACGACCGCCGGAGACGGCGGGCTTCCGGGCCATGTGCCGTCGTCTCGTCCTTTCCCGCGGCAGTCAGAACCGACCTCGACCAGGCGACGGCTCCGCGCAGTCAGCACAACTCTCAGCGACGCGAAGTATGGTGCGGATTGCCGAGCGGTGAGTAACTGTGCGGCATCGAGGTGGAAGTGACCTCAGTCACCGGGTTATCCGCGACAAAGGGCTACGGCTGGCCCGCAGCCTTGCTCGGAGGGCGGTACCCGCGGTGCTCGTTGCCGGCACGCTGACAGTCTTGGGCGCCCCGGCCCCGAAACGTCTGAACTCGTGTTCTTCGGTGGGAGTAACGACAGTGGATACCTTGGCGACACCTGGACCTGGAACGGCGCTGACTGGACCAAGAGGAATCCCCGAAGAAGCCCTTCGTCTCGCTCAGGGGCGAGCATTGCCTTCGACTTCGCCAGTTCGCAGATGGTGTTGTTCGAGGGTTTCGGCCACGTCGCGGGACAGGTCGAGGTTCAAGACCTGAACGACACTTGGACTTGGGACGGCTCAGATTGGGTCGAACGCCTCCCAGCAGCCGTGCCGCAGCTCTACTCACTCGAGAGCATCGGTAACGCGGACTCTCTCGTCTGGGATTCGCACGCCTCACAGCTCGTCCGATTCATGGGACCCACCGGGCTCACAACCGAGACGGTGCAGAACACCTGGATCTGGAGTGGCTCCAATTGGGCCGACGTCACTCCAGACCCGTCTAGTCCCAATGGCGGTGTCCCGGCAGATGATCTCTGTGGTGGCCGGGGAAACTTTTTCGTGGGCAAGCGGCTCTTGGACCGAGCTGTCCGTCACGGGACCGGCGGGAACGGGGAACCTGGCCTACGACGCAAAGACGAGCCAACTGATCTTCCTGGGGCAACCGGACGTCACGAACGGTCCCTGCTCTACCTGGTCCTGGAATGGCGTCCGATGGCGTCCGCTGACGCCCACTCATGAGCCTCCCAGTGGACAAGGTCTTGCCAGCCTCGCCTACGACACGACATCCACCCAGCTGTTGTACGTCGCAGCTGTCGGCGCTACGACACAAACCGAGGAGACCTGGATGTGGAGTGGGGACAACTGGGCCGAGATGGCTCCAGTCAGTAGTCCCCCGCCGCGCAACGACGCGGCCCTTGCCTACGACTCTGCGACCAGGGACCTCATCTTGTTCGGCGGCTACGTGGTGACGTCCAGCCAACTGCTCCGCCTGGACGACACCTGGCAGTGGGATGGAAGCAATTAGTCAGAGCTGGTGCCTCCCGCGAGCCCCCCCGCCCTCCGATGCTGCTTTTGATTACGACCCTTACATAGAAAGGATTGTGCTCTTCGGCGGCCAGGGGAACTGCGAAGGATCGTGCTCGGCCGGGAACGAGACCTGGGAGTGGCAGGGCACAACGTGGTCTCAGCTCATGACGCCGGAGAGCCCGTCAGCCAGGATGAACTCGGGCTTGGCGTGGGACCCGGCCACGTCCCAGATGCTGCTTGTCGGCAACGAGTTCAACGGCATACCTGAGACCGCCGCCGGGGCAGACACCTGGCAACTGAGCCCGGCTCCTGTCGCTGAGCCAAGGATCACTTCAGTGATAGCGGGCAACAGCGAGGCAACTCTCACCTGGACGGCCCCCGATCTCGGAGCCGGCGTGATCGTGAGCGGGTACCTGGTCACTTCGTACCCGGGCGACCTTACGGCCTGGAGCGAACCTGACCAGCTGTCGATGACCTTTGTAGGGCTCACAAACGGTGTCAGCTACCAGTTCTCCGTGACACCGTCCAACAATGCCGGTAGCTATCCAAGCTCGCCATTGTCAGGCGCGATCACGCCTCTCGGAGCTCCGGGTCCCCCAAGTGACGTCACGGCTGTCTGTGGTGACGGCGCCGCCACAGTCTCTTGGGTTCCGCCCACGCCTTCCCGGTCGTCCGGCCCCGTCACCAGCTATGAGGTCTTCGACGAATCCCCCACCGGAGTCTCGGTCCCGGGCCAGCTCACCGAATACACCTTCACGGGTCTCACCAACGGGTCGGGGAACGTGTTCTTCTTCGTCCAGTCCGTGAGCGCCTTCGGCAAGAGCGAGCTCGTGGGCTCGACCGGCTGCACTCCCTACGCCGACATCGGTGCCCCGGTCCTCGACAGCGTCGTGGTAGGAAGCGGGCAGGTCACGCTCTATTGGTCGCCGCCCACAACCGAGGGCGAGCCGATCACCGGCTACCAAGTGAGTGCCGCCATTTGTGTCTGGAAGATCGTCGACGTGCCGGCGAGCGCAACCTCACTGGTGATCACGGGTCTCCCGGACAACCAGGCTTGCGTGTTCTATGTGTCCGCCACAGATGCCCAAGGAATCGGGCCTCCCTCCGACACGTCGAGTCCGGTCGTGGCGGAGCCTCCCGGCGACACGCCCAGCTTTGTCCCCGCCGCGTGGCGGCCGATGCCGTGACACCCACCGGATCGGTGCCCTAGGTGTCTTCCTTCGGAAGCACCTTCCTTGGACACGAAGCGGGCGACTGCCGGCAGCATCGACGCCGTTGGCGCAACGGC
>JBKQNY010000022.1:0-16574 GCA_052145775.1 Acidimicrobiales bacterium
CCCGAGTTCCCCGCCGATCCGGCGGAGGCCGACCCGCTCGAAGAGGGACTGGTGGAGGCGGTGGCGGCGCTCGCCGCCACCGCTCCGCCGAGCACGAGGCCCGCGGCCAGCGCCCCCATCCCGATCACGTTGCGTACTTTGCGTTGCATGTCCTGTTCCTTTCAGTGGTTGCCGGCCCTTGGGCCCTCCCCACCGTCTCGGTGGGTGACGACAGATTGAGGGGCCGGGCTGAGACCCCACCCCGACCCCTCTGTGGGCCCGGTCACAATCTGCTAAAGCGCGTCTAAGGATCCTCCGACCGCGTCGACCGGGATCCCCCGGCGGGGTGTCGGCTGACCTCCCGGGCACGTCGATGGGTCCGGTGGAGCACGAGATGTCCTGGCCAGGCTTTGCACCACGACGAACGTCTGCACCAGAAATCGGGCACCCGCGCCAAGAGTCGGTCGCCGAATGTTTGGAGATGTGCGCGTAAGAAAACGGGGTCGCCGGCCGGGTGCGGGAAGACCTCCCGCCGAGCGTTGCGAGCTGCGCACGCGACTGCGCCCCCCTTGTTCCCACCTCCGGGGGGCGCAGTCGCGCCAGGAAGGCTACTTGTTGCTAGCCGATTGGCTACTTCAGCGCTCCCGCGCCGGATATCGTCGGAGACGTGTACGACACCCATGGCCTGTGCACAAACCCTCCGTGCACCGCCAGGGCGATCATTGAGTGCCCGCTGTGCCACCGCTGATACTGCAAGCACTGTCTGGAGCAGGTCGAGCACCCGGACGGACACCAGCCGGAACCGGCGTAGGTCACGCCGGCCTGCGTCCACAGTCTGGGTGACCGTCGAGTAACCTTCCTGTCGAGCACATCCCACCGTGCTCGGACTGCGCCCCCTGCCTTCTAGCGGGGGGCGTGGTCGCGTCCAGTAGGGGGAGGGTCGCTTTCCCCAGGTCCCGTTGCCCGGTCCTGGAGGCCGAAGGACTCGCGGGCGGGCCACTGGACCGTCACAAACTCCTGCCATGGTGGCCCAACTGGGGCGTGTGACCGTTGGTAGGGGACTACTCCCTGGTAGATCCCCAGGCTGCACCAGTAATCGGGCATCTGGGGCACCTCTGGTGCAAAGCCCCAGGCCAGAGCGTCAATTTCTCAAGTAGAAGAAAACTTGCCATCTAGGCACTCAACTTTGCTATAGTTATTGTCACAAACAAGCAGGGACCCCAGAAAAGAGGCAGGAAGCGATGGCCAAGGCCGTAGGAATCGATCTCGGGACGACCAACTCGGTGGTGAGCGTGATGGAGGCTGGGGAGCCGGTCGTCATCCCCAACGCCGAGGGTGGGAGGACCACCCCGTCGGTGGTCGCCTTCTCAAAGACCGGCGAGGTGCTGGTGGGGGAGGTGGCGAAGCGCCAGGCCATCACCAACCCCGAACGGACCATCCGTTCGGTGAAGCGCCACATGGGCACCTCCTGGAAGGTCGACATCGACGGCAAGGGCTACACGGCCCAGGAGATCTCCGCCCGGATCCTGGGCAAGCTCAAGCGCGACGCCGAGGCCTACCTGGGTGACACGGTCCAGCAGGCGGTCATCACCGTCCCGGCGTACTTCGACGACGCCCAGCGCACCGCCACCAAGGAGGCCGGCCAGATCGCCGGCCTTGAGGTCCTGCGCATCATCAACGAGCCGACGGCCGCCGCCCTCGCCTACGGCCTCGACAAGGAGGAGAGGGACCACACCGTCCTCGTCTTCGACCTGGGCGGCGGGACCTTCGACGTCTCGGTCCTCGAGATCGGCGAAGGCGTCTTCGAGGTGAAGTCGACGTCTGGGAACACCCAGCTGGGCGGCGACGACTGGGACGACAAGGTCATGGACTGGCTGGTCAAGACGTTCAAGGACACCGAAGGCGTCGACCTCTCCAACGACAAGATGGCCCTGCAGCGCCTTAAGGAGGCCGCCGAGAAGGCCAAGATCGAGCTGTCCAGCGTCCAGGAGACCCAGATCAACCTGCCGTTCATCACGGCCACCTCCGAGGGGCCCAAGCACCTCGACGTGAAGCTGACCCGGGCGAAGTTCAATGAGCTCACGGCCGAACTGGTAGAGGCCTGCCGTGGCCCGTTCGAGGCGGCTATCAAGGACGCCAACCTCAAGACCTCCGACATCGACCACGTCGTGCTGGTCGGCGGGTCCACCCGGATCCCGGCCGTGCAGGACCTGGTCCAGTCGCTCACCGGCAAGGAGCCCCACAAGGGCGTCAACCCCGACGAGGTGGTGGCCATCGGCGCCGCCGTTCAGGCCGGGGTGCTGAAGGGCGAGGTGAAGGACGTCCTGCTGCTCGACGTCACCCCGCTGAGTCTCGGCATCGAGACCAAGGGCGGCGTGATGCACCGGCTGATCGAGCGCAACACCACCATCCCGACCAAGCGCTCCGAGGTGTTCACGACGGCGGAGGACAACCAGCCGTCGGTCGAGATCCACGTCCTGCAGGGCGAGCGCGAGATGGCCATGTACAACAAGACGCTGGGCAAGTTCCAGCTGGTCGACCTGCCGCCGGCGCCGCGCGGCGTGCCCCAGATCGAGGTCACGTTCGACATCGACGCCAACGGGATCGCCCACGTGTCGGCCCAGGACAAGGCGACCGGCAAGGAGCAGTCGATGACCATCACCGGTCAGTCCTCGCTGCCCAAGGAGGACATCGAGCGCATGGTGCGCGACGCCGAGGCCCACGCCGAGGACGACCGCCGGCGCCGGGACGAGGCCGAGGTGCGCAACAGCGCCGACACCCTCGTGTACCAGACCGAGAAGCTCCTCCGGGACCAGGGCGAGAAGTTCGAGGGCTCCGAGAAGGAGGACGTCACGGTGGCTCTCCAGGGGGTGAAGGACGCCCTGTCGGGCACCGACGTCGATGCGATCAAGACGGCCACCGAGAAGCTGCTCACCGCCAGCCAGGGGTTCTCCCAGCGGCTCTACGAGCAGGCCTCCCAGGCCCAGTCGGCAGGTTCGAGCGACGGCGGGGACTCGTCGAGCTCCGAGCCCTCCGAGGACGAGGTGGTCGACGCCGAGATCGTCGACGAGCAATGACCACGGAGCAAGGGGCGGCCTACGGTGGGCCGGGAGCCGCCGGCCGGGACCGTCCCCCGACGGGGGACGAGATCCCGTCCGAGCTCCTGGTCGACGACGGGCCGGAGGACGTGGGGGAGGGCGCGGCGCCGCCCGACGCCGGAGTGCCGCCGTCCGGCGGCACCGAGGTCCTGGCCGACGCGGCGTCGCTGGTCGCCGAGCGCGACGAGTACCTGCTCGCCCTCCAGCGACTCCAGGCCGATTTCGAGAACTACCGCAAGCGGGTGGTGCGCCAGCAGGAAGAGCAGTCGGCCCGGGCCGCGCTGGACCTCGTAGGCAAGGTGCTGCCCGTCCTCGACACCCTCGACCTGGCGCGGGCGCACCTCGGTGGTGAGTCGGGGGGCGACATGTCCGAGGAGGGGCGCGCCCTCGACCAGGCCCGCAGCCAGCTCCTCGACGTGCTGTCCAAGGAGGGTCTCGAGCGGGTGGACGCGGCCGGGGTCGAGTTCGACCCGGTGGTCCACGACGCGGTGGCGCACGCGCCGGCCGAGCCCGGGCCCGCGGGCGGCGCGGCGACCGACGACGTCGGGGACGCCGCGCCCTCGCCGGGCGGTGTCACGGTCGACGAGGTGCTGCGTGCCGGCTACCGCTGGCGCGGCCAGGTGCTGCGTCCGGCGATGGTGCGCGTGCGGGGCTGAGCGGTGGCGCCCCAGCGGGAGTGGTTCGAGAAGGACTTCTACCAGGTGCTCGGGGTCTCCTCGACCGCCTCGGACAAGGAGATCACCAAGGCCTACCGCCAGCTCGCCAAGAAGTTCCACCCCGACGCCAACCCGGGCTCGGAGGACCGCTTCAAGGAGATCTCCTCGGCCTACGACGTCCTGGGTGACCCGGCCAAACGCCAGGAGTACGACGAGGTGCGCCGGCTGGGCCCGACGGCCGGCACCTTCGGACAGGCCGGCGGGTTCCCCGGCGGCGGCACCTTCCGGGTGGAGGACATGGGAGACCTGGGCGACCTGTTCGGCGGCCTCTTCGGGGGCGGACGCGGCGGTCGGCGGCGCTCCCGGGCGGCCCAGCGCGGCGCCGACGTCGAGACCGAGGTGCACCTCGCCTTCGAGGACGCCGTGCGCGGCGTCACCACCACGGTCAACATCGCCGAGGACGGCCGCTGCCACACCTGCGGGGGCAGCGGCGCCGCCCCGGGCACCTCGAGCCACACCTGCGAGCGCTGCGGGGGCAGGGGCACCCTCGACGACAACCAGGGGATGTTCTCGCTCTCGACGATCTGCCCGGTGTGCAACGGGCGCGGGACCACGGTGGACACGCCGTGCCCCACCTGTCAAGGGACGGGGACCGAGCGCCGGGTGAAGAAGGTGAGGGTACGGGTCCCCCCCGGGGTCGAGGACGGCCAGCGCATCCGGGTGAAGGGGCGGGGCGCACCCGGCCAGGGCTCGGCCCCCGCCGGGGACCTCTTCGTGGTGGTCCGGGTGGGCCGGCACGCCCGGTTCGGCCGACGCGGCCGCAACCTCACCCTCACCGTGCCGGTCACCTTCGCCGAGGCCGCCCTCGGGACGACGATCACGGTGCCCACCCTCGACAGCCCGGTGACCCTGCGGGTCCCGCCCGGGACCTCCCCCGGCACCCACCTGCGGGTGAAGGGACGCGGGGTGCCGGCCGGGACCAAGAGTGGTGCCAGCGCCGGCGACCTGCTGGTGCGCATCGACGTGACGGTGCCCAAGGACCTGACCGACGAGCAGCGCTCGGCCGTCGAGGCCCTGGCCGCCGCCCTCTCCGGCGACGGCAAGGCCGGGGCCGAGGAGGTGGCGACGTGAGCGCGCCCGATCCCGGCCGGGGCCAGCACGCCCCCGACGCCGGCCGCGCCGTCTACGTCATCTCGGTGGCGGCCGAACTCGCCGGCGTCCACCCCCAGACGTTGCGCGTCTACGAGCGCAAGGGGCTGCTCGACCCCTCGCGCACCAGCGGCGGGAGCCGACGGTTCTCCGAGCGCGACCTGGCCCGCCTCCGGCGCATCCAGGAGCTGACGACGGCCGGCCTCAACCTCGAGGGCGTCCGCCAGGTGCTGGCCCTCGAGGCCGAGGTGGCCGGCCTGCGGACGGAGCTCGAGCGGGTCCGGGCCGAGGCCAAAGAGGCGGTCGAGCGGACCCACCGCCAGTACCGGCGGGACCTGGTCCCCCTCAACCAGTCCCCCGTCCCCTACGGCGCGGCCGGTCGGTCGCAGAGAGCGAGGTAACGACGGTGCCCCTCGATCCCGAACGGTGGACCGTGAAGACCCGGGAGGCCTTCTCGGCCGCCACCGAGCAGGCCGCGGCCGCCCACCACGCCGAGGTGGTCCCGGCCCACCTGCTCGTAGCGGTCCTGGCCCAGCCGGAGAACATCTCGCGCCCGCTCTTGGAGAAAGTGGGGGCCGACCCGACGGCCGTCGCCCGCTCGCTGGGCGAGCAGCTGTCCCGGCTGCCGAGGGCGGTCGGGGGCTCTGAACCCACCCTCTCCCGGGCGGCGCGCGAGGGGCTCGAGACGGCCGACGGCCTGCGGGCCGACATGGGCGACGACTACCTGTCGGTCGAGCACCTGCTACTGGCGTGGTCCGAGGAGCTCGGGGTGACCCGCGAGGCGCTGCTGGCGGCCCTGCGCGAGGTCCGCGGCAGCCACCGGGTGACCTCGGCCACCCCCGAGGAGACGTTCCAGGCCCTCGAGAAGTACGGCCGGGACCTGACCGAGCTGGCCCGCCAGGGAAAGCTCGACCCGGTCATCGGCCGCGACGAGGAGATCCGCCGCGTCATCCAGGTCCTCTCCCGCCGCACCAAGAACAACCCGGTCCTCATCGGCGAGCCCGGCGTCGGCAAGACCGCCATCGTCGAGGGGCTGGCCAACCGCATCACCGACGGCGACGTCCCCGAGGGGCTGAAGGACAAGCGCGTCATCGCCCTCGACCTCGGCTCGATGGTGGCCGGGGCCAAGTACCGCGGCGAGTTCGAGGAGCGCCTGAAGGCCGTGCTGAAGGAGATCACCGACGCCGAGGGCGGGGTGATCACCTTCATCGACGAGCTGCACACCATCGTGGGAGCCGGAGCGGCCGAGGGGGCCATGGACGCCGGCAACATGATCAAGCCGCTCCTCGCCCGCGGCGAGCTCCGGCTGATCGGGGCCACCACCCTCGACGAGTACCGCAAGTACATCGAGAAGGACGCGGCCCTGGAGCGGCGGTTCCAGCAGGTGTACGTCGGCCAGCCCTCGGTCGAGGACACCGTCGCCATCCTGCGCGGGCTGAAGGAGCGCTACGAGGTCCACCACGGGGTGCGCATCCAGGACGCCGCCCTGGTGTCGGCGGCCGTGCTCTCCGACCGCTACGTGACCGGCCGGTTCCTCCCCGACAAGGCCATCGACCTGGTCGACGAGGCGGCCAGCCGGCTGCGGATCGAGATCGACTCCATGCCCACCGAGCTCGACGTGGTGACCCGCCGGCTCCGCCAGCTCGAGATCGAGCGGGTGGCGCTGGAGAAGGAGTCCGACGAGGCGTCGGCCGAGCGGCTCTCCCGCCTCGAGCAGGAGATGGCCGAGCTCAACGAGCAGTCCAACGCCATGACCGCCCACTGGCAGGCCGAGAAGGAGGCCATCGGCGTCATCCGCTCGCTCAAGGAGGAGCTTGAGGTGCGTCGGGCGGCCGCCGAGCGCCAGGAGCGCGACGGCGACCTGGCCGGGGCGAGCGCCATCCGCTACGGCGAGCTGCCCGACCTCGAGCAGCGGATCGACGCGGCCACCGAGGACCTGGCGCGCCTGCAGTCCACCCAGCGCTTCTTGAAGGAGGAGGTGGACGCCGAGGACGTGGCCGAGGTGGTGAGCCGCTGGACCGGGGTGCCGGTGACTCGGCTCATGGAGGGCGAGGTCGACAAGCTGGTGCGCCTCGAGGACACCCTCCACGCCCGGGTGGTGGGCCAGGACGAGGCGGTGCGGGCCGTGGCCAACGCCGTGCGGCGCAGCCGGGCCGGCCTCTCGGACCCCAACCGGCCGATCGGGTCGTTCCTCTTCCTCGGGCCGACCGGGGTGGGCAAGACCGAGCTGGCCCGGGCGCTGGCCCAGTACCTCTTCGACGACGAGCGGGCCATGGTCCGCATCGACATGAGCGAGTACCAGGAGAAGCACACCGTGGCCCGACTGGTGGGCGCTCCTCCCGGCTACGTCGGCTACGAGGAGGGGGGGCAGCTGACCGAGGCCGTGCGCCGGCGCCCCTACGCGGTGGTGCTCCTGGACGAGATCGAGAAGGCGCACCCCGACGTCTTCAACATCCTCCTCCAGGTCTTGGAAGACGGGAGGCTCACCGACGGCCAGGGCCGGACGGTGGACTTCACCAACAGCGTGCTCATCATGACCTCGAACCTCCCCGGGGACCCCACGGCCTTCTTCAAGCCCGAGTTCGTGAACCGCATCGACGACATCGTGCGGTTCCGGGCGCTCACCGAGGAGGACCTGGCGGTCATCGTCGGCATCCAGCTGGGCAGGCTGCGCACCCGGCTGGCCGAGCGGCGGCTGTCGCTCGAGGTCACCGACGAGGCCGAGCAGCTGCTGGCCCGCAGGGGGTACGACCCCGACTTCGGGGCACGGCCGCTGCGCCGGGTCATCCAGCGCGAGGTCGAGGACCCCCTGGCCCTGGCCGTGCTCGAGGGGCGCTACCCCGAGGGGTCGACGGTGGTGGTCGACGTGAAGGACGACGCCGTCGCCCTGCGGTAGGGGCGGGGCCGCGGCGGATGGCCCTTCGGGGGGTGCCGGCGCCGGGAGGTACACTGCGTCGTAATCCGTAGACACTGACGGAGGCAAGACGCGTGCCCGCAACCGTGGTGGTGGGGACCCAGTGGGGTGACGAGGGCAAGGGCAAGCTCACCGACCTGCTGGCCGGGGAGATGGACCTCGTGGTGCGCTACCAGGGCGGCCACAACGCCGGCCACCGGATCGTCGTCGACGGGGAGGCCTTCGCCCTCCAGCTGGTCCCGAGCGGCATCTTGTACCCGCACATCACCCCGGTCATCGGCAACGGCGTTGTGGTGGACCCCGCGGTGCTCCTGGCCGAGGTGGACAACCTGGCCTCGCGCGGGGTGGACACCTCGCGGCTGGTGGTGAGCGGCAACGCCCACCTGATCATGCCCTACCACCAGGAGCTCGACCGGGTGACCGAGCGCTACCTCGGCAAGAACGCCCTGGGGACCACCAAGAGCGGGATCGGCCCCACCTACGCCGACAAGGCGGCCCGGGTCGGCCTGCGGGTCCAGGACCTGCTCGACCCCAAGATCTTCCGCCAGAAGCTCGACGTGGTCCTGAAGGAGAAGAACGCCGTCCTGGCCAAGGTCTACAACCGCCTGCCGCTGTCGGCCGACGAGATCGCGGCGCGCTACCTCGACGAGTTCGCCCCGCGGATCGCCCCGATGATCGCCGACACCGTTGGCATCGTCCACGAGGCCCTCGAGGACGGCCGCAACCTGCTGATGGAGGGTGCCCAGGCGACCTTCCTCGACCTCGACCACGGCACCTACCCCTTCGTCACCTCCTCCAACCCGGTGGCCGGCGGGGCCTGCACCGGGACCGGCCTCGGGCCCCGCCACATCGACCGGGTGATCGGGATCGCCAAGGCCTACATCACCCGGGTGGGCGCGGGCCCGTTCCCCACCGAGCTTCACGACGACGTGGGCGAGCTGCTGGTCGAGCGGGGCCACGAGTTCGGCACCGTCACCGGCCGCCGCCGCCGGCCCGGCTGGTTCGACGCGGTGATGGCCCGCCAGGCGGTCCGGCTCAACTCCCTCACCGAGGTCGCCCTCACCAAGCTCGACGTCCTCGACACCTTCGAGATGGTGAAGGTCTGCGTCGCCTACGAAGCCGGCGGCGAGCGGTTCACCCACCCCCCCTACCACCAGTCGGTCCTGCACCAGGTCACCCCGGTCTACGAGGAGCTGCCCGGGTGGCGCACCGACCTCACCGGGGTCACCGCGCTGGCCGAGATGCCCGTCGCCGCCCGTGACTACGTGGCCTTCCTGGCCGCCCAGGTGGGGGTCGAGGTGCGGCTGGTGGGCGTGGGTCCCGGGCGCGAGCAGTTCGTGTCATTCGCGACGGCGTGACGGGGCGCTCGACCACGGCCCGGCGCGGACGGCCCCGTTGACGGCCTCGCGCACGACCACCGTCTGCGTGGTGGGCTCGGGGGGACGCGAGCACGCGCTGGCCACGGTGCTGGCCCGCGGCGCCGACGTGGTGGTCACCCCGGGCAACCCGGGCATGCCGGCCACGACGTCGGGGGGACACCGGATCACCGTCACCCCGGCCCCCCCCGAGGAGGTCGAGGCCGACCTGGTGGTGGTCGGGCCCGAGGGCCCGCTGGTCGACGGGCTGGCCGACCGGCTGCGCCGGCGGGGCACGCCGGTGGTGGGGCCGGGGGCGGACGGGGCGCTCTTGGAGGGATCGAAGCGGTTCATGAAGGAGCTCCTCGACGAGGCCGGGGTGCCGACGGCCGCCTTCGGGTCCTTCGACCGGGTGGACGAGGCTGTGCGTTTCCTGCGCACCCTGCCCGGCCCCTGGGTGGTGAAGACCGACGGCCTGGCCGCCGGCAAGGGCGTCCTGGTGGCCGACACCCTGGCCGAGGCGGAGGCCGACGTGGAGGCCAAGCTCAGCGGGGCCGCCTTCGGCGACGCCGGCCGGCGCGTCATCATCGAGGAGGGGCTGACCGGCCCCGAGTGCTCGCTGCTGGTGCTGTGCGACGGGCGCCGGGTGGTGCCCCTCGCCCCCTCCCAGGACTTCAAGCGGCTCTCCGACGGCGACACCGGTCCCAACACCGGCGGCATGGGGGCCTACTCCCCGGTCCCCGAGGTCGGCGACGACCTGGTCCAAGAGCTCGTCTACGGCGCGGTCGAGCCGCTGGTGGCGGTCATGCGCTCGCGGGGCATCGACTACCGCGGGGTCCTCTACGCCGGGCTCATGCTCACCCCCGAGGGGCCCAAGGTGCTCGAGTACAACGTGCGGTTCGGCGACCCCGAGGCCCAGGCCGTCCTGCCTCGGTGGAGCGGGGACCCCGTGGCCGCCCTCATGGCGGTGGCCGAGGGCCGGCTGGGCGATCTCCCCGTCGGCGAGCTGGGGTTCTCCGAGGAGTCCTCGATCTGCGTGGTCCTCTCGGCCGAGGGGTACCCGACGGGCCCAAGAGCGGGTGACCAGATCCGGGGGCTGGCCGACGACGGCCAGCTGGCCGAGCCGGTCGAGGGGGTGACGGTCTTCCACGCCGGCACCGGCCGGGCCGGGCCGGGCGAGCCGTTCGTGACCACCGGCGGCCGGGTGCTCGGTCTCTGCGCCCTGGCCCCCGGCCTCGACGAGGCCCGGAGCCGCGCCTACCGGGCCGCCCGGTCGATCGGCTGGGACGGGGCCCACTACCGCACCGACATCGCCGAACGAGCCGCCCTGGTCTCGGCCGGCCGGGCGCCGGGGGAGGCGGGCCGGTGATCCCCCGCTACAGCCCGCCCGACATGGCCGCCCTCTTCAGCGACGAGGCGCGCCTGGCCCGCTGGCTGGAGGTGGAACTCCTGGCGGTGGAGGGGCTGGCCGAGGTCGGCGTGGTGCCCGAAGCCGACGCCCGGGAGGTCCGGCGGCGGGCCCCGGTGGTCGACGCTGGCCTGGTGGCCGAGGTGGCCGAGCGCGAGCGGGTCACCGACCACGACGTGGCCGCCTTCGTCGACGTGGTGCAGGCGCGCATCGGCCAGCCCGAGGGCTCCTGGATCCACTACGGCCTCACCTCCTCGGACGTGGTCGACACCGCCCAGTGCGCCACCCTGGCCGCGGCCTGCGACCTCCTTCTCGAGGCGGCCGACGGGCTGGTGGCCGCCCTGGCGGCCCGGGCGAGGGAGCTGATCGACGTCCCGGTGACCGGCCGCACCCACGGGATGGCGGCCGAGCCCACGACCTTCGGGACCAAGTTCGCCCTCTGGGCCCTCCAGGCCGACCGGGACCGCCAGCGGCTGCACACGGCCCGGGCACGCGTGGCCGTCGGCAAGCTGTCGGGGGCGGTCGGGACCTACTCCAACATCGACCCGGTGGTGGAGGCCCACGTCTGCCGGGCGCTCGGCCTCCGGCCGGTCCCGGCCACCCAGGTCATCGCCCGGGACCGCCACGCCGAGTACCTCTTCGCCTGCGCCTCGGTCGGGGCGACGGTGGAGCTGATCGCCACCGAGGTGCGCCACCTGGCCCGCACCGAGGTGGGCGAGGCGGCCGAGCCCTTCGCCGCCGGCCAGAAGGGCAGCTCGGCCATGCCCCACAAGCGCAACCCGATCCTCTCCGAGCGGCTCTGCGGGCTGGCCCGCGTGCTGCGCGGCTACGCCGGGGCCGGCCTCGAGGACGTCGCCCTCTGGCACGAGCGGGACATCTCGCACAGCTCGGCCGAGCGGGTGGTCCTGCCCGACGCCTCGATGCTCACCCTCTACGTGCAGCGCAAGGCGACGGGCCTCGCCTCGGGCCTGGTGATCGACGCCGGGCGCGCCCTGACCAACCTGACCGAGGGCACCCGGGGGCTCGTCTTCAGCCAGTCGGTGCTCCTGGCCCTGGTGGCCTCGGGGCTGGCCCGCGACGACGCCTACCGCATCGTCCAGCGCGACGCCGCGGCCGCCGCCGCCGAGGGGCGGCACCTGCGCGAGGTGCTGGCCGCCGACCCGGCCGTCGCGCTCGGTGACGACGAGCTCGACGCGGCCTTCGACCTCGAGCGGACCCTCCGCCACCGCCGCCGGTTCCTCGAGGCCCTCGACGGCATCGACGCCGCCGGCACGTCCCGGGGCGCGCCGTGAGCGCGGCCGGGCTCCCCCTCGTCCACTCGGGCAAGGTCCGCGACCTCTACGACGCGGGCGACGAGCTGCTGGTCATGTTGGCCTCGGACCGGATCAGCGCCTACGACGTGGTGTTCGCCGAGCCCATCCCCGACAAGGGCCGGGTGCTGACGGCCATGACGGCCTTCTGGTGCGAGGAGCTGGCCGGGGTGGCGCCCGGCTCGGTGGTCACCGCCGACCCGGACGAGATCCGGGCACGGGTGCCGGCCGCCGCCGCCCTCGACGAAGCGGTCCCGGGCGGATCGATCGACGGGCGGGCGCTGCTGGTGCGCCGGGCGCAGATGCTCCCCATCGAGTGCATCGTCCGCGGCTACCTGGCCGGCCAGGCCTACGACGAGTACGCCGTCTCGGGCACCGTCCACGGCACCCCCATGCCGACCGGGCTCCGCCTGGCCGACCGGTTCGACGCCCCCATGTTCACCCCCTCGACCAAGGCCGAGGTCGGCCACGACGTCAACATCGGCCTGGTGGAGGCGACCGAGCTCGTGGGGGCCGATTCGGCCCTCGAGGCGCGGGCCGTCTCCCTCGCCCTCTACGAGCGGGCCGCCCGGCGGGTGGAGGCGGCGGGGTTCGTCCTGGCCGACACCAAGTTCGAGCTCGGCTACGTCGACGGCGCCCTCACCCTCTGCGACGAGGTGGTGACCCCCGACTCCTCGCGGCTGTGGCCGGCCGACCAGGTGGTGCCGGGCACCACCCCGCCGGCCTTCGACAAGCAGCCGCTCCGGGACTGGGCGGCGGCCGGGGACTGGGACAAGCGCCCCCCGCCCCCGCCCCTCCCCCCCGATGTGGTGCGGGAGACCTCCGAGCGGTACGTGGCCGCCTACGAGCGGATCACCGGGCGCCGGCTGGACGACTGGTACGGTGCCGGCCGATGAGGTTCTCGGCCCGCGTCGAGGTGCGGCTGCGGCCGGGGATCGCCGACCCCGAGGGGGCCACCATCGAGCGGGCGCTGCCGGCCCTCGGCTTCGACGACGTCTCCGACGTGCGTGCCGGCCGCTCCTTCTGCTTCGAGCTGGAGGCCGCCGACGAGCCGGCCGCCCGGCGCCGGGCCGAGGAGCTGGCCCACCGGCTGCTGGCCAACCCGGTCATCGAGGAGAGCCGGCTCGAGGTGGTGGCCGCCGCCGACGGGCACGGCTGATGTCGCTGCGGGTCGGGGTGGTGGTCTTCCCCGGGACCAACTGCGAGCACGACGTGGTGGCCGCCGTCGACCGGCTCGGCGGGGTGGGGGAGCTGGTCTGGCACGGTCGCCGCGACCTGGACGGCCTCGACGCCGTCGTCCTGCCCGGTGGCTTCGCCCACGGGGACTACCTGCGACCGGGGGCCCTGGCCCGCTTCTCCCCGGTGATGGGGGCGGTGGCCGAGTTCGCCGCGGCCGGCGGCCCGGTGGTGGGCGTCTGCAACGGCTTCCAGGTCCTCACCGAGGCGGGCCTGTTGCCCGGGGCGCTGCAGAAGAACCGGGAGCTCCGTTTCCTGTGCACCACGGTCGGGGTGCGGGTGGCCTCGGCGCGCTCGGTGCTCACCCGCGGGGTGGCCGAGGGCACCGTGTTGCAGATCCCCATCAACCACTTCCTGGGCAGCTATGTCTGCGACCGGGCCACCCTCGACGAGCTGGTCGGCGAAGGCCGGGTGGTCCTGCGCTACACCGAGAACCCGAACGGCTCGGTCGACGACATCGCCGGCATCATGAACGCCGCCGGCAACGTGGTCGGGCTCATGCCGCACCCCGAGCGCGCCGTGGACGAGCTGCTCGGCTCGACCGACGGCGCGGTGCTCCTGGGGGCGCTGCTGGGGTCGACCGACGGCGCCCGGGCCGCCTGAAGGGGCGGCGCGCCGGACGGGTCAGGCGCGCGAGCGGGCGATGTTGGCCTTCTGTAACACGGCGGCGCTCACCCCGGCGCTGCGCCAGGTGCTGTAGCCGATGCCCTTGCGCTCGCCGTAGGCCTTGGCCACCTTCACGAACTGCTTCTCGAGGCCGCTCAGGTCCTGCACCTCGCCGCTGCGGGCCATCTCCTCTTCGAGGTTCTTCTTCTCCTGCATGAGGTGGAGCCGGGTGAGCGGCTCGGCGTCGACGAGCTGGGCGTCGATCGAGGTGAGCCGCTTCTGGATGGAGGCACCGGTCCTCCGACGGCCGCGTCGCGGCTTGGAGGACTCCAGCGCCTCGAGGTAGCGACGGACGGCGAGGCCCTCCTCGCGACCTTTCGCCAGGGCGGCCTTGTGCTCTTTGCTCATCGACCGGTGTTGCGCATTCGTCTTTTGGTTTGCCATGTCCCTATCTTCCTCGATTCGTCGATTGAAAGGCAAAATCCGTCCCCACTCATTTCATAATAATGGGCTAAGAACCGATTCCGTCAAATGTTGCTGCGGCCCGAAGAACGGTCGGGATGGGACGCCGAATTGCGGCGTCCATTCGCCCCGTGGCAGGTCCCGACCAAACGTTCGGAGCGTGAGAAGGCAATCACCCGTCCCCGATATCCGGCGGGGCCGCGTCGCTTGCACGTGATTCGAAAGAAGGTGGATGCCCCGCATTGAGGGGGGAAAACCCTGGGAGACCAGCCAAAATCGACGCCGGGAGCACCCCTCGGTTGGGTGGATCTGATGCCACCGGAGCGCTGAATGGGCCTCGCCGGTTCCCGGCGCGTCGGGGGCTCCCCGCTACGGTGTCGGCCATGGCCCGAGACGTCCCCTCCAGCGAGCCGCTGCACCGCGCCTTGGGCCTCACCGACGACGAGCTGGCCCGGGTGGAGGCCGTCTTGGGGCGCGAGCCCAACCACCTCGAGCTGGCCCTCTACGCCGTCATGTGGAGTGAACACTGCTCGTACAAGTCCTCGCGGGTGCACCTGCGACGGCTGCCCACCGAGGGGGAGCGGGTGCTGGTCGGCCCGGGCGAGAACGCGGGCGTGATCGACGCCGGTGACGGGATCGCGCTGGCCATCCGCATCGAGAGCCACAACCACCCGTCGGCCATCGAGCCGCACCAGGGTGCGGCCACCGGGGTGGGGGGGATCCTGCGCGACATCTTCACCATGGGGGCCCGGCCCCTGGCCGTGATGGACCCGCTCTTCTTCGGACCCCTCGACGAGCCGCGACAGCGCTGGCTGCTCGAGGGCGTGGTCGCCGGCATCTCGAGCTACGGCAACTCCGTCGGCGTGCCGACGGTCGGGGGCGAGCTCACCTTCGACCGCTGCTACGCCCAGAACCCGCTGGTGAACGTGCTCTGCCTGGGCGCGCTCCCGGTCGAGCGGCTGGTCCTGGGCCGGGCCTCGGGGCCGGGCAACCTGGCGGTCCTGCTCGGCTCGACCACCGGGCGCGACGGGATCGGCGGGGTGAGCGTGCTGGCCTCGGCGGGGTTCGACGGCGACGACGGCGGCGCGGCGGCCGACGACGCCAAGCGCCCGAGCGTCCAGGTTGGCGACCCGTTCGAGGAGAAGCGGCTCATCGAGGCCTGCCTCGCCCTGCTCGACGATGGCCTGGTGGTGGGCATCCAGGACCTGGGCGGCGCCGGCCTGGCCTGCGCCACCAGCGAGACCGCGGCCCGCGGCGGGGTGGGCATGGAGGTCGACGTCTCCGCCGTCCCCCGCCGCGAGGAGGGGATGGAACCCTGGGAGGTGATGACCAGCGAGAGCCAGGAGCGGATGCTGGCCATCGTCACGCCCGAGTCCTGGCCTGCGGTGGAGGAGGTCTGCCGCCGGTGGGAGGTGCGGGCCACGGTGGTCGGTCGGGTCACCGACCCGGTGGAGGGGCCCGACGGCGCGGCGGGCCGGCTGCGGATCCGCCAGGGGTTCGACGGCCCGGTGCTGGCCGACGTCCCGGCCGTCTCGCTGGCCGACGAGGCCCCTCTCTACCACCGCCCCCTGGCGGCCCCGGCGGACCTGGCGGCCCGTCGGGCCGACGACCCCGACGACGAGCCGGCGCCCGCGGACGGCGGGGCCGACCTGCTGGGCCTGCTCACCGACCCCTCGTGGGTGTGGCGGCAGTACGACCACCAGCTCTTCTTGAACACGGTGGTCGGGCCGGGCGGCGACGCCGCCCTCCTGCGGCTGGCCGGCCCGGGGCTGCCCCCGAGCGAGCGCGGGATGGCCGTCACCACCGACGCCAACCCCCGATGGTGCGCCGTCGACCCACGGGCGGGGACGGCGCTGGTGCTGGCCGAGTCCCTGTCCAACCTGGCCTGCGTGGGCGCCCGGGCGGTGGCCGTGGTGAACTGCCTCAACTTCGGGAACCCCGAGCACCCCGAGGTGATGTGGCAGCTCTCCGAGGCGGTGGACGGCCTGGCCGACGCCTGCCGGGCCTTCGGCCTGCCGGTCATCGGCGGCAACGTGAGCCTCTACAACGAGTCGGCCGGGCGCGACATCGACCCGACGGTCGTCCTGGGCGTGCTGGGGCTGGTCGACCGGCTCCGCCGGCGGCCGCCCGGCGCCGGATGGGCCGACGGCTCGACGGTGGTGCTGCTGGGATCCCGCTCGGCGGCCGACGGACCGCCGCACCCGCTGGCCGGGAGCCGCTGGGCGGTCGAGCGCCGGGGACGGCGGGGCGGGACGCTGCCCCCCCTCGACACCGACGCCCACCGCCGGCTGGTCGACCTGGTGGCCGGGGTGGTGGACGAGACCCTGGCCGGCGGCGAGGGCCTGTGCACCGGGGTGCACGACGTGTCGGCCGGCGGCCTCGGGGTGACCCTGGCCGAGAT
>JBKQNY010000023.1:0-23546 GCA_052145775.1 Acidimicrobiales bacterium
GGCCCAGGCAGAAAGCGACGGCCTGCGAACCGCGGAGGTTCCCGCGTCGGCCCCGGAGGGGTCCGCCAAGGGGCTGAAGTCGGGCGCGCTGGGGCTGATCTCCAGCACGGTGATCGGCGTCGCCTCCACCGCCCCCGCCTACAGCCTGGCCGCCACCCTCGGTTTCGTGGTGGT
The DNA here is from genome assembly GCA_052145775.1 of Acidimicrobiales bacterium. Classification (GTDB taxonomy): domain Bacteria; phylum Actinomycetota; class Acidimicrobiia; order Acidimicrobiales; family RAAP-2; genus CAVYPR01. The sequence continues at coordinate 175 of JBKQNY010000023.1, forward strand.
GGCCATCGGCCTGCAGGCCCCCATCGTGACCGTCCTGGCCTTCATCCCGATGCTCTTCGTGGCCCAGGCCTACAACGAGCTCAACAAGGCCGATCCCGACTGCGGCACCACCTTCACCTGGGCGACCCGGGCCTTCGGCCCCCGCACCGGCTGGTGGGGTGGCTGGGGCATCGTGGCGGCCGACGTGCTGGTCATGGCGAGCCTGGCCCAGATCGCCGGGCAGTACGTCTTCCTCCTCTTCGGGGCCAACGGCATCGGCAGCGATGCCAGCAGCGGGTGGGTGCTCCTGGTCGGGATCCTGTGGATCGTGGGCATGACCTACATCTGCTACGTGGGCATCGAGGTATCTGCCAACCTCCAGAAGGCGCTGCTCGGCATCGAGATCACCATGCTGGTCATCCTCTCCGTCGTGGCGCTGGCCAAGGTGGGGGCGGGCACGGCGCCCCCCGGCCACCTGGCCTTCTCGTGGTCGTGGCTGAACCCCTTCGACATCCGATCCGCCTCGGCCTTCATCAACGGGGTCCTCCTCATGATCTTCATCTACTGGGGCTGGGACACGGCGGTCTCGGTCAACGAGGAGACCCGGGACCCCGACAAGACGCCCGGCCAGGCGGCGCTGATCTCCACGGTCCTGCTGCTCGCCATCTACGCCCTGGTCGTGCTCTCCACCCAGTCCTTCGCCGGCGTCGGGACCACCGGCATCGGGTTGGGCAACCCCGCCCACCAGGGGGACGTCCTGTCGGTGCTGGGCAGCGCCATCTTCGGGACGTCGGGCCTGGGGACCGTGCTCACCCGGCTGCTCATCCTGATGGTCCTCACCTCGGCCGCCGCCTCCACCCAGACGACCATCCTGCCCACCGCCCGCACCACGCTCTCCATGGCCGTCTACAAGGCGATCCCCAAGCCCTTCGCCAGGATCCACGGGCGCCACCTCACCCCGTCGGTCTCCACCGTGGTCATGGGGGCGGTCTCGATCGTGCTGTACGTCGGCATGAACTACATCTCGGCGGGCACGGTCATCTCGGACTCGGTGTCGGCCCTCGGGGTGGTCATCGCCTTCTACTACGGATTGACGGGGTTCACCTGCACCTGGTACTACCGCGCGACCCTCCGGGACAGCGCCCGCAACCTCTGGCTCCGCGGGATCCTGCCGCTCGCCGGCGGTCTCATGCTCTTCGGCGCCCTCGGCTACAACCTCTGGTACTACTGGAACCCGGCCAACTCCGCGACCAGCTGGACCCTGCCCTTCCCGCCCCACTGGCACATGGGCGGCGTCTTCGTGATCGACATGATCACCATCGTGGTGGGGCTGGTGATCATGGTCTGGTTCCGCCGGGTTCGCCCGGCGTTCTTCCGGGGCGAGGTGCTCAACCGCGACACCCCCACCATGGTCCCCGAGCGCGTCTACGCGGACTTCCCCGGGGTCGAGCACCACCCGCTGCCGCTCGAGTCCTGACCCCGGGGGACGGGCCGGGCCCCCCGGGGCACAGATCGGCCGCGCGGTGGCAGGCTGTCGGGGAAGAGCGGTCTTCGACGGCGGTGGGGAGGTCACATGGCAGGAAGCCTCGAGGGGACGGTGGCGCTGGTCACCGGTGCGTCGAGCGGGATCGGCGAGGCCACGGCCCGCGCGCTGGCCGCCGAGGGGGCGGCCCTGGCGGTGGCGGCGCGCCGGGTGGAGCGCCTGGAGTCCCTGGCCGATGCGGCCCGCGCCGCCGGGGCGCCGGCGGTCCTGGTCCAGCGGTGCGACGTGACCGACGAGGAACAGGTCCGCCAGCTGGTCGAGCGCACGGTGTCCGAGCTCGGGCGGCTGGACACGCTGGTCAACAACGCCGGGGTCATGCTGCTCGGGCCGATCCAAGGCGCCCCGACCGAGGAGTGGCGGCGGATGGTCGAGCTGAACCTCCTCGGCCTCCTCTACTGCACCCACGCCGCGCTCCCGCACCTCCTGGCGGCGGCCGAGTCCGAGCCCCGCCGGGTGGCCGACATCGTCAACGTGAGCTCGGTGGCCGGCCGGGTGGCCCGCCTCAACAACGGGGTGTACAGCGCGACCAAGTTCGCCGTCGGGGCGTTCAGCGAGTCGTTGCGCCAGGAGGTGACGGCACGCCACGTCCGGGTGACGATCGTCGAGCCGGGGGCCACCGCGACCGAGCTGGTCTTCCAGAACCGACAGGAGGTCCTCGAGGAGATGGCCCGGACGTTCGGAGGGACCGAGACGATGCTGGCTGAGGACATTTCAGAGGTGGTGGTCCACGCCGTCACGCGGCCCCGGCGCGTCTCGGTCAACGAGGTGCTGGTCCGGCCCACCGAGCAGGAACGCTGAGCACGGCCCCGTTCCCCGACGCCGCCTGGGGGCGGGCCGCCAGCCCCGCGGCCCGGGCCGGTCGGTGGTTCGCCGCCACCCGCGGCGGCTCGGTGCTCCTGCGCGCCCTCGTGCCCCTCGACCGGTGGGTGCTCGAGCGGTCCGGCGGCCGGTACACGGCGCTCGGGCCGTTTGGTACCCCGCTGCTGCTCCTGACGGCGACCGGGGCCCGGTCGGGCCGGCCGCGCACCACCCCGCTCTTCTATCTCCACGACGGGGCGCGGATCCTCGTGGCCGCCTCCAACTTCGGCCGGTCGTCCCACCCGGCCTGGAGCGCCAACCTGCTGGCCCACCCCGACGCCGCCGTCACCATCGGGGGTGAGCGGATCGGCGTGCGGGCCCGCCTCCTCACCGGCACCGAGGCCGAGCGGGGGTGGGAGCGGTTCTGCCGGGCGGCGCGCCCCTACCGCGCCTACGCCGAGCGGACCGACCGCACCATTCGAGTGTTCGCTCTGGAGCGGGCGGGGGAGGGCTGAGATGGACCTGGGCCTCGGGCAGAAGGTGGTGCTGGTCACCGGGGGGTCGGACGGGCTGGGGCGGGCCCTCTGCCAGCGGTTGGCCACCGAGGGTGCACGGGTGGCGCTCTGCGGCCGGGACGCCGAACGGCTGGAGGTGGCCGCCTCGGCGCTGCGGGGGAGCGGTGCCGAGGTCGAGGCCGTGGTGGCCGACGTCACCGTGGTCGGCGACCTGTCCGCGTTCGTCGGTGCCGCCGTCGAGCGCTGGGGGAGGGTAGACGGGCTGGTGAACAACGCCGGCCGGTCGGCGGCCAAGCCGGTGGCCGACTCCACCGACGCCGAGTGGGAGGACGACCTGGACCTCAAGCTGCTCGCCGCGGTGCGGCTCACCCGGCTGGTCCTGCCGTACCTGCGGGTGGCGGGCGGTTCGATCGTCAACGTCCTGGCCATCGGGGCCAAGGCCCCGGCCGCCGGCTCCGCCCCGAGCTCGGTGTCCAGGGCCGCCGGGCTGGCGCTCACCAAGGCGCTCTCGCGCGAGCTCGGGCCCGACGGCGTCCGGGTCAACGCCGTGCTGATCGGGCTGGTGGCCTCGGGCCAGTGGCGGCGGATGGCCGAGGCCCAGGGCATGGGGGAGGACGACCTCTACCGCCGGCTGGCCGAGGGATCGGCCATCCCGCTCGGGCGCGTGGGGAGGGCCGAGGAGTTCGCCGACGCCGTGACCTTCCTCCTCTCCGAGCGGGCCTCGTACGTCACGGGCAGCGCCCTCAACATCGACGGGGGGCTGAGCGTCGTCCCCTGAGCGGACGCCCGCCGGGCCGCTCAGGGCCCGGGTCCCGCCCTTCGGGGGGCTCCCCGGCGCGCTGACTACAGTGACACCGACGCGCGGGCACGGCCGGCGGGACCGGGAGAGGACGACATGCAGGTCACCATCGTCGGCGGGGGCAGCTACCAGTGGACCCCCGAGCTGCTGGCCGATCTCCTCGGCACGGCGTCGCTCAAGGGCATGCACCTCGTGCTCGAGGACATCGACCCCGAGCCGCTGCCCAAGATGGAGTCGCTGGCCAACAAGGTGAATGAGGCGCTCGGGGCGACAGCCACGGTCTCGACCACCACCGACCAGCGGCGCTCCCTCGAGGGTGCGGACTTCGTGATCGTCACCATCTCCACCGGCGGCTTCGACTCCATGGCCGTCGACATCGACGTTCCCGCCCGCCACGGCATCCGCCAGTCCGTGGGCGACAGCGTCGGCCCCGGGGGGATCAACCGCGCCCTGCGCAACGTGCCGGTGCTCGTGGGTGTGGCCCGGGACGTGGAGGAGCTCTGCCCCGACGCCTGGCTCCTCAACATCACCAACCCCATGACCAGCCTCACCCGGGCCATCTGCCGAGCGTCACGGGTGAAGACCGTGGGCCTCTGCCACGAGGTGGGCAACTGGTCCTTGGACCTGGCCATCGCCCTGGGCAAGCCGGCCGAGGCGATCCGACCCACGGTGGTGGGGGTGAACCACTTTCCGGTGGTCACGGCCCTCGACGTGGACGGGACCGACGGCTTCGAGCTCCTGGCGGAGATGGTCGACGAGGCCGGGGGCCTCGCCGCCCTCGCCCCCCATCCCGGTCGCCCTGAGGCCGAGGAGTTCTCGCGGCTTGACTTCGCCCAGCGCCACCTGCTGAAGCTCACCCTGCTCGAACGCTGGGGGGCCCTCCCGGCCGCCGGCGACCGCCACGTCGCCGAGTTCCTGCCGTCGGTGCTCACCGAGGAATCGGGCTGGGGGGCGGCCTTCAACATCGAGCTCACCCCGATCGCCCTGCGCCAGGAGCACCAGGCCGGCTACATCGCCGACGTGGACGCCTGGCTGGCGGGTACCAAGGACCTCCAGACCTGGCAGTCCGGCGAGCTGCCCGCCCCGGTCATCGACTCACTGCTCACCGGCACCCGCCGGGAGCTGCCGCTCAACATCCCCAACGCCGGCCAGTGCCCCGGCCTGCCGGCCGACGCGGTGGTCGAGTCGATCTGCACCGTCGACGCCAACGGGATCGCCGGGCGCGACCGGGCCCACGCCCCGGCGGCACCGACCGAGGTCCTGCGGCGTCACGTGGCCGTGCAGGAGATGACGGTGGAGGCGGCGCTCACCGGTGACCGGGGGCTGGCCGCCGCCGCCTTCGCCCTCGACCCGCTGGCCGGCCGGGGCGACATCCACCAGACCGACGCCATGGTGGAGGAGCTGCTCGCCGGCACCTCCCGGTGGCTGCCGCAGTTCGCAGGATCCTAGGAGGGACACCGGATGCAGCTGGGCTTCATCGGACTCGGCGCCATGGGACTGCCCATGACCCGGCACCTGCTCGAGGCCGGCCACCAGGTGACCGTGACCTCCCGGAGCCGGGGCCCCATCGAGGCGGCGGTGGCGCTCGGAGCCGTCGAGGGCGGCTCGCCCGCCGAGGTGGCCGCCGCTGCCGAGGTGATCTTCCTCTGCGTGCCCAACTCACCCGAGGTGGTCTCGGTGGTCGACGCCATGCTCGGCGCCCTCGGTCCGGGCAAGACGGTCGTCGACTGCTCGACCATCGACCCCGAGGTCGAGCGGGAGCAGCACCGCCGGGTGGCGGCCACCGGGGCCCGCTACCTCGAGGCGCCGCTGTCGGGGGGGACCGCCGGGGCGGAGAAGGGCACGCTCACCCTCATGGTGGGAGGCGACGCCGACACCCTGGCGGACGTTCGGGCGGCCATCGATCCCTTCGCCACACTGGTGGTGCACGTGGGCGGGCCCGGCATGGGCCAGGTGGTGAAGCTCTGCAACAACATGATCTACGCCGCCCAGATGGTGGCCACGGCCGAGGCCACCGCGCTGGCCGTCAAGTCGGGCGTCGACCCCCACCAGCTGTTCGAGGTGCTGACCCACGCCACCGGCGACTGCGTGGCCGTGCGGACCCGCATGCCGGTGGCCGGGGTGGTCCCCGAGAGCCCGGCCTCCAACGGCTGGAAGCCCGGCTTCATGACCGACCTCATGGCCAAGGACCTGGACCTGGCCCTGACCTACGGGGCCCGGGAGGGCGTGCCGCTCATGACGACGGCCACGGCGCGCCAGGCGCTGACCGCGTCCAGCACCGCCGGCTACGGGCGGGAGGACTTCTCGGCGGTGACCAAGGTCGTGCTCGGCCTGGCCGGCGCGGGATGACCGCGGCCGACGCCGGCGGCCGGCCCGCCGGCGACCGGCTCCCGGTGCCGTCGCTGATCTTGGCCGCCGACCACCGGGCACGCGGTGTGGTCACCATCGAGCGGTACGCGGACTACCGAGGGGCGCTGGCCGCGGCCCTGCCCCACTGCGACGGCCTGCTGGCCACGGCCCAGCCCATGGGCGACCTGTCGGCCTCGGGGGCGCTCGGCCCGGGCCACCGCACGTACCTCTCGCTCAACCGCACCGGCCTGGCCAGGTCGGCCTTCGAGCTCGACGACCGCCTGGTGGCCAGCGTCTGGCGGGCGGCCGAGGACGGCTGGACCGGGGTGAAGCACATGACCCGCATCGACCTCGAGGACCCGGTCACCTCCGGGGCCCTCGAGCTCCTCGGCCAGGTGCTCGAAGAGGCTCGCTCGGCCGGGCTGGAGACGCTGGTGGAGTCGGTGGTCTGGCGGGACGGGTCCATGGCCCGCGACACCGACTCGGTGGTCTTCGCCGCGGTGGTCGCCCACGACATGGGCGCGCCGGTGCTCAAGGTGCCGGTCCCCGATGCACCGGCCGGCCCGGCGCGGGTCGAGGCGGTGGCCCGGGTGGTGGCCAGCGTGGGGGTGCCCGTCCTCTTCCTGGGGGGGCCGCGGCGCGAGGGCGGGAGGGACCTCCTCCTGGCCGAGGTGGCCGACGTGATGGCTGGCGGCGGTGCGGGCATGGCCGTGGGGCGCGCCGTCTACCAGGACCCGGACCCGGCCGGCGCGGCCCGGGCGGTGGCCGACGTCGTCCACGGCACGGGCGGGCCGCCGGGGCCTTGATCCTCACCGTCGACTTCGGGACCAGCGTCACCAAGGTGGCGCTGTGGACGGAGGACGGGCTGGTGGCCCTGGCCCGGGCCCAACTGGCGACCGCCCGGCCCGAGGTGGGGTGGGCCGAGCAGGACCCCTTCGGGTGGTGGACGGCGGTGGTGGTGGCCTGCGCCGACGCCCGCGCCGCCGCCCCGGCCGCCTTCGGGTCGGTGGAGGTCGTGAGCTGCTCGGCCGCCCGCCAGACCTTCGTGCCGCTGACGGCCGCGGCGGAGCCGCTGGGCAAGGGCCTCGTGTGGTCGGACCGGCGGGCCGTGGCCGAGGCGGCGGCGCTGGCTGACGCCCTCGGCGGGGACGAGGCCGTGCGACGGCGCACCGGCGTCCCGCTCGACGGGGGGGCCGTCGCCGCCAAGATCGCCTGGATCTCCGCCCACCAGCCGGGCCGCCTGGCGGCCAGCGACTGGCTGCTGTCGCCCAGGGACCTGGTGGTCTGGCGGCTGACCGGGGAGGTGCTCACCGACGCCACGCTGGCCTCGCGCACCGGCCTCTACGACACCGGCGGCGAGGTGGTCCCCGAGCTGGCCGGCGCGGCTGCCGCCAAGCTCCCCCCCGTGGTGCCCTCCGACCACGTGGCCGGGGCCCTGCGGGCGGTGCCCGCCGCCGAGCTGGGGCTGCGGCCGGGGATCCCGGTGGTGATCGGGGCCGGCGACCGCCAGTGCGAGGTCCTCGGGGCCGGTGCCTCGCTCGAGCGCCCGATGGTCAGCTGGGGCACCACCGCCAACGTGTCGGTGCCCACCGGTGCGGACCGCCCCGACCCGCCGCCGGCCGGGGCCGTGGTCTCGCGCGCCGCCGACGGCGGGTGGATGCTCGAGGGCGGGCTCTCGGCGGCCGGCTCCTTCCTGGCCTGGCTGGGGCGGATCTGCGGCCGGGACTCCGACGACCTGGCGCGGTTGGCCGCGGACAGCCCGCCCGGGGCCCGGGGCGTGGTGGCCGTCCCCTGGCTCGACGGCGCCCGGGCCCCGTGGTGGCGCGACGACGCCCGGGCCGGCTTCGTCGGGCTGGCCTCGGCCCACGACGCCGGCGACCTGGCCCGCGCCGTCCTCGAGTCGGTGGCCTGGGAGGTCGAGCGCTGCCTGGTGGCCGTCACCTCGGGGCGTCCCGGCGGCCCGCCGGCGGTGGGCCTCACCCTGGGGGGTGCGGGGACCGGCGTCCCGCTCTGGGTGGACGTCCTCACCTCGATCACCGCGCTGCCCGCCACCCGCCGGCGCTCGGGCGAGGCGGCCTCGGCCGGGGCCGCCCTGCTCGGGGCCTCGGCGATCGGCCGCGCGCTCTCCCTCGACCAGCTCGACCCGGTCGTGGCGGAGATCGAGCCCGACCCCTCCGGCATCGACCTCTACCGGGCACTGCGCCCGGTGGTCGACCGGGTGGCCGCGGCGGTCCTCGACCTCGGGCTCGGCGCCCCGTGACGGGCCACCGCTGATGCGCGTCCGCCTCCCCTACGGCCGCCGCCACCTCGACGTCGAGGTCCCCGACGACGCGGTGGTCGTCGAGCCGACCGACCGTCCCGGCCTTGTCGACGAGGGCCGGGCGGTCTCCGAGGCCCTGGCCGCGCCGGTCTCGGGCCCGCCGCTGGCCGGGCTGGTGGGAGCCGGCGACCGGGTGGCGGTGGTGTTCCCCGACATCACCCGCCCGATGCCCAACCGCACCGTCCTGCCCCCGCTGCTGGCCGACCTCGAGGGGCTGGGGGCGGGGCCCGAGCGCGTGGAGCTCCTGTGCGCCACGGGGACCCACCGGGCGGCCACCGACGGGGAGATGGTCGAGCTGGTGGGTGAGGAGATCGCCGGCCGCTACCGCATCCACCAGCACCGGGCCGACGACCCGGCCCACGTGGTGGTGGGGCGGGTCGACGGGGTCGACGTCGCCCTCGACGCCCGCTATGTCGAGGCCGACGTGCGCATCTGCACGGGCTTCGTCGAGCCCCACTTCTTCGCCGGGTTCAGCGGCGGGCCCAAGGGGGTCTGCCCGGGGCTGGCGGCCGCAGACACCATCCTCGAGGCGCACAGCCCGGCGCGCATCGCCGACCCCCGGGCGACCTGGCTGCGCACCGAGGGCAACCCGGTGCACGACTTCGTGCGTGCCGCCACCGCCCTCTGCCCACCCTCGCTCAGCGTGGACGTGACCCTCAACAGCCGCCACGAGCTCACCGCGGTCTTCGCCGGCCCGCTGCCCGACGGCCACCGGGCGGCCTGCGAGGCGGTCGAGCGGGCGGCGGTGCGGCGGGTGGGGGGCCGCTTCGACGTGGTGGTCGCCACCGGCGGCGGCCACCCCCTCGACCGCAACCTCTCCCAGGCGGTCAAGGGCATGGCCGCCGCCGAGCGGGTGGTGGCCGACGGCGGGACGGTCCTTTTGGCCGCGGCCTGCGGCGACGGTGTGCCGGCCGACGGCGCCTTCGCCCGCCTGCTGGCCGACGCGGCCACGCCGGACGACCTCGTCTCGGCCGCCGGACGCTCGGAGGCCGACCGCTGGCAGGCCCAGGTCATGGGGCGGGTCCTGCAGCGGGCGCGGGTGCGCCTGCACACCGACGGGCTGGCCGGCACCGAGGTCCGCGAGGCGCTCTTGGACCCCGTGGGCGACCTGTCCGAGGCGCTGCGCGAGGCGCTGGCGGCCGCCGGCGAGGGCGCCCGCTGCTGCGTGCTGCCGCAGGGACCGCTGGCCGTGGCCGAGGCCGACTGAGGCCCGAACAGGCTCAAACGGGCGTTCAGGTGCCCCCCCGGCGCCGACGGTACAGTCTGGCCGATGGCGGACCAGGTGCTGTTCGACTTCACGGTCCCCGACGAGCTGCTGCAGGAGGCGCTGTCGACCCACCGCGACCAGGCGGCGGTGGCCGACGTGGCCATGATGCCGGGCACCGGCGAGGGCAAGGCGCCGCCGCTCCTCGGCATCCTGCATCGCTACGGCTACGCCCCCCTGGTCCTCCTCACGGCGGCGGCCATGGTGCCCGGCACCTTCGGCAACGGCATCGCCATCATCGGCAAGAACCTCGAGGCGTCGTTCCACATCCACAACACCGCGCTGGCGGCGATCGCCTTCGTGGCCCAGGTGGCCCAGCTGCTGTGGGCGGTGCCGCTCGCCCTCCTGGCCGACCGGGGCAGCCGCAAGCTGGTGGCCGCCGGCGCGCTGTTCGTCTTCTCCATCTTCGCCTCACTGATGGCGATCTCGCCCAACGTGTGGGCCTTCGCCTTCTTGTACCTGGCGGCCTCGGTGGGGTCGGGGGTGAACAACACCGTCCACAACTCGTACCTGTCTGACGCCTACCCGACCGAGAGCCGGGGGCGCATCTTCAGCTGGCACAACCTGGCCACACCGCTCTCGGCCACGGTCGGGATCCTCTTCTTCGGCTTCATCGTCACCGTCGCCCACAACTGGCGCTACGGCCTGCTGCTGGCCCTGGCTGGCATCCCCCTCAGCTTCGCCCTCCTCACCCTCAAGGAGCCCGACAAGGGGGCCAACGAGGCCAGCCACATCCTCAAGTCCTCGGGCATGGACGTCCAGTCCCAGCAGGAGAAGGCGCCGAGGGTCCTCCTGGGGCCGGCGGTCACCCGCCTGCTGCGGATCCGTTCCCTCTACTACGAGCTCATCGCCGTGGCCATCCTGGGCTTCGCCGGTACCGGGGCCCCGCTCTTCGGCAGCCTCTTCTTCTCCGACAAGTTCCACCTCGACGTGGCCGGGCGCAGTGAGGTCTACGCCATCATCGGCCTGGCCGCCTTCCTGGGGCTGCCGGTGGCGTACGTGGTGGGCGACCGCTACTTCCGCCGCGCCCCGCAGCGGCCACTGGTGATCTCGGGCATCTGCATCAGCGTTTACGGCATCTTGTACGTGGCCTCGCTCTACGTGCCCTCCCTGGGAGCCTGCGTGGCCCTGCAGACGCTGGCCAACGCGGCGGTGGCCCCGCTCGCCATCTGCATCTTTCTGACCCTGGCCGCCACCGCGCCGCCCGAGATGCGGACGATCTGCTTCGCCATGTTCGGCGTCTTCTCCCTGGTCTTCGGCGGGTTCACCGGGAGCGTCCTTCTGGGGGCGGTCTCCGACGCCGTGGGAGGACTGCACGGCATCGTGGTGGCCCTCACCCTGATCGGGCCGGTCTGCGTGCTGGGCGGGATCTTCCTCGTGGTGGGGTCGCGCTACGTGCGCGCCGACATCACCCTGGTGATCGAGGACGTCCTCGAGCGCTATGCCGAGGGCAAGCGGCGGGCCGCCGGCGGGGCCATCCCGGCCCTCCAGATCCACAACCTCGACTTCTTCTACGGCACCAACCAAGTCCTCTTCGACGTGAACCTCGAGGTGGCCGAGGGCGAGATGGTGGCCCTCTTAGGGACGAACGGGGCGGGCAAGTCGACGCTCCTGCGCGCGGTATCGGGGCTCGACCACCCCCACCGCGGGGTCATCCGCATCTTCGGGGCCAACTGCACCTACCTCGAGCCCGAGCAGATCATCGACCTCGGGGTGTCGCTCCTGGTGGGCGGGAAGATGACCTTCCCCGGCCTCACCGTGCGCGACAACCTGCGCATCGGCGAGCACACCTTCCGCCGGGACAAGGCCCGGGCGGCCCGGGCCATCGACGAGGCGCTCGACGTCTTCCCCGAACTGGCCTCGCGTATCGACCAGCAGGCCGGCACCCTCTCGGGAGGCGAGCAGCAGATGCTGGCCCTCGCCCGCGTGATGATGACCAGACCGCGCCTGCTCATGGTCGACGAGCTGGCGCTCGGGCTCGCCCCCAAGACGGTCGACCGCCTGATGGGCATCGTGCGGGGGGTGAACGCCGAGGGGACGACGGTCATCCTGGTGGAGCAGAGCGTCAACCGGGCCATGCACCTGGCGGGCAGGGCGTTCTTCCTCGAGCGCGGCGAGGTCCGCTTCGACGGCCCGACCACCGAGCTGCTTGGGCGGTCCGACCTCCTGCGTCCGGTGTTCCTGGCCGAGGCCGGCACCGGACTGAGCTGAGTCGAGATGTCTATCCCGGGGTTCGTGTTGGTCCAGGGTGTTGTCGTCGGGCTCAACTACGGCCTGCTGGCCCTCGGGTTGGTCCTCGTCTACAAGACCAACCGCGTCCTCAACTTCGCCCAGGGACAGCTCGGCGTGGTGGCCGCCGTCTTCCTGGTCAAGTGCACCAGCGGCTTCCACTTCAACTACTGGTTCTCGCTGATTCTGGCTGTCGGCCTGGCCGCGGCCATGGGCGCCCTGAGCGAACTCGTGCTGCGCCGGCTGTTCAACCGTCCGAGGGTGCTGGTCATGGTGGCCACCATCGGCCTGTCCCAGGTCCTGTTCGTCTTCACCGCTCTGCCGTTCATCCTCCCCCACAACCTCTCCAAGCCGTTCCCGGTGCCGTTCCACCTCTCGTTCACGATGGGCGGCTTCGTCTTCTCGCCGGGCGAGGTGCTGACCCTCATCGTGGCCCCGGTGGTGGCCCTGGCCCTGGCCGCCTTCGTCAGGTGGTCCCCGTGGGGGCTGGCCATCCGGGCGATGTCGGAGAACGCGGACTCGGCCCGCCTCTCTGGGGTCTGGGTGCGCCGCACCTCCACCATGGCCTGGACCCTGGCCGGCGTGCTCTCGGCCTTCACCGCCATCTTGGCCTCGCCCGGGCAGACCAGCGTCCTCACCCAGCCCCTCAGCCCCGACCTCCTGCTGTTCGCCCTCACCGCGGCCCTGGTCGGGGCCATGGTCAACCTGACCGTCGCCTTCATTTCGGGCATCGCCGTGGGCGTCATCTACGAGGTGCTGGCCTGGAACATCTCCTCGACCGCGGCCGTGCAGACCATCATGTTCGCCCTCCTCCTCGGCGTGCTGCTGGTGCGAGTGGCCGCGCTGCGCAAGGGCTCGCGCACCGAGGAGCGCTCCACGTGGCTGCACGGCTCGAGCGGCATGTGGCGGGCCGGCAACGCCCTGCGGACCCGAGTTGGGACCGTCGGGGTCGTGACCACCGCGGTGGTGGCGCTCCTCCTGCCGCTGGTGCTGAGCGTGGGGAAGACCTACCTGCTCTCCCAGATCTGTATCTACGCCGTCGTGGCGCTCTCCCTCACCGTGCTCACGGGGTGGGCCGGGCAGGTCTCCCTCGGTCAATTCGGGCTGGTGGCGGTGGGGGCGGTGATGGCGGCCCACCTCGGGGGGAGCATCCCGCTCGTCCTGCTGCTTCCCTTCGCCGGGGCGGTGACCGCGGTAGTGGCGGTGGCCGTGGGCCTCCCGGCGCTGCGGGTTCGGGGCCTCTACCTGGCCGTCTCCACCCTCGGGTTCGCGTTGTGGATGCAGGTGTCGGTGTTGGCCACCACCTGTTGGAACGTGCCGCTCATCGGCAAGCGCGTCTGCACCGGCCTACCGAACCCCGCCTCGACGTTGGTGGAGCGCCCGACCTTCTTCGGGCTCAGCCTCAACTCCACAAAGGCCTTCGCCTGGTTCTCGATCGGGATCCTCCTCGTCTCGCTGCTGATGGTGCGGGTGTGGCGGGACCGAGGCATCGCCCGGCGATTGGTGGCCGTGCGCGACAACGAGCACACGGCCGCGGCCTTCGGCATCCCCGTGGTGCGGACCAAGCTCCTGGCCTTCGCGCTCTCGGGGTTCATGGCCGGCTATGCCGGCGTGTGCCTGGCCTTTGCCAGTCAGCGGTTCAGCACAACCACCTTCAACCCCGGCGTGTCCATCCTGGTCGTCTCCATGGTGGTCATCGGAGGGCTCGGTTCTATCCCCGGGGCGGTGCTCGGTGCCGTGTACCTCGTGGGGCTGCCGGCCATCTTCGGCACCACCTCGACCATCCAATTCCTCACGAGCGGCTTCGGGCTGCTCGTCTTCCTGCTGTACCTGCCTGGTGGGCTGGCCGAGGTCATGCACCGCCTGGGCGACGTGACCACCGACGGAGTGCGCTGGCTGCTCGACCGCCCCTCGGCCCGTTCGGGACCGCAGGTGCCCGGTACCGGCGACGGGGGCGTCGACGGGAACCTTGCGGCGATGGCCGCGACCGTCGAGCCCGCACCCACTGCCGGGGAGGCGGTGTGAACGCGGAACCCGAGAGCACGGGACCGGGGCCCGCCCTGCTCGAGTTGGAGGGACTGGTCGTCAACTTCGGGGGGGTCCACGCGGTGGACCACGTGAGCCTGACCGCAGAGCCCGGCTCGGTGGTGGGGCTCATCGGCCCCAACGGGTCAGGGAAGACCACGACCCTCGACGCCATATCGGGCAACGTCCACCTCCACGCGGGGTCGGTGCGGGTCAACGGCGAAGAGGTGACCGACTACCTGCCCGAGGAGCGCATCGCCGTCGGGGTGGTCCGATCCTTCCAGGACTGCCGGCTCTTCCCTGAGCTGACGGTGGAGGACATCCTGATGGTCTCCGAAGACGCTCGCCAACCGGTGGGCGTGGTCTCCTCCACCCTTCAGGCCCCGTGGGCACGGCGCGCCGAGCGCCGAAAGCGCCAGGACGTAAACCGGGTGATCGAGGCCTTCTCTCTGGGGAGATTCCGCAACCACCGGGCCGCCGAGCTGTCCACCGGGACCAGGCGTGTGGTCGACCTGGCTTCGATCGTGCTCGCCTCCCCGCGCCTGTTGCTTCTCGACGAGCCGACCGCCGGCATCGCCCAGCGCGAGGCGGAGGCGTTCGCGCCGCTCCTGCGCAGACTCCGTGAGGTGGCGGACTGTACGATCGTCCTCGTCGAGCACGACGTGGGGCTCGTCTTCGACCTCTGCTCGCAGGTGGTGGTGCTGGAGGCGGGCAAGGTCGTCTCGTCCGGGACCCCCGACGAGGTGAGCCGGGACCCGCGGGCCCTGGCCGCCTACCTCGGGGCGAGCGCCGAGGCACTGGCCGTCACCGGACCCACCGGGCACGACGGAGGAGCGAAGGATGGGGAGGGCGAAGGTGCGAAGGACGGCGGCGGGGACGGGGGGGAAGCCGGTGAAGGACAGGGCTGACCGAATGGAAAAGTTGCGGGCTGCGGTGGGCTATCCAGTGCACCTCGTCGTGAGGGCGGGCAGGCGCTTCAAGAAGCGTTCACTCGCCACCAAGCTGCGCACGGTCTTGCTGGTGGCCGCGGTGGTGGCGGGGCTGGTCATCTACCTGGCCGGGTCGCCCCCGGCGACCGGTGGCGGCCAGGCGGCCGGCGCCTCCACAAACGGCGGCCAGAGCTCCGTGTCCTCGGCCAGCACGTCCACCCGGGGCATCGTGGGCAACACCATCAACGTGGTCTTCCCGGTCGTCTCGCTCAACTCACTGGCCGGCAAGTACGGCTTCCAGAACACATACGAGTACGGCGAGCAGAAGAAGGCGATCAAGTTCTTCGTGAGCCAGGTCAACGACCAGGGCGGCATCAACGGGAAGAAGATCAACGCCATCATCCCCACATTCACACCGGCCAACACAGCCCAGATGCGCTCCTTGTGCAAGGACTGGACCGAGGGCACCCCGGCCGCCTTCGCGGTGGTCGACGGCATGGGCACCTGGATCGGGACAAACCAGCTGTGCGTCACCCAGGAGGGCCAGACCCCGCTGATCAGCGCCTGGTCCACGGTGAGCACATGGACCCAGAAGGGGGCGCCCTACCTGTGGTGGACGGGCGCAGCCGACACAGTGGTCCTGCAGGCCACCGTCAACTGGGGGCTGAGCGCCGGGCTGCTCGGGGGCACCCACAAGGTCGGGGTGGTCGTCGGTGACCGGGCCAGCGACCAGGACGCCCTGCACAAGTACCTCCTGCCGGACCTCCAGCGGGCCGGGGTCACACCGGTGGTCGAGACCCTCCCGTCACAGCCCACAGAGACGGCCGCCACCAACGCCGCCGCCCCGCTGGTGGTCCAGAAGCTGAAGGCCGACGGCGCGGGCTCGATCTTCCCCCTGATCCCCTTCAACTCCTTCTTCCCGCTGGTGAACGCCATGCAGCAGCAGAGCTACTACCCGAAGCTGCTGCTGTCGGACTACGAAGAGGGGATCGAGTCGTCCCTCGGCCTCATCCCCACAGTGGACGAGGCCGTCCTCAACGGGCAGGAGGGCGTGACCACCGAGACCCTGGGCGGCGTCGACGACACGAGGCCCGAGAGCCAGGGCGGCTACGACCCCGGCCTGCGCACCTGCTACGACGCCTGGCACAAGGCGTACCCGCAGCCCGTGGGCAAGGTCCAGATGTACACACTGGAGGTCCCGAACTCGGCGGGGCAGAACGTGAAGGAGCACATCGTCAACCAGAAGAACGCCTACATCGAGGAGCAGGGCCCGGTCCAGGGCTGGTGCACGGCCATCCGCCTGTTCGCCACCGCGGCCCGCAACGCCGGGTCGAACCTCAACCGGCGCACCTTCGTCGAGGCCATGTCGAAGATCAAGAACTTCCCCGGCGGGGTCTCCCCGACCCTCTCCTACGGACCGAACAAATTCTACGGGCCCACCCAGTACCAGGTGGTGGAGCTGCACAACAACACACCGACCTCCTCGGCCTGCGACCTCCTTTCGACAGGCCACCCGCAGGGCACCTGCTGGGTGGTGAAGCAGAGCTGGGAGCCGTTGCCAATCGGTTAAGAAAATATGTCGACCCGACGTCACTCGACCGTCGGAATGGTGAATACTTTGCCGGCGCTGGCGGGTGTGAACGGACTCGCTCCCGCCACGTGGCGAGGAAGGGGTGTGTGATGCACAACATCGGGGCTAACTCGCCACGGAGGGGAGGCGGCGGCCGGCGGCCCACGGGGGGGCTCCGACGGGCCCTGGCCGCCGCCACCCTCGCCGCCACCGCCGTCGTGGTGGCCGGCGGGGCCGGCGGGGCCGTCGCATCGACGGCCGGGGCGTCGGGATCCAAGGTCCTGCTGGTCGGCACCTACCACGGGCACGCCGGGCAGTACTCGACGATCCAGGCGGCGGTCGACGCGGCCAAGCCCGGCGACTGGATCCTGGTCGCCCCCGGCGACTACCACGAGGACGACGACGCCAAGGGCCCGAGCAAGGCGCAGGCCTCGGAGGGGGACTACGGCGGGGTGGTCGTCACCACCTCCGACCTGCACATCCGGGGCATGGACCGCAGCACCGTGGTCGTCGACGGCACCAAGGCCGGCTCACCGTCCTGCGCCTCGACAAAGAAGGACCAGGACTTCGGGGCCAACAGCGCCGGGCGCAATGGCATCGTCGTCTACAAGGCGAACGACGTGTGGGTGCAGAACCTCACGGTCTGCAACTTCCTCTCGGGCCACGGGTCGTCGGGCAACGAGGTCTGGTGGAACGGCGTGCCGACCACCGGCCCCATCGGGCTCCACGGCTACTGGGGCACATACCTGACGGCCACCTCCACCTACTTCGGCGGGGAGAGCACCGCCGCGGCCTACGGGATCTTCTCCTCCAACGCCAGCGGGGGCGAGTGGAACCACGTCTACGCCTCGAACATGAACGACTCGGGGTCTTACATCGGGGCCTGCAAGAGCACATGCACAGCCACCATCGACAATTCCTGGTTCGAGTACAGCGCCCTGGGCTACTCGGGGACGAACTCCGGCGGCCAGATCATCATTGAGAACTCGAAGTTCGACCACAACCAGGACGGCGCCGACACGAACTCCGCCGTCTCCGGCGACCCGCCGGCCCCACAGACAGGCCTCTGCCCAAACGGCGGCACCTCCAAGATCACCCACACCCGCTCGTGCTGGGTCTTCTTCCACAACCTCTCGGAGGACAACAACACAGGTGACGTGCCGGCCTCGGGGTCGGCGGCCGCCGGACCGGTCGGGACGGGATTGACGGTCTCGGGCGGCCACAACGACACCGTGATGGACAACACCTTCGCCACAAACGGCGCCTGGGGCAACCTCTTCGTGCCCTACCCGACAAGCGGCACGCCCTCGACAGGCCAGGTCTGCACAAAGGTGACCGGCACCGAGACAAAGGGATTCGACCTGGGCTGCGTCTTCGACCCCGAGAGCGACGCCCTGGTCGGCAACACCTACACCCACGACGGCTACTTCAAGAACCCCACCAACGGCGACTTCGGCCAGATCGACCTCGAGGGGAACCAGCCCCAGAACTGCTTCGGGGGCAACACCTTCCCCGACGGCAGCACCCCGGCCAACCTCCAGACAGCCCAGCCCCTCGCCACATGCGGGAAGACCTCGACCGGGAGCAACACGGGCGGGGCGCTGCTCACACAGGTGCTGTGCGACACCGGCTTCGGCAAATGCCCGGCCGGCTCCACCTACCCGAAGATCCAGACGAACGTGACGCTGCACAAGCTGCCCACGCTGGCCACCATGCCCGACCCGTGCAGTGGTGTGCCCGCCGACCCGTGGTGCCCGTCGCGGTCGTCGTGACCCCGCCGTGGCGCGGCGGGGACCGGCCGGGGGCGCGACCGACGTGACCCGGCGCCCGGCCCACCGGCGCCTCGTGCCCGTGGTGCTCGGCCTGGCCGCCCTCGTCGCCGTCGCCGTCCCCGCGGTCCCGGCCGGCGCGGTCGCCGGCGGTCGCCACCTCTCGGGCGCCACAGCCACCAACAGCCCCCGGGCGCTGGCCGCCCGGCAGGCGGGGGTGGGCGCCACCCTGGCCTTCGGCTCCACCGTCGGCACAGCGGCGCTCGGCTACGGGGCCGACCTGCGGGACCTGGCGTGGTCGGTGGCCTCGGGGGACCTGGCCGCGGCCAGGGCCGACGAGCTCGCCGCCCAGGGCCGCTACGACGCCCTGCGGTTCCTGGCCGGCACCGCCCCGTCGGCCGGCTGGGAGGTGGACGGCCTGGCCGGCGACGCCCCGTCGGGCCGGCGGCTCACCGGCCTGCACCTCGTCGAGGAGGACCTGTGGGACGGGGGGGACGCCGCCGCCGCGGTCTCCCAGCTGGTGGCGACGGCACCGCTGGTGGAGGCGGCCTACTCCCGCCTCCAGGCGAGCCCCGAGGAGATCGAGTCGGTCGCCGTCGATGAGCTCGGCTGGGTGAACGAGGTGGCCGTGCCCGGGCGGGCCGAGCCGTACTCGCACCTCGACACGGTCGACATCGCGGCCACCGTGGGCGCCGCCCGCGCCGCCTACGAGGATCTCGGCCCGCTGGTGCAGCTGCTCGACTCCGCACAGGGGGCGGTGGTCACCCGTCGGTTCGACGCGTTGGCGGGGGCCGTCGGCGCGCTGGGCGCCCCGGGCTCCGTGGCCGACACCGCCATCCCGGCCGCCCGCCTCGAACAGGTGGCCCAGGACGACGACGCCGCGGCGGCGGCCCTGAGCGCCCTCGGCCCCACACTCGCCGGCTACGGCCCCCGCCAGATCTACGGGTACAACGCGTGAGGGGCGACGCGGGCCCGGCCGGGGGACGGCGGCGGGGGGCCTTCAGCCGCCGACAGCTCCTGGCCGGCTCGGGGGCCGCGGTGGCCGGGCTGGCCGCGGCCAGCGTGGCGGACCCCGGCGCGGCGGGCGCGGTCGGCGCCGCACCCGGGCCGGTGGCCACCGTCCCCTTCTACGGCCCCCACCAGGCCGGCATCGCCACCCCCTCCCAGGAGCACCTGGTCTTCGCCGCCTACGACCTGGCCACCGAGTCGCCACGGGCCTTGGGGTCGCTCCTCGCCGCCTGGACCAAGGCGGCGGCGCGCCTGGCGGTCGGGGAGCCGCTGACCGGCGACGACCGGCCCGACGCCGCGCCGCCCGACACCGGCGAGGCGCTCGGCCTCGGACCGGCCAACCTCACGGTGACCGTGGGGTTCGGTCCGGGCCTCTTCGACCACCGGCTGGGGTTGGCCCACCTGCACCCGGCCGCCCTGGCCGACCTGCCGGCCTTCCCGCTCGACGCGCTCGACCCGTCCCTCAGCGGCGGGGACCTGTGCGTCCAGGCCTGTGCCGACGACCCCCAGGTGGCCTTCCACGCCGTGCACAACCTGACCCGCCTGGCCCTCGGGACGGCCACGCTGCGCTACACCCAGTTGGGGTTCGGGATGCGGTCGCCGGGCACGGTCGACGGCGGGCCCCAGACGCCCCGCAACCTGCTGGGCTTCCACGACGGGACGGCCAACCGCCAGGTGCTCGACCCCGGTGGGCTCGAGCAGGTCGTCTGGGTGGGGCAGGGGGGCGACCAGCCGTGGATGGCCGGCGGCACCTACCTCGTGGCCCGCCGCATCCGCGTCTACCTCGAAGCCTGGGCGCGCACCCCCCTCGAGAGCCAGGAGGCCGCCGTCGGTCGGCGCAAGGCGTCTGGCGCACCGCTCGGCGGACACGACCAGTTCGACCGGATGGACCTCGAGGCCACCGGGCCGGGCGGGCTCCCGGTCATCCCGGCCTCCGCCCACGTCCGGCTGGCCTCGGCCGCCCACACCGGGGGGGCGCAGATCCTCCGCCGCAGCTTCAACTTCGCCGACGGGGTCGACCCGAGCACCGGCGAGCTCGACGCCGGCCTCTACTTCCTCTGCTTCCAGCGCGACCCGACCCGGGGGTTCGTGCCGATCCAGCAGAACCTGGCGTCCGACGCCCTCACCGGTGGTTACCTGCTCCACACCTCGAGTGCCGTGTTCGCCTGCCCGCCGGGTCTCACCGAGGGTTCCCATTGGGGAGAGGTGCTCGGCCTCGGTTGACCGTGGTCGTCGGGAGTGGGGGTTCGGCCGGCGCATGGGAGGCGGCGGCGAGCCCCCACGCCGTCGGATCTCCCGTCTCGCCCCTCTGCCCGGCCCCACCGGCGAGCGGTGTGGGCGACCGGCGCCGGGCATGCACCCTTGACCGCCGCAGGAACCGGCGCGACCATGCGATCGACCGGTGGATCGTCGGCTCGAGAAACGGAGGTCTCGACCCGAGGGACAAGACCGCACCGGCGAGGACGAGAAGGTGCAGGACCAGGATCTGAATTCGCTCGACCACAGGGACGGTCGGCCGATCGGGCGGTTCGGCCGCCGAGCCGCGCCGTGCCCCCAGGGCACCGCGCCCTCGCGGACCATCACGGTCCCCCGGTGGACGGTGGTCGCCGCCGGCGCCGCTCCGGTGCTGCTCGTCGCCGGCTTCCTCGTCGCGGCGATGCTCCAGCCGGTCTCCTATGACCCCCTCCGCGACACCATCAGCGCCCTGGCGGCCCGAGGGGCGGCCGACCCGTGGGTGATGTCCGCCGTGCTGGCGTCGCTCGGCGCCTGCTATCTGGTGAGCGCGCTGGGGCTGCGGCCGGCGCGGCGAACCGGGCGCCTCCTGCTCGCCGGTGGAGGCGTCGCGACCCTGTCCATCGCGGCCTTTCCGACGCCGCTCCACGGCTACTCGAGGCCGCACGCCGTGGCCGTGATCGCCGCCTCCGCGACCATGTGCGTGTGGCCGGTGGCGGCCGCCGATCGGCAGCATCGAGCACGCGTGCTGCGACTCGGCCCGTCCGTCGCCGCCTCCGCCGTCACCTTCGGTCTCATCACGTGGTTCATGCTCGAGCTGGGCGGCGTCGACCTCGGGCTCGCCGAGCGCTGTGCCGCGGTGGCGCCTGCGCTCTGGCTGTTCGCGGTGGCGTTGGGGGCTCGCCGGGCGTTCCTCTTCGATGGAGCCGTCGACCTCGACGGCGCGCAGGTTGGCGTTGGGCCACGCAGGTTCGCGGACCTCGACGGCGCCTACGAGTCAGGCCGGGCCGCAGCCACGTGACCCTGGCGCCGCTTCGGTGACGTTCGCGCACCGAGGGCGGCGCAGCGCAGCGCCGCAGCCTCCTGACACGGCTCGAGCCTGCAGGCCCGGCGCCGGGTGCCGGCAGGGCCTACAGCTCTCCGTGCGGCCGGGATCAGGGTCGGGGCATGGCCGGGCCGTAGGGCCGGTCGCCCCGCAGCGTCACCCGGTGGCCGAGCCGGGGGGCGTCGCCGTAGTCGTCCAGGGCGTAGTGGAGGGTGGCGCGGTTGTCCCAGAAGGCGAGCGAGCCGGGCCGCCAGCGGAACCGGACGGTGTACTCGGGCTTCTCACAGTGGTGGTAGAGCATCTCCAAGATGGCGCTGGACTCGATCTTGGACAGGCCGAGCAGGGTCTGGGTGAAGTGGCCGTTGACGAAGAGGCCCTTGCGGCCGTTCTCGGGGTGGGTGCGCACCACCGGGTGGAGGGCGGGGCGCAGCGTCTTGCGGAACTCGCCGTCCCATTCGTAGCCGCCCATGGCCTCCACGTCGGCGGCGAACCACGGGTCGTGGTGGATGGCCAGCAGCTCGTCGCACATCTTGCGCACCGGCTCGGCCAGTCCGTCGTAGGCGTCCTGCAGGCTGGCCCACATCGTGTCGCCGCCGACGTCGGGGACCTCGAGCATGTAGAGGATCGACCCGAAGGGAGGGGTGTCGAGGAAGGTCACGTCGGTGTGCCACCAGTTGGCCCGGTCCTTCTGGCTGTCGATGGCCAGCACCTCGGGGTGGCCCTCGATGTGCTTGATCACCGGGTGGCCCTCGGTGACCACGCCGAACTGCCGGGCGAAGTCGGCCTGCTGCTCGGGGGAGAGCTCCTGGTCCCGGAAGAAGACCACGTGGTAGCGGTTGAGCGCGGCCCGCACGGCCGCCGTCGCCTCCTCGCCCAGCGGCCGGGAGAGGTCGACCCCGGCGATCTCGGCCCCGATCAGCGGGGAGAGCGGGCGGACGTCGAGCTGCGAGGAGGTCACCATGGCACCAGTGTGCCCCAGTGCCCGTCCGGGCTCAACCAGCTCGCGGCGGTGCCCCTCCACCCTGCCGACCTCCTAAGTTGGGGGCCGCAGGGCGGGCCCGGGACCCCGGTGCCGTGGAGCCGGGCCCTCGGGCGCCGGGGAATGGAGCGCAGGTGACAGGGGACTCGGCCACGACCGACACCGCCGGGGAGGAGACCGCGACGCCGGCCGCGCCGACCACCGGGCGGCGCAAGCGCAACTACTCGCCGTGGTTCCAGTGGATGACCTGGCTGATGGCCACCGGCCACGAGGACCCGCTCAACCTGGCCGACCCGGCCGGGTTCGAGGCCTGGCGGGACCGCCGCTGGCGGCGGCTGACCGAGCTGCTGGGGCCGTTGCCGGTCCGGGTGCCGCCCGACGTCGAGACCCTCGAGTCGGTCCAGTGCGACGGCTACCGCCGCGAGAAGATCGTCTTCGACACCGAGAGCACGATGTCGGTCCCCGCCTACCTGCTGGTGCCCGACCACCGCCAGCTTCCCGGCCCGGCCGTCCTGGCCATCCACGGGCACGGCCCGGGGAAGTCCCAGGTGGTCGGGCTCGAGCACACCGAGATGCCCAACGCCGACTACGGGCTGCAGCTGGCGCGGCGGGGCTACGTGGTGCTCGCCCCCGACCTGCGCTGCTTCGGCGAGCGGGCGGACTGGAACCCCCCCGACCACTACGGCTGCGACACCAACCTGGTGCACGCGGTGATGGCCGGCTGGCGGCCGCTGACCCAGAACCTCTGGGACCTCGGCCGCTGCCTCGACGTGCTGGCCGACCACCCGCTGGTCGACCCGGCCCGCATGGGGGCGGTCGGCCTCTCCTACGGCGGGACCATGACGCTCTTTTTGGCCGCCACCGACCCCCGGGTGGCGGCCGCGGTGGTGAGCGGCTTCTTCTCCTCGTGGGCCGAGTCGCACCGCGTGCCGTGGAACATGTGCGGCTCCCAGGTCCTGCCGGGGGGCGATCATGGCCCCCAGGTCGACATGCTCCAGGCGGCCGAGCATCCCCGGCA
>JBKQNY010000024.1:0-4627 GCA_052145775.1 Acidimicrobiales bacterium
GGAGGACAGCACGCCTATCGACGAACTCACTGGTGTCAGTTGCCCCGATGTCTCCGACTGCACCGCTGTCGGAAGCAACGGCACCGGCGCCATCACGTTTTCCGTTGCCGGGGGGTCACTCGACGGCCCAACCGTCGTCGGCTCCGGTCTCTTCGAAGGGGTGGACTGCGTGAGCGCCAACAACTGCGTGGCCGTCAACAACAACTATGGCGACGACCTCTACATGGTCGAGACCGACGGCTCGTGGTCACCCGTGCCTGTCACTGGGGATCACAGTGACACCTATCCCGGCGGTTGGCTGAGTAGCGTGAGTTGCACCAGTGTGAGCGACTGCACAGCTGTCGGGACGGGGATCTATGTAATCACCAACACTCCGGCTGTCACAGTGACCGACAACGCCCCTATTGTCGGCCATGACCTGACCTTTACGGCTACCGTGGCCGGCACCGACCCACCCGCACCGACGGGAGCCGTGACATGGAACGTACTCTCTCCGTCCTCCACACTTACACCGTGTTCGACCACCACCGGGCCGATCAGCTCGGGCAACGTCTCCACCTACACCTGCACGATCAGCGGACCGGCCGAAGGCACATGGCGAACAACGGCGGCATTCAGCGGGGATGCCCAGTACGCCGCCGAGACGAGTCTGGAAGACGATGCCATAGTTGCTCCCCTCGGAGGAACGCTGACCCTACATAAGGCGACTGGCCTCTCGGGTACCACGAAGCAGTCGGCATCGGGTTCGGGCTGGAACGTACATAGCGACACTTCGCTGACCCTCTACCAGTGTGCAACCGGCTCCTATCTCACCTCCCGCTGTGAGCAGGTTGCCGCACCGGTGACCCTCGCCACCTCCGGCAAGAAAGCGGGAGCGTTCAAGAAGACCAAGGTCACCATCAAGGCCGGTCAGATCGACGGTAACGGCGACACCTGCGGTCTGGCCAGCTCCGGTTCCTGCTACGTGGTAGCCGTGGGCTCGTCAGGAGACGAGGCGGTGACGGCCGCCCTTGGCTTCAAGTTACCTTCTGCCACGCTGAAGTCGACCAACAGCATCGTCCCGAACACGGTCGACAAAGTCACTGCTGCGTCGTTTCCGGCTAGTGACCCCGTCATCGCCGAAGAGTGCGACTCGTCGGTCATAGTCCCGACCACGGTGGCATCCAACTGTGATCTGGGCACAAAGATCACCGGCACTGCCAACGCCAAGGGCAAGGTGACCTTCTCGTCGCCGGGTGTGACTGTTGTGGACGGAGCCAGCTACACCGAGTCGGGGACTGGAACCGTTTTGCCAGGCGGACATGCCGACATCGTCATCGAGGACACGGCGACAACCGGAGCGTTCGTCGTCATCCCTATCACGTTGCACGTTTAGGCAAGGTCGAGTGACCCGGAATGGGCCAAGGGCTCCGAGTGAACGTGACCCGATCGCCGGGAGCGGGGGTCGCTTAGTCAGGTGAGCTTGTAGGTCGACTCATCCTAGGAGCGGGATAGCCCAGAGTATCGACGATCTGGTTCTCCACGAACCCTAAGTGCTCGTAGAACGCCATGGCGTGGGGGTTGGCCGTTACTTCCAGTGTCTCGAAGCCAAGTTGGTGCAGCCGTGAGGCAACGTCCAGCACGAGCGCCGCAGCGAAACCCCGCCGCATACGTGGAGGATCCACGAAAAGGTCTTCCAACTCGGCAACGCCGTCGACAATCAGATATGTGGCAAAGCCAACCACTCCACCATCGTCGTCGATTGCGACCCTCGTCCTTCCTTCTAGAACCCGCTGGTCCGAGAGGAGGAGCCACTCGGGGTGCACCCGCAATAGCCCACGGTCGTTCTCGTTCGACAGCGATGCCTTTTGGAAAACACCCTGAAGGCTTTCCATGTCTGTCAGCTCGGCCTGACGGATTAAAATCGTCATTTCACTGAATGCTCCCATGATGGCGCTCACCGAAATTCCCCAGAGTCGCTCACCGAAATTCCCCAGTGAACCCCTCGGCGCTTCTGATTGTTTTGTGACTCTACGTGGTGGGAATCGAGCTGTCACCCCATTTCGCCGCGGGATGATCGAAGCGGTGCCCGAGGAAGTAACAGTTGACGTTGCAGTAGATCGGCCGCTCGACCGGTTGGCCGTCGACCGATGGGCGGGTGCTTCCGCAGATGGGACAGGTGATGATCCACACACCGTCTGCGAGATGGCAGTACTTCATCGTCCACCCCCCTTGCTGGTGAGGCGCTCAGCCCTTGCCCGGTGGGTCCTCATCCGATAGGACTCACCGTCGATGTTGAACACGACGCTGCGGTGCAGCAGGCGGTCGAGCATGGCGCCGGCGACGTTCGGGTCGTCGAAGACCTTTCCCCAGGAACCCACGCCCAAATTCGTCGTCAGCACCGTCGAGCTCTTCAGGTATCTCTGGCTGATGACCTGGAACAGGGCTGCCGCTGCCTCTGAGGCCATGGGGAGGTACCCGACTTCATCGATGACGAGGAGGCGGGGTCCGGCGAAGAACCGCATGGTGGTCGCCCACCGTCCCTCGAGGGCTGCCCTGTGACACCTCGCGGCCAGGTCGGCCGCCGTTGTGTAGTAGGTCCGATAGCCGGCTTCGATGGAGGCCCTGGCCAAGCAGATGGCCAGCATGGTCTTTCCCACCCCGGGCGGGCCGATCAACAACACGTTGGTGGCGTCCTCCAAGAACCGCAGGGTGGCGAGCTCGCTGACCATGGCCCGGTCCACCGACGGCTGGGCATCGAAGTCGAAGTCCCCGAGCGACCATGGCGCGGGTAGTCGGGCGAAGCGTTCGAGCGACTCCTTCCGTCGGGTGATGGTGGCCTCCACCTCCACGTCGAGCAGACGCTTGAGGAACTCGGTGTGGGAGTGTTTCTCTGCCCGTGCTGCATCGAGGACCCTGGGCAGGACCTCGGCCGCAGCCGCCAGGCGCAGCGTGGCGAGGTGGGAGCGCAGCTCTTGATACATCGAGTCGTGGCTCATGCCGGTTCCCCGTGGGCGTGGTCGGCCATCGACTCGACCAGCCGCTGATACTCCCCGAGGTCCACCACGATGTCGTCGTCGTGGTGGAGGCCGAGCAGCTTGGCAGCTTCGGTCCGTGCCTTTTGTGTCGGGGGTCGATTCACCTTCCGGTTGCAGGGGGCATCGGTGGTGAAGGCCGCCAGCACCTGGTGTTCCAGGGCCGAGCGATGGGCCTCCTCACGCATGATGCGTCCCATCCCCGGTGTCTCACGTCGATGCCCGGCCAAGCGCGCCCCGGAAGCCGAGACGATCTCGATGGTGGGCGACCCCAGCCGATGCCGGACCGACACGTCGGCTCCGCGTAGGCCGGGAGGCAGCGAGTAGTCGTTGCCCTCGAAGGCCACCAGCGCCGATGGGCCGACCGTGCGCGTGACGTGGACCGTGGTCGGATAGGGAGCAGCCGGCAAGGGGGCCAACGGCTCCAAGCCGGCGAGGTCGGAGACCAGCGGTCGCTTCCGGCTCCTGTCGGCCAGGAAGACGGCGGCCGCCTCGATCCCGACGATGGCCTCCAGCTTGGCCACGGGACGTGGGCGTTTGTCGGCGATGTGCTCACAGAACCGGTCGAGCTGGACCTGGGCGTCCTCCATGGTGGTGGCGGTCATGGTCCGCCAGAACCGCTGTGTGGCGTAGTGGATGGAC
Source organism: Acidimicrobiales bacterium (assembly GCA_052145775.1). Lineage (GTDB taxonomy): Bacteria > Actinomycetota > Acidimicrobiia > Acidimicrobiales > RAAP-2 > CAVYPR01. The sequence continues at coordinate 3,657 of JBKQNY010000024.1, forward strand.
TTCTCCACGCTGCCCTTGCGGTTCCCCCGCCGGGGCGGACACGGATCGACGCCGACCCCGTAGTGCTTGGCCACCGGCAGGAAGCTGGCCTGGATCTTGCCGGTCTGCGGGCTGACCACCGTGGCCATCCGGTCGACCCTCCAGCGCTTGGCCGTGCCGCCGAGCCGGTGCAGGACGCCGTCGATTCCCTCGATCAGATGGGGCTGGTCCTCGGACTCGCAGAACTGGCCCCGGAACTTCCCCGAGCACGGAAGCGAGCCGACCAGCAGGTGCCCGTCGCCACCCCAGGGCGCTTCGGGGAGCTCGTCCCAGTCCCACTGGATCTCGTGCCCGGGGGGATGGAGGATCTCGATGGTGCCTCGGCCTGACACTCCGGCACAGGCCTCGCAGTGGGGCCGGAGGTTCCGCGAGCGGAGCCCCCGGGTGAAACTCTGATAGCTGAGGGGGAACTGCAAAGTGACGACCTCGTCGAACAGTGCCGATGCCCACACGTGTGGGTCATCGGCGAACCGCTGTTCCAGATAGGGAACGAACCGATCGAAGGGGTCGGGCCCGCTCCTCCGCCGTTCGCCGGGGACCTGCTTCCCGGCCAGATAACGGCGGACCGTCTTTCGGTCCCGACCGAGATGCCGGGCGATGGCCGAGATCGACCAACCCTGCTTGAACAGTGCATGCGCTTCCACGTCTTCTTCTCCTGTGAACATGGAGAGGGTCTCCTCCTGGGCTTGGGGCTTGGACACCACAAGCCTCAGGAGGGGATCACCCTCGGTGGTGGACCCTCAGGCCACCAACGGGTTCACAGGTGGGGAATTTCGATGAGCAGGTCTGGGGAGAGATACGTGAGCGTGGTCACCAGCGCATCGGCGCTATCAACGTCGAGCACATCAAAGCCGCCGCCGGTGGTCAAACCGATGTTCGCCTTCGGCTCCAATTGCCACCATCCGCGAATCTGGTCAGGATCGACGGAGGCA
>JBKQNY010000025.1:0-12542 GCA_052145775.1 Acidimicrobiales bacterium
CTCCATCAAGGCCGGCGAGGGAGACGTGTTCGTCGCCGCCGGGGTCGAGACCGTCAGCCGCTACGGCCACGGAGCCGCCGACGTCGGGCCCCACAACCCCGCCTTCGGCGAGGCCGAGGCACGGACGGCGGCCCGGGCCCCGGCCGTTACCGAGCCCTGGGCGCCGCAGTCCGGGCTGCACGACATCTACATCGCAATGGGGCAGACGGCCGAGAACGTGGCGGAGTACAAGAAGGTGTCCCGCCAGGAGATGGATGAGTTCGCACTGCTCTCTCAGGCCCGTGCGGTCGAGTCGCAGGAGAACGGCTTCTTCGAACGCGAGATCATTCCGGTCACCACGCCCGACGGAACCGTCGTCACCAAGGACGACGGACCCCGGCCGAACACCACCATCGAGGGGCTCTCGCAACTGAAGCCGGTGTTTCGCGAGGGCGGCACGGTGACGGCCGGCAACGCGTGCCCGCTCAACGACGGGGCCGCCGCCGTGGTCGTCATGAGCGACACCCGGGCCCGCGAGCTCGCCATCACGCCCTTGGCCCGGGTCGTGGCCAGCGGGGTCTCGGGCCTCAACCCCGAGATCATGGGGCTCGGCCCGGTGGAGGCCATTCGCCAGACCCTCGGGCGCGCCAGCATGACCATCGATGACGTCGATCTCGTGGAGATCAACGAGGCCTTCGCCGCGCAGGTCATCCCGTCGGCCGCCGAAATCGGGATCGGCTGGGACAAGCTGAACGTCCACGGCGGGGCCATCGCCCTCGGCCACCCCTTCGGCCAAACCGGGGCCCGCATCATGACGACGCTCCTGAACGGCCTGGAGGACGCGAACAAGACGATCGGCCTCGAGTCGATGTGCGTCGGGGGGGGTCAGGGCATGGCCATGATTGTCGAGCGCCTCAACTAATCGGACTCTTGTGAGGTAGGCCGCTGGTTTGGCGTTCCGCTGTAGGTCGGTCGGGCTCAGTCCCGCCGGTTTCCCGAACGGGTGCGTTTCCGGCTCGCCATGGTCGTCGCCTCCCCGGCAGCCCCCTATCGAACCGTGCATGCGGTTCTCCCGCACACGGCTCTCCGACACCGTTCACCGTCAGGCATTCGCACTCCAGCGGCACACCGTTCCCGTCAGCCGGTAGACCCCGAGCGTCGTGAGCCATCCGTAGGTGAAACGGGTGGTCCAGTTCCGTCCCGAGAGCCCGTGCTTGACGCTCGCCAGCTTGGCCAGGCGTTCGTGGACGTAGCCGTCGACGGCGCTGAACTTCCGCGACGAGTTGCCGTAGCGGTAGTACGCCCCCCAGCCCCGCAGCACGGGGTTGAGTTCTTCGACAACGACAGCCAGATCACGACCGGCATAGCCCCGTGGGGTTCGATCCCGGATCTTGGCCCTGATAGAGGCCATGGCCCGGTCCGAGGGCCACTTGTACAAGTAGTAGCGGCCCCTTTGCTTCGAGAACTCCCGCATGTGGAGATGGAAGCCCAAGAAGTCAAACCCCTCCTTGCCCTGACGGAGACAGACGATCCTGGTCTTGTCGGGATGCAGGCGCAGCCCGATCGGTGCCAGGGTCAACTCCGCCAGGTCCCGAGCCGCTTCGGCCCGTTCTTCGGTGGGGCACAGCACGACGAAATCGTCGGCGTAACGCACTAGGACACCCGTTCTCGGTCCCGCCGCCCGCCACGCCCGGTCGAGGACGTGGAGGGCGATGTTGGCAAGCAACGGCGAGAGGGGTGAGCCCTGCGGGGTTCCCGACTCCGTGTCGGAGATGATCCCGCCCTCGAACACCCCTGCTCGCAGCCAACTGCGCAGCAGCTTCAACATCTGCCGGTCAATGACTCGGCGCTCGACCTCGCCCATGAGGGCGTCGTGGTCGATCTCGTCGAAGCACGCCTTGATGTCGGCGTCGAGCACCCACACCGCACCCTTGTTGGCCGCCTAGCGGACGGCTTCGAGGGCCTGGTGGGCGGAACGCTTCGGCCGGAAGCCGAAGCTCTGGGGCGAGAAGTCAGCCTCGAAGATGGGTTCGAGGACGATCTTCGCCGCCGCCATGACCACCCGGTCGGTGACCGTGGGGATGCCGAGCGGCCGGGTTTCCCCCGGCTTGCCTGGCTTCGGGATGCGGACCCGCCGCAGTGGCTTCGGGCGATAGGACTTCTCCCGAAGTTGGGCGGCGAGGCCGTCGAGGAACTGGCGCACTCCCTCTGTGCCCCCTTCGGTGATGGCGGCGATGGTGACGCCGTCAACACCGGGGGCACCCTGGTTGGTGGCCACGTCGACCCACGCTCTCCACATCACGTCACTGCGGGTGAGCTTGTCGTAGAGGGCGTGGAACCGACGTTCTGGTTCTTGCTTGGCACTGCGGTAGAGCACGCGTTGGAGGGCTCGAACGGGGTCCAGGCCATCGGCCTTGACGGTCCTAGCCGATTGCTCGGCACTCATCAGCGTTCCTCACCTCCTTCGTCGTGCCTCGGTGAAGCAGGGGCCCTTCGCTCTGGGTGGGTTGTGTTGTCCCGCCCGTCGTCACTAATCCCGGTAGGGACCGCCCTTGCGGGCGGCCCCCCGGACAGATCCCGGCGTGCGGGATTAGCGCACCGGGCTCCTGCCTTGGGTTCTGGCGGCGAAGCGCACGCTGGGGTAGGGATGCACAATGCGGGCAGAAGGTAACCACCGAGCAGCGATTCGGCTGTAACGAGCCCAGGTCATGCGATGGCGTTGGCTTCGACGCCGAAGCGCCTGCCTCCAGAGCCATCTGACCTGGTCCCGAAAAGTCGACACCGAGTCGATGTTGCCGGGCACGGCGTAGTAGTTGAAGTGTCCCCTCAACACGCTCGCCAGCCAGCGCCCCTGCTCGGGGATGGGCCAGTGACGGCGCCGCCGAAGCTCGGCATTCACCAGCTTCAGCTTCGCCCTCATCCTCTTCTTGATGGTGATGCGCCGGAGCCAGAAGCGCCCGTCCCTCGTCTTCCCACAGACGTGGGTGAAGCCCAAGAAATCGAACGTCTACGGCTTGGGCAAGCCTCGCTTTTTGCGGTTCGAAGCCGCAAAGCGGCCGAACTCGATCAGGCGGGTCTTATCCGGATGCAGCTCCAGGTTGAACTTCGCAAACCGCTCTTGAAGGTCATGGAGGAACTGCTTTGCATCACCGAGGTGCTGGAACCCGACCACAAAGTCGTCAGCGAACCTCGTGACGATCATGTCGCCCCGGGCGTGCCGATGTCTCCACTGCCGGACCCACCGGTCGAAGACATAGTGGAGGTACACGTTGGCGAGCAGCGGTGAGACCGATGCCCCCTGCGGTGAACCTTCGCTCGTCTCGGCCCAGTTCCCATCCTCGATGACTCCTGCGTTCAGCCACTTCCCGATGAGCCGCAGGACTCGTTTATCCGCAATGCGATGCTCGAGGAACTTCTCCATCCAAGAGTGATCGAGCTTGGAGAAGAAGTTGCTGACGTCAGCGTCGAGTATCCAGTTCACCTTCCTCTCGGTAATCCCGACGGCGAGTGCGTCCAGCGCATCGTGCGGGCCACGCCCGGGTCGGAACCCGTAGGAGAAACCGAGGAAGTCCTCCTCGTACACGGCGTTCAACACCTCCACCACCGCACGTTGGAGGATCTTGTCCTCCAAGGTGGCGATGCCGAGCGGGCGTTGCCGCCCGTCCGGCTTCGGTATGTACACCCGACGAGAAGGGCTCGCCCGATAGGCACCGCTGTGGACACGGCGAAGCAGGTCTTCGAGGTTCTCTCGAAGGTTCTCGCCGTAGGCGTCCCACGTCACCTGATCGACCCCCGGAGCTGCCTTCGGGTTGATCGCCACGTAGGCGGCCCACAGGCGAGACAGGTCGACGTGATGCAGCAGTGCGGTGAACCGTGCTTCCTTATCCTTCCGTGCTACCTCTCGCACACGGTCCAGTCCGCTTGGCACGCCTTCCCCGGCACTGCGTCCGGTGCGTGTCGGACTGTCCGTGTTCCCCTCGGCCAACCTCCTTTCCTCCACCACCTCCGCAACCGGTCCCCCGGCGTTGTTCGGCGGCTTCGCAGGTACTACGAGGTTGTCTGACTTCCCACGCTCGTCCATCTCAGGCTTGCGGCCTCGGCCTTCCCTGAGCGGCCCGCCCGGTGATCACCCGGACGGGCAAGCGTGGGACCTCCCGGTTCTCGCGCATGGAGGTTCCGTACATGCCATGGTTCTCTGACCGCGCGGGGCCCACCAGCGGCTCGCGAAAACGCCGTTGGCGGTGTTGCCTTCCGCATCCGTAGACAGCGTCGGCGCCCCGAACTCTGTGATTACGCGGCTCAATAGCCCGGCCTGCACGTGCCCCTGTCAACGCTTCGCCGCCGCCCTTGCGGACGACGACGCATGACTCGGGGTCACCGTGGGTCGCTAGTCCTTCGGTGTAGAGCTCTTGCATCTCCTCCTCCATGCCGGTTTATCCCGGCGCTCCTACGACCCCCTCCGACTCCCTCTCGACCGCCATGCCACTTCCGGTTGCCGGTTATAGGCAGGCGTGCTCCCGCCCCCACAGGACGGGGCCGAGGAGGGTCTCTCCAGTTCCCACGACAACCTTCTTGACGTTCCACGCTCCATACGCCGGAGAGTTCTTCGGCATCCGCTCCAAGGTCAAAGATGCCTTCCATGGCCTTCGCCCATTTCCGACAGGCTCGGCTCTCTCTGTATCTGCTTCCGCAGATCCGCTTGACGACGCTGCAAGCTTCACTTCACGTTGCGGACCGACAAGTTGCTCCACCCCGCTTCGACGCAAACCTCTCGGTCGACGCCGGGGGCTTCGCTACCGGGGACCTTGGCGTCTCCCCGGACCGGACTCACACCGGCTGGCTCTCGTGAGCTTGTCGCTCGGTTACGTCATGGCCACTCCTTTGTGTTCATGGCGCCCGAGCTGCTGGACGCACCGAAAATGAGCGGGGTCCGATCAGTTCAGCCCTACCCTTGCTCGCGGTGGTTACCTGCCCTCCACCGGCATGTCTGAAGGAGCCCCTCAACAGCGCGCGTTATGGGCGAGCTACTGGTTAGCTCCCACTCTCAGTATGTGCACAGGTCGTAGAGGGTGGCCGGCGTCGTCCCCGCAGCCGTCGTCACTGAGACCTGGACCTGGCCGGCCGCGTGTGCCGGAGAGGTGGCGATGATCGAGGTGGACGAGGAGACGGTGTAGGACTTGGCTGTCGTTGTGCCAAACTTGACGCTCTTCACTGCCGTGAATCCCCGACCCGTGATGGTCACCTTGGTGCTACCGGCCACCGGACCGCTTGTCCGGGAGAGCGAGGTGATGGTGGGGCCGGGGACGTAGGTGAACAGGTCAGCCGACACGGCTGCGCTCTCGCCTCCGGGGGTCACCACCCGCACGGCGACCGATGTTCCCGAGGTGCCGACCGGGCTCTTCACGGTGAGCTGGGTCCCTCCGGCGTTGACCGAGACAGTCAACCCCCTATGTTCTGTGCCGAAAAAGACTGTCGTGGCTCCGCTTGGTCCGCTGCCGATGATCGTCACCGTCGTGCCGCCGGCCGCCGAGCCGCTGGCCGGCGAAATGGAAGAAACCGCCGGCACCGGGATGGGGTGTCCCAGAATTTCGAGAGCGGGAGCGGCCGCGAGGTGCCACCGACCGCCGGGACGTAGGCACTGCCCCTCGCAGCCCCTATGGGACACCCATGCAGCGGTCCGGTGGCATGATCTCCGCGAGTGTCTCGAACCGCCGACTGTGCCGTGAACCTCGCTTATGCCAGGTTCGACAGAAAGAGGATGAGGACGTGGGTCGGATTCTTGAATTTCGATTGATCGGTTCGAATTGCCACACAGCCGTCGGGCGGAATCTCCGTTCGCGATGGACCCGGGCGGGGATCGCCGTGCCGGTCGTTGCTGTCGCCGGGGTGCTCGCACTCATCCTCCCTGTAACGATCGGGTCATCGGGTGCCGTGGCCGCCTCGCCGGGACCCGTGATGAGGGTAGGGAACTACACAGGCCAGAACGTCGTGACGTTTCCCGTTCCGTCGACGGGCAACGTCAAGCCCGTGGGCAAGCTGACACCAGCGCCCGCCGCGGGCTTCATGGGGCTCGCCTACGACGCGTCCGGCGACCTCTGGGGATCCACCGCGACAGACACATCGAGGATCGTCGAGTTCACGCCGGCGCAATTGCAGGCAGGCGGGTCTCAGGTGCCGCACGTCAAGTTCGCCCTGTCCGTCGAGACGACACAGCTTGCATTCGACGGAGCCGGCGATCTCTGGATTACGGTCTACAACAAGAATGAGCTGATTGAGTACACGCCAACACAGCTGGCGAAGGGCGGGAATACAGTCCTGCCGGCGAGAACGATCTACAACACAGCCAGCGTGCCCAGCCTCTCGAATCCCTCCGGCCTCGCGTTCGACGCGTTGGGTGACCTGTGGGTATCAAATTCGTCGGGCTCCGTGTCGGGGGGCACCGTGGTCGAGTTCACGCCGACAGAGCTGGCGTCCAGTGACATGCCAAGACCAAAGCTCTTCTTGCAGGGCCCAAATAGCCGCTTCGACGGACCTCGGGGGATCGCGTTCGACTCAGAGGGCAACCTTTGGGTAACGAACGTCTTCTCAGATGTAATCATGAAGTTCTCGGCGGATGAGCTCGCGGCCGCCGGGTTTTGGGCGAACCTGGCTCCAGAGACGACCCTCACACAATCCGGCACGTGGGGTCTCGCGTTCGACACAAAGGGAAACCTCTGGGCGACGAGTGTCACAGGCGAGGTTGCCGGGTGGACGCCCGGCCAACAGGCGATCGGCGGTATGCCGATTCCGAGCAGCCCCCTTATCGAAGGGCCTACAACGACACTGACGAAACCCGAGCCGATCGCCATCTCCGCCGCCCCGACGGTGACGGCGGTGACACCGTCCGCGGGATTGGCCGACACAACGGTGACCGTCCACGGGACCGGCTTCACGTCGACCACCACGGTGGACTTCGGCGCGGAGCCCGGCACCAAAGTCGCGGTCGTGAGCCCGTTCACCCTGACCGTGAAGGCCCCTCCAGGCGGCGGCACGGTCACAGTGACGGCCACCACCTGGGCGGGAACGAGCCCCACGTCGACAGCCGACAAGTTCACCTACAAGCTCACCGGGTACGACCTGGCTGGTTCTGACGGCGGGGTCTTCGTCTTCCCCGTCGGCCAGGCCTCCGGCTTCTACGGCTCACTGCCAGGCCTCCACGTCGTGCCCGCATCCCCCGTCGTAGGGCTGGTCCCCACGATCACCGACGAGGGCTACTTCCTGGTCGGCCAGGACGGCGGGGTCTTCGCCTTTGGCACAGCACCGTACCTGGGCTCGCTCCCGGGTCGGAACGTGAAGCCGGCCCAGCCCATCACGGGGATCGTGGCCGCCAACACAGACAAGGGCTACTTCCTTGTCGGGCGCGACGGCGGGGTCTTCGCCTTTGGCACAGTGCCGTTCTTAGGATCGCTCCCAGGGAGGGGGGTCTCGGTCAACAACATCATCGGGATCGCCTCCACCCCATCTGGCAACGGCTACTGGCTGGTCTCAGCGACAGGCGCCGTTTACGCCTTCGGCGCGGCCCAAGCTCTTGGCACAGCAAAGGGCACCCCATCGCCGGTCTCGGCCATCGCGGGGACTCCCACAGGCGAGGGCTACTGGATCACCACCCACGACGGCGCCGTGTACCCGTTCGGCAACGCCAAGTCCTTCGGCACACTGCCGACCTTGAAGGTCACCCCCGTGCTCCCGGTCATCGGGATCGTACACACGGGCGACACAAAGGGCTACTGGCTGATCGGCCAAGACGGCGGGATCTTCGCCTTTGGCGACGCTGGGTTCGTGGGCTCGCTCCCAGGGCTGAACGTCCATGTGAACAACATCGTGGGGGCGGTGCCGAACTGACCAAACCCACACAGGGCCGCGCTGCGGCCCGAGGACCACTCGCACCGCCAGCTGCTCCAATGGAGGTGGTTGTCCACTAACCCCGGGTCGGCGGCGGTTATCGGCCGGGGCGCGCTTGCTGATCGCTAACTGATGTGATGAAGGAGCGCAGCGTCGCTCCTGCGTGATGGGCCCGGTGGGGCGCACCGGACCGGACGCCGGAAGCGAGGAATGGTCGCATGTCCGCTCGGAGCGTCGCACCGCCGGCCCGTCAGAAGGTCGTGTCCCCACGGGAGTCCTCCCGTCGACCGGATCCAAGTCTGCGAAGCACACTTGGGGTTCCACAACCAATCCGGAAACGACGGAAGGAGACTCCCGTGGAACGCGAACAACAATACGTCGGCATTGACCTGCACCGGCGCCGGAGCGTCATCGTTCGGCGCGACGGGGCCGGTGAGACCCTGGAGACGGTCCGCATCGACAACGACCCGGTGGCGCTGGCAGCCGAGCTGGCCAAGGCCGGCGAGCACCCCGAGGTGATCTTGGAAGCAACGTATGGGTGGTACTGGGCCGCCGACGTGATCCAAGGGTGCGGGGGGACCGTGCACCTCGCCCACCCGCTCGGGAACAACTGGGGCAACCGGCGTGTGAAGAACGACGAGCGCGACGCCACCGACCTGGTCGATCTCCTAGGAATGGGGCGCCTGGCCGAAGCCTGGATCGCCCCGCCGCCGCTGCGGGAGCTCCGAGAGCTCCTGCGCTACAGGGCCAAGCTGGTCCACCTACGCACGGGACTCAAGTCCCAGGTCCACTCGGTGCTGGCCAAAGAGGGCGTGGCCGTGCCGATGAGCGACCTGTTCGGGCTGCGCGGCCAGCACCTCTTGGACGAGGTCCACCTGGCCGACGCCTACCGGATCCGGGTAGAGAGCCTCCGGGACCTGATCGAGTTGTTCGACCGGGAGATCGCCATGCTGGAGAAGCAGGTCGCCCCGTACTTCGCCGGCGACCTCGGCTACCACGCCGTCCAGGCCATCCCGGGCGTCGGACCGGTGCTCGCGGCGGTCTTCGTCGCCGAGATCGGGGACATCTCGAGGTTCAAGAGCGCCCGGCACCTCTCCAGCTGGGCCGGGATCACCCCCACCCACCACGAGTCCGACGAGAAGGTCCGCCGGGGCCACATCACCAAGCAGGGCTCACGCATAGTGCGCTGGGCGGCAGTCGAGGCGGTTTCCCGCCAGCGCACCGACACCCCCATCCGAAGCCACCACCACCGAGTGGCTGAGCGCAGGGGAACCCAGATCGGACGGGTGGCGGCCGCCCGCAAACTTCTCACCCTCGTCTACTACGCGCTGCGCGACGGCGAGGTCCGTTGCCTGGCCGAGGCGGGGTGAGACCGGGACGGGCGCAACCCGGTGCGAGCTCGCCGGAAGTCATGGCCCCCGCACGTCGGCGAGGCCGCCTAACTGATTGAGCCCACCGGGTTGCGGCCGAACCACTCCATGCTGCAGTTCGAGCGAAGAGATGACCGGCACCCGGGTTCTCGGGTTGCCCGCCAGCACGCGCTGGCCCTGGAGACGGACCGCAACGCGTCCCCGACTCGGCATCACCAGGGGACGACCACGAAGCCCTGACGGGCTTCGTCATCCATGATGTGACGGCACGTGACCGGGCCGTCAAGGCTGCCCCTGCGGGCGGCCTGCGGCCGGCCTTGACCGCCCTATCGGTTCTCGGTTCACAAACGAGGCCCCGGTTTGGCGCGCCCTTCGTTCGCGACCTCACCGTCCTCTGGGGCGAGAACCCGCCAACGGAGCCGGCATTTCATGCCGGCACGGTCTTGACAGACTGCGCTCCTTCAGAGATGACTTCGACCGGCACATGAGGGATACCGTAAACGCTGTGGAAGTCCCAGAGCTACTGGTCGTGGACGCTGGCGAATGGCGAAAATGGTTGAGCGCCCATCACGCCGATTCAGTAGGCGTCTGGCTGGTACTAGCCAAAAAGGGAACGGCCGATCCGACGACCCTCTCGTACGACGAGGCGCTTGACGAGGCAATCTGCTTCGGCTGGATTGATGGTCAATTGGGGCGTCGTGACACCGCTACGTTCCGACGACGTTTCACGCCTCGAAAAGCTTGCAGCCCGTGGTCTCAACGCAACGCTGCCATCGCTGAAAGGCTGATCGCCACCGGCCGAATGCATCGATCCGGCGAAGACGAGGTGCGGCAGGCGAAAGAGGACGGTCGATGGGAGGCCGCCTACGCCGGGCAAGCCAGCGTTGAGGTGCCGGAGGATCTTCTCGCTGCCCTGAGTGCCAATCTTCGCGCGAAGGCGATGTTTGAGGCGCTCACTAGTGCGAATCGGTACTCCATCCTCCACAGGATCGGAAACGCCAAGAAACCCGAAACCCGCTCCAGGCGCATCGACCAGTTTGTCGAGATGTTGGCCCGAGGTGAGACCATCCACCCCCAGGCTCCATGATCACCCGAGTAGAAGATCCATTGCTCCCAGAACGTCCCACTTCGCCGGGTGAGGGTCACGGACCGAAACCTCGGAGATGGGGAGCGCGGGCCATCAGGGCCAGCTTGTTGACGGTGTTGATTCCCTCAGCTTTGTAGTCCACCGACGACATCACGACTGGTCCGTGCGATGCGAATGTGGGTCACGGCTGGCGAACAAACGTGCTCCACGCAGCGGTACTTGTCAGTACTGGGGCCGAGATCGCCGAACAGTCGTTCGCCGCTACCCAGCAAGACAGGCACAATCGCAATGTGCATTTCGTCAATGAGCGAAGCAAGAAGGTATTGCCTGATGGTGGCTGCGCCACCTCCGACGAGGACGTCACGGTCACCGGCCGCTTCGACGGCTGCCCGGTGAGCTTCCTCGATCCCACCGTCGACGAAATGGAAGATCGTTCCCCCCTGCATTTCGATAGGAGTATGCGGATGGTGAGTGAGCACGAAGACCGGATGACGAAAGGGAGGATTCTCTCCCCACCAGCCGGTCCACTCGCTCTCGCCCCACGGGCCACGTATCGGGCCGAACATGTTCCGGCCCATGATGGTGGCACCCACACGAGATCCCCGCTTCGAGAAATACTCATCGTCGAGCTCCTCGGTTCCACCGTCATTGCCGATCATCTGCCTTCCGCTGCGGGTGGCGAAGATCCATTCGTGGAGCTGGGTGCCCCCGACCCCGAGCGGATGATCGAGATCCTGGTCGGGTCCAGCGGCGTAGCCATCGAGCGAGATCGAGAAGTTGCGCACGAGCAATCTGGACATTGTCTCCTCCCTCTGATCGCTCCCATCATGACCAGGCTCGCCGCGGTCCTGCTGCCAGTTCCTCGAGCTACGAACCGGCCCCGGGTGTCCCCCACCGCCGGTTGGGCGAGCAGTACGACCCAAAGAAGGTCCGAATGGCTCAGTTGGACGAGCTTGGAGCCATGGGTCCGCAGCCGTTCTAGCCGGGTCTTTACCATCCCCAGAGGACAGATCCTTCGCTAATCAAGAGTCGCCGGCTTCGTCAAGCAGTTCTTGGACCTCGCGGCTCGCTCGACCGCCAGCCGTGTCGACGACCTGCAGGGCCGACGGACTCGGAAGGTCGGGTTCCGTCATCAACGGGCGCTCGGTGTTCACTACTCGCCGATTCCGTACAGAAGGTCATCCAGGGTTCTCCAGCTGTCCTCAGAAATTCCGCCGGGAACGCAAGCTACAACTACGGCCACCTGGTCCGGGTCGCGGCCTACCACTGCAGTCCACTCGCTGTGATGACGCCGGCTGACGAGGAGTTTGCGAGCTTCCAAATCGCTCGCGATCTGCTCAAGATGATCGTCTGACTCGACTTCCAACAGGAACCCTCGCAGACCAATGTGACGACCTCCTCCGATGGGACTGGTCCCAAGCGCTCGCAGCACGATGACCTGAGCTCGTTCGCTCCCTGGAGCACTAACCACCGCCAATTGCTCCTTTTGCGAGAGCAGCGTAAAACCAAGTACTTCACGGTAGAAACCAATCGATCGATCGACATCGGCGACGTTCATCACCACACCCTGAAAGTTCATCACCGGCTCCAAGTCTTCAGTAGAGCGGGGGCAGACGAAACACCCACACACCCAAGCTGCACTTTCCATCCATTGTCGTCCAGGCCTGCCGTTTCACGAGTCAACTGCGTAAGATTGGCTGACGACGGGCGCCAGTCGCGCCGAAGGCCTTCACCGACGCCGGTCCTCCGGATTCTGGGACGCTGCCGACATTATGAACGAGCGCCCTGAGCTGAGACCGTGAGCCTCAGCTCAGTACCAGATCCGTCGATCGGATCGTCCGGGAACCCGTCGCCAGCGGTGTTCTGCGTGGGCGTTCGGGAGTGATCCATCGCCACCTCCAGGTGGTACCCAGGCTCAAGACGCCATGTCGATCGAAGGCCCGGCGCCCCGCTCGCCCATTATGGACCGAGCGTTGTCCATTGGTCGCGTCCCATGAAGGCGGCGAGGCGTTCCCAGTCGTCAGCGCCGGGAGCTGGGTAGACCTCCGCCCCGAACGGGGCTCCAGGCTCGACCATGTTGCGGTACTGAGGTTTGATCATGGCCCGTGCCCCCTCGAGTGCCGGCAAGGCGAGGGAAGGATCCAACTTGTCGATCTGTCCGGTGGCCCTGGCCAAGTCCCAGGCGTGTGCGGCCAGCTCTGCCAGGTACATGTCCACCAGAGCGG
>JBKQNY010000026.1:0-9793 GCA_052145775.1 Acidimicrobiales bacterium
CTGACCTCAATCCTCGAGCCGTTGCTCGTGGTGACCATGGGCGTGGTGGTCGGCACCATCATCATCAGCCTCTACCTCCCCATGTTCGACTACATCAAGCTCGTCCACTAACCCGGCGGCGGGGGACCTCGCCGCTGTCGGCGCTCGGCCCTCTGGAGATGGCGCTCCACGTCGACCCAGGTGAGCGGCTGCTCCCCGTCGTCGGGGGGCCGTGTGGGCTGGGCCCGGCTGACGGCCACGAAGGCCACCGTCCAGAGCACGGCGATAGTGCCCAGCTTGGCCAGGAAGCCGGCCACCTCCTGGTCGGCCAAGGGCGTCAGGCCCGCGACCCGCCCGGGGTGGTCGAAGGGCGGGTACAGGGGGTGGCGGGCCAGGATCCAGACCACGGCGAGGAAGCTCGGGACGATCGACTGGACGATGAGGTACCCGGCCCGGCCCAGGGCCGGCAGCTGCGGGGTGCCCGGTACCGGGGCGAGCACGGGGAGCCACAGCACCACGCCGGCCGCTAGGAGCACCAGGTCGAGGAGGGCCCTGGCGATCGCCGAGGACGACTCTGCGTCGACGGCCGCCGTGGTCAGCGTCGCCACGAAGACGACGGTGACGACCACCACGGCCACCGGGGGCCGGCTGGCCGAGCGGGCCAGCGCGTCGAGGGGTGCCGGCCGGGTGGCGGCAGCGACCAGCGGCCGGGGCAGGCTCAGGAGGAGCAGCGGTGGGACGGCCAAGGTGAGCAGGAGCCGCTGGACGACCAGCGCGGTGAGCGACCAGTGCGCGGCCAGGTCGGCCACCGGCCAGGTGAGGGCGAGCAGTAGCACGGCCATGGCTCCGGCGAACGAGCGGATCTGCCGCCGGTCGGCGGCAAAGGCCGGCCGATGGACGACGACGGCGTAGCCGACCGACACCGCCAGCGCGGCCCCCCAGGCCGCAAAGTCGGGCGCGAACGCCCATGGGGATGGTTTCACGCCGCCGCGGGCGGCCACCTACGCTGTCGGCGGTGGCCACCCTCGACCGCCTCGAACGGCTGACCGACCTGGTCCTGGTCCTGCTCCACGCACGTCGGCCGCTCACCCTCGACGAGATCGCCCGGGAGGTCCCCGGCTACCCCGAGAGCCACGACGCGCGCCGCCAGGCCTTCGAACGCGACAAGCGGCTCCTGCGCGACGAGGGGGTCCCGGTCGTCACCGAGCCGGTCACCGGCCACGAGCAGTTCGGCTACCGCATCAGCCCCGACGCCTTCTACCTGCCCGACCTCGGCCTCACCCCCGAGGAGCAGGCCGCCCTCCACCTCGCCGTAGCCGGCGTGCACCTGGGCGATCCTAGCGGCCGGGACGCCCTGCTCAAGCTGGGTGCGAGCGGTGTGGCCGAGGCCCGGCCCGTGGCCGCCCTGGTGCCGCCCCCCGCCCTGGTGCCGCTGTTCGACGCGGTGCGGTCGGGGGCCGAGGTCGCCTTCACCTACCACTCCGAGCGGCGCGCCGTGGCCCCGGCCGGCCTTTGGTTCCGGGGCGGCCGGTGGTACCTGGTCGGGTGGGACCGGGCGAAGGAGGCGTCGCGGACCTTCCGGGTCGACCGGATCGAGGGCGTCCCGGTCCCCGGCGCTCCGGGCAGCGGTTCGCTGCCCGATGGGTTCGACCACGAGGCCGCCGCACCGGCCGAACCGTGGCGGGCGGGGGAGGGGGGCGACGACGACGTGCTGCTCGAAGTCGACGCCATCGAGGCGCCACGCGTGTGCGAGGAGGTGGGCCCCGAGGCGGTCGTGGAGCGGCGCCACGACGGGTCGGTGCTCCTGCGGCTCGGGGTGACGAGCACCGACGCCATGCGCTCGTGGGTGCTCGGACTGCTCGACCACGCCGAGGTGATGGGACCGCCCGACCTGCGTGCCGAGCTGGTGCAGTGGCTGGAGTCCATGGCCCGAGCCGAGGAGGTCACCGCCGAGTCCGCCCGCCCGGCGGCCGCTTCAGTGGTCGGCGAACCGACGCCCGCGGCGCAGCCCGCGCCCGCCGAGGCGTCGCGGGCCCTGGCGGCCAACGTGCGGCTGCGGCGGCTGCTGGCCGTCGTGAGCTGGTTGGCCACGGTGGGGGTGGCGCCGATCTCGGAGGTCTCCCGGAGGTTCTCCATCCCCGAGGACGAGCTGATCCGCGAGCTCGAACTGGCCGCCTGCTGCGGGCTGCCGCCCTACTCACCGGGAGACCTGCTGGAGATCATCGTGACCAGCGAGACGGTCGAGGCCAACCTTGGCCGGGAGCTGGCCCGGCCGCGGCGGCTCACGGCCGCCGAGGGCTTCGCGCTGGCCGCGGCCGCCCGTACCATCTTGGCCGTCCCCGGTGCCGACGAGGACGGCTGGCTGGCCGGCGCGCTGGCCAAGCTGGACGCCGCCCTTGGGGACCGACAGAAGCTCGTCGTCGACCTCGATGCCCCCTCACTCCTGGCCGACGTCCGTCACGCGGCCGACGACCGCCGCCGGCTCGAGATCGAGTACCACTCCGCCTCCACCGACGAGACCACCCTCCGCGTCGTCGATCCCTTGGCCGTGGTCTCCCTCGATGGCCACTGGTACCTCGACGCCGACTGCCACCGGGCGGGCGGGCTCCGCCGGTTCCGGGTGGACCGCATCCGGTCCGTGCGCGACCTCGGGCCGCTCCCCGACGGTGAGCGCCCCGCCGCCGCCGTGGGACGGGACGCCTTCGTCCCCGGGCCCGGCGCGCGGCCCGTCCGGCTGGCCCTGGGCCCGGGCGCGGGGTGGGTGGCCGACACGGTCCCGGTGCTCGAGGTGGCGACCGGGCCGGACGCGACGGTGGTCACGTTGGCCGTGGGGGGGACGGCCTGGCTGGAGCGGCTCCTGCTACAGCTCGGGCCGGGGACCCGGGTGCTCGACCCTCCCGAGCTGCGGGGGGCGGGTGCCGCCGCGGCGCGCCGGGTGCTCCGGCGCTACGCCACCGGCGCTAGCATCGAAGGACATGGAAAACAATGAAAAGCTACGCCGCTCCCAACGGACCGGCGGCGACCTGGGGCCGGTCGGGGTGGCGGAGACGCGTGAACCGCAGGAGGATCGTGGCGCCTTCCTGCGGCACCTTCCCTTGGTAGATCCACCCCTCGTCTCGACGGCGGCGGATATAGGCGTCGATGCCTTCCCCTGCTGTCCAGGGACTCCAGCGATAATTGTCGGTTTCCCAGAGGGTCTCTGCCGACTCCACGACTCGAATCGTACCCCAGCCCGGGCACCCTCGGTACACGGCGGCCGGCGTGCCGCAGAGCGCCCGGTGGCGACGTGCTGCGCGTCACCCGCCTGACCGACCGCTCCGGGCGGTACTACCTCGACGACCTGGCGTCCGAGCTCGGCCCCGCCCGCGCCGCCGGCGGGCGCAGGGAGGGTGGTCCCGGGCTCTGGACCGGTGCCGGGTCGGCCGGCCTCGGGTTGTCGGGGCCGGTCGAGCGCGCTGACCTCGAGGCCGTGCTGGCCGGGCGGCGGCCCGGCGACGGGCGGCACCTGGTGACCAGGCGGGGCGGGGTGGCTGGCGTCGACCTCACCTTCACGGCCCCCAAGTCGGTCAGCGTCCTCTTCGCCCTCTCGCCCCCCGAGGTGTCGGCCGAGGTCCTGGCGGCCCACGAGCGCGCCGTGGAGGCGGCGATGGGCTACGTGACCCGCCGGGCGGCGACGGTCCGCCGGGGTTCGGGCGACGAGCGGCGGCCCCAGCCGGTCGACGGGCTGGTGGCCGCCGGCTTCGCCCACGGGCTGAGCCGGGCCGACGACCCCCACCTCCACACCCACGTGGTGGTGGCCAACCTCGGCCACGGCGCCGACGGGCGGTGGACGGCCCTCGACGGCCGCGGCCTGCGTGCCCACGCCCAGGCCGCCGGCGCCCTCTACGGCGCCGACCTCCGCCACCGGCTGTCCGACGCCCTGGGGGTCGAGTGGACGGCCACCGCCCGCGGCACCTACGAGCTGACCGGGATCGACCCGGCGGTGGTGGGGGCCTTCTCCACCCGGGGCTCGGAGATCCGCGCCGAGCTGGCCGCCACCGGCCGCCACTCGGCGGCCGCGGCGCGGGTGGCGTGGGCGAGGACCCGTGACCCGAAGGGCGAGTCCGCCGGCGCCCCGTTCACAGGGCGGTGGCGGGCCCAGGCCGCGGCGGTCGGCTGGACGGCCGCCGAACTCCCGGCCGCCCTCCATCGGGGGGCGCCGGCACCGGGCCGCCTGGACGAGCACCGCTTCGCCGCCGGACTGGGTGACCCGGTACACGGCGCGGTGACCCGGCGCCAGGCGCTGACGGCGTGGGCCGGAGCCCTGCGCGGCGGGACGCCGGCCGTCGACGCCGAGCGGTGCGCCGACCGGCTGGCCACCTGGGGAGACGGGGTCGGGGTGGCCGAGGAGCGCCGCCCGCCGTCCGACGTGGTGCCCGCCGCCCACCTGCTCAGCGCGCTCGGTCCCCGGCCCGGCTCGCCGCGCCTGCTCGAGACGTGGCACGACGGGGCCGACGCCGTCGCCCGTTACCGGGCGCGCTGGGGGGTCACCGATCGGTCCCGCCCGCTCGGCACCGAGGGATCGGGCGCGGTGCTGGCCGCCATGGGTACCCAGCGGTTGGCGGACCACCTGGCCACCACCCGCCGGCTCGAGGCGGCCCGGCGCGAGCTCGGACGCGAGGGCGGCCGCTGGGCGGGGCCGCCCGATCTCGGCCTCGGCCTCGGCTGAACCGGTCGCTCAGCGCCCGAGGCCGCGCTCGGCGGGCCCGGCCGGGTCGGTGCGCCCGGCCGCCTCCCGGCTCCGCACCCGGCCGGCGGCGACGAGCTCCCGCCAGGGCTCGGTGGCATGCGCCGGGGTGAGCCGCACCCAGCCGATGCGGTTGCTGGCGTCGAGGGCCAGGGCCGTCCCCGGGTGGCCGCGGCCGACGGCATCGACC
The DNA here is from genome assembly GCA_052145775.1 of Acidimicrobiales bacterium. Lineage (GTDB taxonomy): Bacteria > Actinomycetota > Acidimicrobiia > Acidimicrobiales > RAAP-2 > CAVYPR01. The sequence continues at coordinate 4,896 of JBKQNY010000026.1, forward strand.
GGCAGCCGTGGCCGGTGCACCGTCGACCAGCTGACCGAGGGCCGCCGTCGGCCGTCGTGCCCGGGGCCGGTGGCCACCGTGCGGGTCGGAACCTCCTCGTCGCCGGCCAGGGCGGAGACCGCCTGGAGGGTGGGCAGGTCGGCGATGCCCGGCAGGACCACGGTGGTCCCGAAGAGCGAGAGGAAGGCGTCGCCCTGGCGGCCCCACCGACGGCGGGCCTGGGAGAGGTCCTGCAGCGACGCCAGCGTGAGCAGACCCTGTCCCGCCCCCTCGCTCACCATCGCCGGAAGGTCCGGGATGGGCGCGATGTTCGCCGCCTCGTCGAGGGCCAGCAGCACCGGTGGACCGCCCGGCGCCTCATGGGCGCGGCGGTAGGCGGCGTCACGTACCTCGGAGAGCAGTCCAACCATGAGCGGCGCCCACAGGTGCTGCTGTCGACCACTGGAGCAGAGGTAGAGGGTGTTGGCGCCGGCGCAGAACGCCTCGGCGTCGAAGTACGGGGGCTCGGTCGAGTCGAGGGCACCGGTGGAGCGGTAGGCGCGCAGGATGCCCGACGCGGTGGACCAGATGCCGGACTGCTCGCGGCCGTCGGTGGCCAGGATCCCGGCGAGCACGTCGGTGGCGGGGGCGTCCTCGCCGGCGCGCGACGCCAGCACCGAGAGCGGGTGCGTGCCGTCGTGGCGGTCGACCCAATGGAGCACCGCGGCCATGGGGGCGCCGTCGATGGCCGCGGCGTGCAGGAGCGGGGCCAACAGTGACGTCGCCCGCTCCGACCAGTGCTCCGCGTTGGCACCGCCGGCGCGCTCGTCCTCGGCACGATGCGCCGCACCGGACATGGCGTCGGCCATCATGAGCGCGCCGTCCCACTGGCGCGCCGCGTTGACCGGGGACCACCCCACCCGCAGCACGCCGGGCGGCGGGTCGACGGTCCCACCGGGGTCGTAGAGGAGAGTCCAGCCACTCGCGGCGCGTGCCGCGGCCGTGGCGTTGAGGACGTCGGGCTTGGTGGAGGTCGACACGACCGGCCCCGGAGCAGCCAAAACATTGGGTATGACCAGGGAGGACGTCTTCCCCGACCGCGACGGGCCCAGCAGCAGGGTCGGTCGCTCGGGTCCCGCCCACGCCCATCCGCCGGCCCCGGCGCCGAGGTAGACGGAACCGCCGGCATCCCACGCGGCCGAGCGGACGAGATCCACCAGCCGCCGCGTGCGGAGCGGGGCGGGCGCGTCATCGAACGGTTCGATGAGCGTCAACGCGACGTCAAACGACGCGGCGCGACGCGCCTTTCGCGCGTGCTCACGACGCAGTGCCGCCACGCGTCGCGTGCATCGTCGTGCGTTGACGGCGTGCGCGTCGCGCGCCGCAGATGCGCGAACACGGGACGTCGGATCGAGTGTCCGCGGTGCCGCGCGCGTCTTGATGCTTGACCTGGGAGCGGAAACCAAGTGTGATGGTATGTGACCCGATACGCGATGGGGGTGTTGCAGACGTCTCGACATCGAGTCGTTCGACGTTGGTGGATGCATGTCGGCATCACCTACAACGGTCGGCCGATTGGCCAAGATGGCGATCCCTCCTCACGCCGGATCATGCAAGTCATGCAAACCATGCAAGCGGTGCAGCAGTGCGGTTGCCGACATCTCCGGGTGGCGGTGTGCCGCAGGCTCCACCTCGAGTCAACGTAGACATACCTAGGGAGGTGCTCCTGTGGCGGTAGCCGCAAAGAAGCGGGCCCCGGCCAAGAAGGCCGCGAAGCGGGCTCCGGCAAAGAAGGCGGCCAAGCGCGCCCCGGCCAAGAAGGCCGTCAAGCGCGCTCCGGCGAAGAAGGCGGTGAAGCGCGCTCCGGCCAAGAAGGCGGTAAAGCGGGCACCGGCGAAGAAGGCGGCCAAGCGCGCCCCGGCCAAGAAGGCCGTCAAGCGGGCTCCGGCGAAGAAGGCGGCCAAGCGCGCCCCGGCCAAGAAGGCCGTCAAGCGGGCTCCGGCCAAGAAGGCGGCCAAGCGCGCCCCGGCCAAGAAGGCCGTCAAGCGCGCTCCGGCCAAGAAGGCGGCCAAGCGCGCCCCGGCCAAGAAGGCAGCCAGGCGCTAGCCAGCTCCGGGGGGCCGGCCAGTGCCGGCCCCGCCCATCACGGACGGCGGTCGGGGGCCTGCGGGCCCCCGCCGTCGCGTCCGGGGCCCGGTCGGTTCCCGCCGGTGGCCGCCCAGGCCCCGGGAAGGTCGGCCGGCAAGTCGACGTCGAAGGCCAGGCCGGCCGAGCGCAAGATCCGGAGCGGCTGGCCGATACGCAGGCACTCGGCCCGGTGGCGGGCGAACGACCCCGGGCCGTAGGAGAAGCGGAACCCGCACCCGACGGGGAGATTCACCACGTTGGTGCCGTCGTCCCGGCGGTCGGGGACGAGGGTGATCCCCTCGAACGGCGGCAGCGCCCCCAGCCCGGCGGCGCGGGGCAGGTCACCGTGGGCCACGGTCACCGACTCGACGCCCATGGCCCCCAGGCGCGCCACCCCCTCTTCCACCGCGCCGTTCAGCCCCCGCCCCGGCTCCCACACCACCAGGGCCCCGAGCCGCCGGGCCCAGTCGGCCACCTCGGTGTCGTCACAGACCACGGCGACCGGGAGGGGTGCGGCCGCCGCCACCACGTGCTCGGCCATGCGGCGCACCAGCGCCCGTCGCTCCTCGTCCCCGAGCGCGGCGTCGAGCCGACGCTTGGCCAGGGCGAAGCTCTTCACCGGGACGAGGACGGCCCGCGGACCGAGCAACGCGGGCGTTCGGCGCCCCGAAGGTGCGCCGGCGGCCGCCGGTCGGGCGGAGGCGACGCCCATGGACACCCCGACAGTGTAGGAGCGGGCCGGGCGGGGCATGCGTGCCCCGGACGCGGGGTCACGACCCGGGTGGTGCCGGCGGCCGTAGGCTCGGAAGGTGGTCGGTGGTTCGGTCGTGGTCGTGGGCTCCGGGTCGTGGGGAACCACGATCGCCTCTCTGGTCGCCCGGAACTCGCCGACCGTGCTCTGGGCACGCTCGGCCGACCTGGCGGCAACGATCGCACGCGAGCACGAGAACCCGGCCTACCTCCCCGGCATCGCACTGCCCGACTCGCTGCGTGCCACGGCCTCGCTCGACGAGGCCGGCACCGCGGCGGACCTCGTGCTCATGGCGGTCCCCTCCCACGGCTTCCGGGGTGTCCTCGAGCGGCTGGCGCCCTCACTGCCCCCCGGGGTGCCGGTGGTGAGCCTGGCCAAGGGGATCGAGGCGGGAACCGACATGCGGATGTCGCAGATCGTGGCCGAGGTGCTGCCGGACCATCCGGCCGGCGCCCTCAGCGGACCCAACCTGGCCCGGGAGGTGGCCGAGGGATGCCCCGCGGCCTGCCTGGTGGCGCTCCCTGACGAGTCGATGGCCCGCCGCGTCCAGCAGCACCTCCACGGCAGCACGTTCCGGGCCTACACCGGCACCGACGTCGTCGGCTGCGAGATCGCCGGCGCCACCAAGAACGTCATGGCCATCGCCGCGGGCCTCGCCGACGGCCTCGGTTTCGGCGAGAACACCCGCGCCGTCCTGGTCACCCGGGGGCTGGCCGAGCTGGGCCGGCTCGGCATCGCCCTGGGGGGCCACACCCTCACCTTCGGCGGCCTGGCGGGGGTGGGCGACCTGGTGGCCACCTGCACCAGCCCGCGCAGCCGCAACCGGACGGTCGGCCTCGAACTCGGTCGAGGGCGCGCCCTCGACGAGGTGCTGTCGGGGATGCGCATGGTGGCCGAAGGGGTCAAGACCGCCGGTCCCCTGGTCGACCTGGCCCGGAGCCGGGAGGTCGAGATGCCCATCGCCGAACAGGTCGCGGCCATCGTGGCGGGGCGGACCACGCCCCGTGAGGCCCTGGCCGCCCTCATGGACCGTCCCGCCCGCTCCGAGTGGGAGCCCGGCCTCCTGCGCGGCCTTCCCCGATGACCGACGAACCCCCCATGCAGGGCGCCTCGGTCGACGGTCCGCACCCGCCTGAGGCTGCGGGGACCCCGGGCCGCCGAGAGGCGGCGCTGGCGCACGTGAGCGGCCTGCTCGTCGAGGCCGGCGCCACCCAGGAGGAGATCGACCGTGCCGTGGCCGAAGGCGTGCTGGACCTCCTGGCGGTGGACCGGCTCCTGGTGCCGGCCGCCCGCCGCTACTCGGCGACCGAGCTGGCCGAGGCCACCGACCAGTCCCTGGACCTGCTGCGGCGGCTCTGGCGGGCCCTCGGCTTCCTCGACGTGGGCGACGACGACAAGGTCTTCACCGACCTCGATCTCGAGGCGGTCCGCCTCTTCGACGGCATTCTCAACTTGGGGGCCGTCGACGTCGACGTGGCCATGCAGATGGCGAGGGTCATCGGCTCGTCGATGGCCCGCATCGCCGAGGCCGAGGTAGCGCCCGGGGTGCTGGGTCTGGGCGACGAGGACGATGACGACGTCCTGGCCGCCGACGAGTTCGCCAGCATGGCCGGGATCGCCCTCCCGGCCATGGCCTGGTTCCTCGAGTTCGTTTGGCGCCGCCACGTGCAGGCCGCGGCCCGGCGGAGGGTCATGCTGCGCGCCGCCGGCGAGACGGCAGGCACCAATCCGGTCCTGGCCGTGGGTTTCGCCGACATGGTGGGCTTCACGCTCCTCAGCCAGCACCTCGGTGCGGCCGAGCTCGCCGCGGTGGTCCGGCGGTTCGAGGATATCTCCCACAACGTCGTGACCGGACTGGGGGGACGGCTGGTCAAGATGATCGGCGACGAGGCCATGTTCGTGGTCGAGAGCGTGGAGGGGGCTGCCCGCATCGGCCTGGACCTGGCCGATGCCTATGCCGGCGACGACCTCCTGAGCGACGTGCGGGTCGGGCTGGCCCTGGGGGAGGTCCTCGTCCACGATGGGGACTACTACGGGGCCA
>JBKQNY010000027.1:0-2644 GCA_052145775.1 Acidimicrobiales bacterium
CGCCTTGGCCTGGCGCACCTCCCGAACCGGCGCGGTGTGCGAACGAGCAAGCCCAATCAGCTCAACCCGCTGCCCACCCGTTGTCCCCGGCCAGGTTGCAGTCCGCAGTGGTGGCCACCAGAAGTCCGCACCCCTCGCGCTGATGTTCAACCCTACGTGAGCTTCTGGCCACCCCCCTTCTGCTGCGCTTCCTTGAGCCGGAACGACTCCCCGGAGGTGGCCACCAGCACGCGGTGATGGAGGAGCCGGTCGAGCAGGCTGACGGCGGTGGTGTGCTCGGGGAGGAAGCGGCCCCAGTCCTCGAAGGGCCAGTGCGAGCCGATGCCGAGAGACCGTCGCTCGTAGGCGGCGGCGACGATGCGGAAGAACAGCTGTGCCCCGGTGTCGTCCATGGGAGCGAAGCCGATCTCGTCGATCAAGACGAGGTCGGCCTTGAGGATCTGTTCGATCACCCGGCCGACGCTGTTGTCGGCCAGACCGCGGTAGAGGGTCTCGACGAGCTCGGTGGCGGTGAAGTAGCGCACCCGCTTGCCGGCTTCGACGGCGTGGCGCCCGAGGGCGACGAGGAGATGGGACTTGCCCGTCCCCGCCGGGCCCACGAGACAAAGATTCTCCTTGGCGCCGATCCACTCGAGGCTTCCCAGGTAGTCGAACGTGGCCCGGGGGACCGACGAGGCGTCGACGTCGAACTCGTCGAGGGTCTTGGTCACCGGGAAGGCGGCCGCCTTCATCCGGCCCCGGGCGTTGGACGCATCACGCGAGGCGATCTCAGCCTCGACCAGGGTGCGCAAGAAGTCCTCGGGCTTCCAACGCTGGGTCTTGGCCACCACCAGCAGCTCGGGGGAGAGCCGGCGCATGGCCCCGAGGCGCAGCCGCCGCAGTCCGGCCTCCAAGTCGGCGGCCAGGGGAGGGGGTGCCGCGCTCATGACGGAGCGCCGATGGCGTAGTCACCGAGCGAGCGGGTGGCGACGACGGGCAGGTCGACGATGAGCGCCTCGCCGGGCTTGGACGGTCGGGGCACCCCGGTGCCGGCGGCGAGGATGGAGCGCACGTCGTGGGCCCGGAACCGCCCGAACTCGACCGCGCGTTCGATGGCCGCCACGAAGGCCGCCCGGTCGTGCGCCGCCGCCATGGCGCAGAGCTCGACGAGGTCAGCGGCGAGGGTGGTCACCCCCCGGGCCGCTGCCCCCTTGATGAAGTCCTCGGCGGCCGGCCCGAAGGCCACGAAGGCCTTTTCGGCGGGGGTCTTGGGCCGCACCGCCCGGGCCGGGCTGGGTCTCGGTCCCCCGTAGTGCTCGTCACAGATAGCCGTCTCACCAGGGGCGACGAGTCTGTGCTCGGCGATGATCTCCCCCAAGAACACGACCGTGACCACCCCGTCGGCCACCCGCAGCTCGACTTGGCGGCCGATGTGGGTGCTCGGCACCGAGTAGCGGGCCGAGCCGAACCGGACGCAGCTGAGCCGGTCGACCCTGCGCATGGCCACCTTGCCGATCCGGGCCCGCAACTGTGGCGGTTCGCCCAACAGCGGGCGTTCGATCTCGAGGCGGACGGCCGGGACCGCGGCGATCTCGGAGTGCACCTGGGCGTTGACTTCGGTGCACCACATCCGGCCTTTGGCGTTCGCCGTCACGAGGTCAGTGACGGTTAGCTCTTCTGGGATCATGAGGTCGGACTTCACGTAGCCGACGAGGTGCTCGACGAGGCCCTTGGACTCGGGGTCCGCCCCGCAACAGAAGTCCGGCCGGGTGCCGTAGTGGGTGACGAAGCGCACGTAGTCCGCCGTCGGGACGACGAGCCCGGCGACGCTCGCTCCCTTGAGACAGCCCATGCGGTCGGTGAGGAGGGTCTTCGGCACGCCGCCGATCGTCTCCATGCACTCGGCCAACGCCGCCATGGTCGCCTCGGCCCCCAGGTTGTCGGCGAACAAGACGAAGCGGAACCGGCTCCAGGCGAGCACGGCGCAGAAGACGAACAAGGGGCCGATCTGCCCCCAGTCGAACACCAGCACGTCGCCCGGAGCCCACACCCCGGGCCGCCGGCCCCGGTGGTGGTCGATCCGCCACTTCGCCTTGGCCTCGGCCACCGCTCGGCGGAAGTTGCGTGGCGAGCCGGTATAGCCGGCGGCCCGGACCACCGGCAGCAGGCGCTTGGCCGAGATCCGACCGTCGGTCCGTTCCACCCGCTCGGCGATGATGGCGGCCACGTCGTCGTAGTTGTGGGCGACCACCACACCCGTGGGAGCCTCCTCGGCCGCCCTGGCCTTGGCCACCGCCCGCTTGACGGTCTTGTCACTGGTGCCGCAGATCGCGGCCGCTGCTCGATAGGAGCCCACCTCTTGATAGGCGGCGTTCATGTCCATGCGTTCCCTCGCTGATTTCATGGAGGCATCCCCTCGGTCGGTGCGGCGGTTGGCTTGCACCGCCACCGTGACCGGCCGGGGGGACCCTCATGTGGATGCTTCAGCGAGGGGTGCGGACTTCTCGTGGCCAAAAACGGGGACTTCTGGTGGCCACCAGTGCGGACTTCTCATGGCCAAAAGTGCGGACTTTCTCGTGGCCACGGACACAGGCAGTCCCCGAAAGAGGAGCTTCGTCGGCCACCGGCACGGCGACCCAATGGGGTCGTTGCTCCCCCAGGCGTC
>JBKQNY010000028.1:0-4752 GCA_052145775.1 Acidimicrobiales bacterium
GGAGACTTGCTCGACGCCTGGGACACTCTCCTGCACGGTCACGGGACTCGCCAACGGGTCCTCCTACGCCTTTCGGGTTCGCGCCGTCACCGCCAGGGGCGACGGCCCGCGCTCGTCGAGCTCCTCCGTCGTGATCCCCTACACCGTGCCGAGCGCCCCGACCATCACATCGGCAACGGCGCAGAACCAGTCGGTCACGGTCAAGTGGTCGGCCGCCGCCACAAACGGCAGGCCCGTCACGTCCTACACGGTCACCAGCACGCCGACAGGTGAGCACTGCACCGCCAGCGGCGGCACCGCAAAGACGTTCAGCTGCACGGTGAACACCCTGGCCAACGGGGTCACCTACACATTCAGGGTCCATGCCACCAACGCGGCGGGGACAGGACCGACATCCAAACCCCTCTCCGCCGTCCCGTTCTCCGCCCCCACGGCCGCCCCGACGATCGTCGGCGTCTCGACCGCCGGCGGCTCGATCACCGTGACATGGTCCACCTTGCCCGTTGCCGATGACGGAGGCCAGGCGGTGAAGAGGTACCTCGTCAAGGCCCTGCTCGGGGGCGTGGTGAAGAAATCCGACACAGCGACCCCGGCGTCGACCAGCGCCACGATCTCGGGGCTCACCAACGGCACAAGCTATGAGATCGAGTTGGCGGCGGCCAACACAGGGGGCGTTGGGCCGACAGCCACCAGGGGCGGCCTCACGCCGTCGACCGTGCCCGGACCGCCGCTCAACCCGGCGGCCGAGGCCGGAAACGGCGACGCCCTGGTGATCTGGACAGCGGCCGTGAACAACGGCACAGCGGTGAGCGGCTACACGGTCACGAGCACACCGGGCACATTCACCTGCACGTCGGTCACGCTCACATGCTACGTAAATGGTCTCACCGACGGGACCTCCTACAAGTTCGCCGTCCGGGCCACCAACGGGCGCGGCACCGGGCCGACAGGCACACTCACCGCGGCCGTGAAGCCGGCGACGCTACCCTCCGCCCCCACCGCGGCCACCGCCACCGCCCACCCGTACTCGGCCACAGTCTCGTGGACCGCGCCGTCGACAGACGGTGGATCAGCGGTGAAGAGCTACACGGTGACGAGCAAACCGACGGGCAAGGCCTGCACCACCAGCACCCTTGCCTGCCAGGTGACCGGGCTGGCCAACGGAACCACCTACACCTTCCGGGTGAGGGCTACCAACACAACGGGCGCCGGTCCGGCGTCCGCACCGTCCAACCCGGCCACGCCCTCGCTGTTCCCGACGGCGCCGACCAAGGTATCCGCCACCGCCTCGGCGGGCAAGGCCAAGGTCACCTGGGCCGCCGCCACACCCAACGGCACACCGGTCATCAAGTACACAGTGGTCAGCACACCGGGTGCGATCACCTGCGCCACCACGAAGGTGACGACACTGTCCTGCACAGTGAGCGGCCTCACCGACGGGACGGCCTACGTCTTCCGGGTGAAGGCCTCGAACAAGCAGGGCGCGGGACCGCTGTCGACACCGTCGAACGCCGTGATCCCCTACGCGCCACCGCTCGTCGGACCGGTCATCACGGGCGAGTCGTCCACAAACCGTTCGGTGTCGGTCTCCTGGAACGACGTCCCCGTGGCCACAGACGGCGGAGAGGCCATCACGGGCTACGTGGTGGACGCTGACATCGGGGGCTCGGTGAAGGCCACCGCCACCGTCGCCCCGACAGCCACCACGGCCAAGCTGTCCAGCCTGGTGAACGGGACAACCTACACGGTGACGGTGGCCGCCCAGAACCCCAAGGGCACCGGTCCGGCCACCACCGCGGCCGCCACCCTCGTGCCCTCCACCGTCCCCGGCGCCCCGACCGATGTGGACGCCACGCCGGGCAACGGGTCGGCCGCCGTCGTCTGGACCGCCCCCGGCAACGGCGGCTCGCCGATCACCGGCTACACCGTGACCAGCACCCCCGGCGACAAGGTGTGTCAGACCACCGGGGCCACCACATGTGTGGTGACCGGGCTGACAAACGGCGTCACATACAGCTTCGTGGTGGTGGCGACGAACGTCCGCGGCAACGGCCCCACATCGACAACCTCCAACACCGTCAAGCCCGAGGACCTGCCCGGCGCCCCGACCCACGTGGCGGCCACCGCCCTCAACAAGGCGGCCTCGGTCATCTGGACAGCTCCGGCAACAGTCGGAGGGTCGGCGCTCACCGGCTATCTCGTCACCAGCACGCCCACAACAAAGACGTGCACAACGTCGGGAGCCACGTCGTGCACCGTCCCGGGACTGAAGAACGGCGTCATCTACTCCTTCCGGGTGCGGGCACAGAACACCTTCGGCTACGGCCCCTCGTCCGCCGCCTCGAACGCCGTGACCCCGTTCGCCTCCCCCGGGGCGCCGCTCAACGTGGTGGCCACGGCCGAGAGTGCCTCGGCCAAGGTGGCCTGGACACCCCCGGCGGTCATCGTCACAGCCATCACCGGTTACATCGTCACGAGTGATCCGGGCGGCCAGACCTGCACGACCACCGGGGCACTGAGCTGCACGGTGAGCGGCCTCACCGACGGCGACACCTACACCTTCAGCGTTCGGGCGGAGACCTCCTTCGGGACCGGGCCGGCATCGGAATCCTCCAACCCGGTCATCCCGACCGCCCCGAGCGGAAAGCCGGCTCAGCCCGGCAAGCCCACGGCCGTTGCCGGCAACGCCAAGGCCCGGGTCAGCTGGACAGCACCGAGCACAGACGGGAGCCCGATCACCCGGTACATCGTGACCTCCTCGCCGTCCGGCAAGACCTGCACCACCACAGGCGCGCTGGCCTGCACAGTCACCGGCCTCACCAACGGGACGTCCTATACCTTCACCGTGAAGGCCCGCAACGCCAACGGCACAGGACCCACATCGGTGGCATCCTCGCCCGTGACCCCGGAGGGCACAGCGACCAAGACGACAACGCCGACGACAACCAAGACAACCGGCCACACAGCGCCCGTCACCTCCGGCTATGACCTGGTCGGCCAGGACGGCGGCGTGTTCGTCTTCTCCCCGCCGGGCACCAAGGGCGGCTTCTACGGCTCCCTGCCGGGGCTCAAGGTCAGCGTGCACAACATCGTGGGCATGGTCCCGACCGCCAATGACCAGGGGTACTTCCTGGTGGGGTCGGACGGGGGCGTGTTCGCCTTCGGCAACGCGCCCTTCCTGGGCTCCCTGCCCGGGCTCCACGTCACCCCACGCGAGCCCATCACCGGCATCGTGCCCACCGGCACAGACCAGGGCTACTTCCTGGTCGGTCAGGACGGCGGCGTCTTCGCCTTCGGCAACGCGCCCTTCCTCGGCTCGCTCCCCTCGCGGGGGATCAACGTCGACAACATCATCGGCATCGCCGCCACCCCTTCGGGCAACGGCTACTGGCTGGTGTCGGCGACAGGCACCGTCTACGCCTTCGGGGCGGCCCAGCAGTTCGCCTCGGCCACCCACACGTCGTCACCGGTCTCGGCCATCGCCGGGACCCCCAGCGGAGGCGGCTACTGGGTCGTGACCCAGAGCGGCCAGGTCCTGCCCTTCGGCAACGCGCAGAGCTTCAAGACACTGCCGGACCTCAAGGTCAAGCCGGCCCTGCCGGTCATCGGCATCGTCCACACCGCCGACACAGGCGGCTACTGGCTCATCGGCGGCGACGGGGGGATCTTCGCCTTCGGGGACGCCGGGTTCGTCGGGTCGCTGCCCGGTGTGGGCGTCCACGTGACCGACATCGTGGGGGCGGTGCCGACCAAGAGCTGACGGGAGCGGGGTGTCAGTCCGGCGTGTCGGCGTGGAGCAGGGCGAACACGATCGACTCGTAGAGGGCCTGCCAGCTGGCTTCGATGATGTTCTCCGAGACCCCGATGGTGGTCCAGGTCTTCGCCCCGTCGGTGGTGTCCACCAGGACCCGGGTCACGGCCCCGGTCCCTCGGCCGGTGTCGAGGACCCGCACCCGGTAGTCGGTGAGGTGCACGCCGGCCAGGGCCGGGAAGTGCGGCCCGATCGCCTGGCGCAGCGCCCCGTCAAGGGCGTTGACCGGCCCGTTGCCTTCGGCCGTGGCCACGGTCCGGGTCTCGCCGATGTGGACCTTTACCGTCGCCTCGGTGGTGGGGGCCACCGCCCCCTTCGCCGGGCCGCCGTCGGCCAGCCCGGCCGAGCGCGACCCGTGGTCGGTGATCACGCGGTAGGACTCGACCTCGAAGTAGCGCGCCTCCCAGCCCCCTGCCCGGCGCAGCAGCAGCTCGAGCGAGCCGTCGGCCACTTCGAAGTGGTAGCCCTCGTGCTCGAGGCGCTTCAGCTCGTCGAGCACCCGGCCCACCACCTCGCCGTCGAGCTGGAGACCGAGCTCGGCCGCCTTCATGGCCAGGGTGGAGCGGCCGGCCATCTCCGACACCACCACCCGGGTGCCGTTGCCCACCAGGTCGGGGGGGACGTGCTCGTAGAGGTCGCGCCGCCGGGCCACGGCGCTGGCGTGGAGGCCGCCCTTGTGGGCGAAGACCGAGGCCCCCACGTAGGGCTGCTGGGGGTTTGGCGCCAGGTTCACCAGCTCGGCGATGTGGTGGGACACCGGCGTCAGCCGCTCGAGGCGGTCGGGCGGGATGGTCCGGACGTTGAGCTTCAGGCTCAGGTTGGGGATGGCCGTCGACAGGTCGGCGTTGCCGGCCCGCTCGCCGTAGCCGTTGACGCACCCCTGCAGCTGGGTGGCGCCGGCCTGCACGGCCACCAGCGAGTTGGCCACGGCGCAGCCCGCG
>JBKQNY010000029.1:0-18826 GCA_052145775.1 Acidimicrobiales bacterium
CGGGGGCCCGGCGGAGAACACCGTTATCTTGGGTCCTCGGGTCTCCAGCCATCCGTCAGACCCACGGGAGTCGTTTGAGCCACGGGAGGTCCCATGAAGCGACGTCCGCTGATCCACGAGGGAGTCCGCGCCGCCGGGCGGCCCCGCCGGGGGTTCGCCCGCGTCCTGAACGGGGCCGTGGCGTCGATCGGGCTGTGTGCCGGCCTCGGCGTGGGGGCGGCCGGCGGGGCGTCGGGCGCCCCGGTGACCGGCGCACTGCGGGCCAGCACCGGCGCGGTGGCCTGCTACGGCTCGATGGCCGGGATCGCGCTGAGCAAGCCGGTGGTCGGCATCGCGGCCACCCCTGACGACCAGGGCTACTGGCTGGTGGCCTCCGACGGCGGGATCTTCAGCTTCGGCGACGCCAAATTCTTCGGCTCCACCGGGGCCATCGCCCTCAACAAGCCCATCGTCGGCATGGCGCCCACCCCCGACGGCCAGGGCTACTGGCTGGTGGCCTCCGACGGCGGGATCTTCAGCTTCGGCGACGCCACCTTCTACGGCTCGACCGGCGCCATGGCCCTGGCCAAGCCGATCGTGGGGATGGCCCCGACCTGAGGCCCCACAGCCCGGGTCAGTCGGCGAACTGGGGGATGACCTGGGTCCCCATCAGCTCGATGGTCTCCATCACCGCCTCGTGGGGGATGCGGTAGGGGTTGACCAGGCAGAGCAGGAGGTCGATCCCGGCGTCCTCGTAACGACGGCACATCTCGACGCACTCGTCGGGCGTCCCGAGGACGCAGGCGTTGACGTCGACCAGGTACTCCAGGCTGAGCAGGTCGAGCGAGCCGTCGTCGTCGATGGACTTCATGTCGGCGGCGTACGAGTACGTGCCCAACTCCTCGTTGCGCTCGGCCATCCACTCTGAGACCGTGGCGATCTGTCGGGCTCCGACCTTGGGGTACCACTCGAAGGACTCGCGGGCGAGCTCCATCGCCTTCTCCCGGCTGCTCGAGCACAGCGCCATGGTGAAGGTGGCCGCTTCGTTGTGGACGTAGGAGGCCAGGGGCTCGGTGCAGCCGGCGGCGGCGGCGCGGTAGACGTCGACCTTCTGCTTCACCTCCTCGGGCGAGACCCCGACGGCGAACGAGCACAGTCCGAGTCCCAACTCCCCCACCTGGCGGTGCCCGTCCACGCTGGTGGTGGCGCCCCACACCGGGGGGTGGGGCTTCTGCAGTGGCTTGGGCTGGACCCGGCGCCGCGGCATCTGCCAGAAGCGACCGGAGAACTCGTGCTCCTCCTCGGTCCAGCACCCCACCACGTGCTCGATGGCCTCCTGCCACATGGCCCGGGTTTCTGCGGGGTCGATGCCGAACCCCTCGAGCTCGGCCCGGGTGGCGGAGCGGCCCGTGCCGAAGTCGACCCGACCACCCGAGATGAGGTCGAGCACCGCCACCGACTCGGCGGTGCGGACCGGGTGGTTGTAAGGCTGGGGCATGAGTCGGACCCCGTAGCCGAGGCGCATGCGCTCGGTGAGGGCGGCAATGGCGCCGTAGAGGACCTCGGGGTTGGAGCAGTGCGAGTATTCGGCGAGGAAGTGGTGCTCCACCGTCCAGAAGGCGTGCCAGCCGAACCGCTCTCCGGCCACCGCCTGCTCGATCGTGTTGCGATAGGCGATCCGCTCGCTGTCGGCGTCCCAGGGCTTGGGCACGGGGATCTCGTAGAAGAGGGCGAACTTCATGGTGGTCCTTTCCCCGCGGCGGCTGGCTACCACCGACGCGACGGCGGCCTCACCTTAGGTGGGCGTCGGCCCGCGGTACCGCTCCGATCTCCGTCGACGGCACGTTTCCCTGCACTTTCCCCGCGGCACCGAGGGCACTGGGCGGAGTCGTAGGGCCCAGCCCCCGGTTGACAAGGTGTGCCGCCGGGCCTAGACGGATGAGCGGGCACGGGGCGAGGAGTGCGGATGAACGGCTTGGCAGGCAGGTGTTTCATCGTCACCGGGGCCGCCTCGGGCATCGGGCAGGCGTGCGCCGCCCGCCTCCTCGACGAGGAGTCGGCGGTGCTTGGGGCGGACGTCGTCGGGATCGACGGGCCGCCCGCCGGCGATGGCCGGACCCTGAGGGGAGTGTGGTCATCGTGGGTGGCCGATGTCACCGACGAGGCATCGGTCCGGGACATGGTGACGGCGGCCGTCGCACTCGGGGGGCGGGTGGACGGCCTCGTCAACGCGGCCGGAGTGGCCGGGGGCGGGCCCGTCCACACGCTGGCCGCCGAGGAGTGGGGGCGGGTGATCGGGGTCAACCTGACCGGCACCTTCCTCACCGCCAAGCACGTGATCTCCCAGATGCTGACCCAACCGCCGCACGGGGGCGGACGGGGGGCGATCGTCACCGTGGCCAGCATCGAGGGGCTCGAGGGGACGGCCGGGGGCAGCTCCTACAGCGCGTCGAAGGGCGGCGTGGTCATCCTCACCAAGAACATGGCCATCGACTACGCCGGCATGGGCATCAGGGTCAACGCGGTCTGCCCGGGCTTCATCGACACCCCGATGACCCAGGGGATCTTCGGGTTGCCGGGCATGGAGGCGGCCCGCCGGGGGGTCATCGCGGAGCACAAGCTTCGCCGCATGGGACGACCCGAGGAGATCGCCGGCGCAGCGGCGTTCCTGCTCTCCGACGACGCTTCCTTCATCACCGGGCACGCCCTTCCGGTCGACGGCGGCTACACGGCCGGCCGGGACCACGGCGTCACCGAACTGCTCGGCCTTACCGACCCCGGCACCTGAACGTCATTGCACCGCGCGCGGTTCGTCACCCCCCCGCACCTCGTGATCGGATGCACTTGCGGAATCAGTCGCCGACCCCTGTTCGGCGGGGGCCGGCGTCTCTAGACTTTGTGTCGTGGCCGCCGTCTCGGACAGAGAGCGGTCGGTCACCCCGACATGAAGGGGGGTACGCGGATGCGTATCGCCGACATCCTGGCCCACAAGGGCTCGACCGTGGCAACGATCGGCCGTCAGGTGAGCGTGAGCGAGGCGGTGGCGGAGCTGGCCCGCCGGGGCATCGGGGCGCTGGTCGTCTCACCCGACGGGGCCCACATCGACGGCATCGTCTCCGAGCGGGACATCGTCCGCCGCCTCGACCGTCTCGGCGCCAGCCTGCTCGGATCGACCGTGGCGTCGATCATGTCGACCCCTGTCTTCACGTGCTCGCCAGACGACACCCCGGAGTCGGTGATGACCACCATGACGAACCGGCGGGTCCGGCATATGCCGGTCATGGATGACGGCCGCCTCTGCGGCCTGGTGAGCATCGGCGACGTCGTGAAGAGCCGGATCGAGGCACTCGAGGCCGACCACAGGGTCCTGGTCGAGTACATCACTGCCCGCTGATCGCCGGGCCCTCCTCTGTCTCGAGCACGGCCGGGACCAGCGTCAGGCCGAGCCGGCGGGCCGCCGCGAGCCCCCGCCACCCGTCCACCACGGTGAAGGTCGGGCGACGGTAGACGACGACGACGGGCTCTAGCCGCAGGAGGCCGTGACGACGCACGTCCTCGGCGAGCCGTGCCACCTCGTCCGCCTCCTCCGTGGCCGACGCACCCCCACCGTCGGCCCGCATGGGGTCCAGGAGGATGGAGGGGCCGGAATGGACGGGAGGACCGCCAAGACTGTCGAGCACCGCCTGGGCCACCTCGTCGGGGCCCGCCCGGGTGGTGTCCACCACCAGGTCGTAGTTGGACAGGCGGAAGATGTCGACGCCGTAGATCGTTTGGAACCGGCGGCGTTCGCTGTCGGCCCGATCGGCGATGCGGGCCAGGGCCTCGGACATCGAGCCGTAGCGCTCCGCCCGTGCGCCCTCCCGGGCCAGCACCCTTGAGGCTGCGACCTCCGGGTCGACCACGAGATGGACCTTGACGGCGTCGGGCAGGAAGTGCCAGGCCAGCCGTGAGTCCACTACAAGCGGCTCGGCGAGCCGGGCGAGCGAGCGGAACACCGAGTCGATCTCCTCGTCGATCGTCGGGTCCGTCTCAGCGAGCCGGTTGAGCTCGAGAGTCGAGATGCCTCGCTGGGCGGCGATCTGCCGCTGGGCCTCGCCGGTGCTGACTCGCCGTGCACCGAGCGCGTTCACCAGGAGCCCGGCCACCGAGCTCTTGCCACTGCCCAAGTCGCCGCTCAGGGCGATGGTGGGGTACTCCATGCCGATCACGCCCCTCGTCCGCAGGGCTGATGTATAGCCGAGCCGGCGATACCCGTTGCGGCCCTGAGCGACTGCCGCTCAGGCGGCGGCGGCACTATCGTCGTGGCCGATGCGGCGGCGGGGGCTCATAGGAGGAGTAGGGGCGCTCTTCCTGGCGGCAGTCTGCACGGGGGTCTTGCTGACCCCGGCCGGAGCCGCGCCCGCCCACTTGACGGCCCAGGCGCCGGTCCCGCCCGACCAGGCCAGCTTGAGCACCCGGGGCGTCACCGCCCACACCATCAACGTCGTGTTCCCCGTGGTCAACCTGCAGGCCCTCGCCGCGACCCTCGGCTTCTCCGGTGACTACGAGTACAAGGAGCAGGCAAAGGCCATCAACCTGTTCGTGAACCAGATCAACAAGACGGGTGGGATCAACGGCCGGACGATCAACCCGATCATCTCGTACTTCACACCCACCAACGAGAACGTCATGCGATCCCTCTGCAAGTCCTGGACCGAGGGAAGCCCGGCGGCCTTCGCCGTCCTCGACGGGGTCGGCACCTGGTCGGGCGACAACGAGCTGTGCGTGACCCAGGAGGGCCACACCCCGTTCATCGGACAGTGGACCACCGTGACCAACTGGACGACCCAAGGCTCGCCCTACCTGTGGTGGACCGGGCCCGACGACGCCGCCATCCTGCAGGCGGTGGTGAACTGGGGCCTGGCCACAGGCCTCATCGGTCCCGCCAAGAAGCTGGGCATCGTCGCCGGCGACCGTGCAAGCGACAAGCTCGCCCTCAACGACTACCTCCTGCCTGACCTACAGCGTGCGGGGGTGAATCCGGTGGTGGTGTCGATCCCCTCCAGCCCCACAGAAGCCGCCACCACCGGGGCCGACGCCCCCCTGGTCGTCCAGAAGCTGAAGTCGGCGGGGGTCACCGCGGTCATCCCGCTGCTCCCCTTCAACGCCTTCTACCCCGTTTTGCAGGCACAGACAGAGCAGCAGTACTACCCGCACCTCCTGCTCTCGGACTACGAGTCCTCAATCCTTTCGGCGCTCGGCCTCATCCCCTCCCCGTACAACAAGGTCCTCAACGGCCAGGAGGGGATCACCACCGAGACCCTCGGGGGCATCGACGACACACGGCCGTACACACAGGGCGGCTACGACCCGGGCGTGCGCAGCTGCTGGACGGTCTGGCACAAGGCCTACCCGCAAGTCCCACCGGGGAACCTCAACTTCTACATCGAGGAGCAGGGACCGGTACAGGGATGGTGCCAGGAGATCCGCCTGTTCGCCGCGGCGGCCAAGGCAGCCGGACGGAACCTCAACCGGCGGACGTTCGTCGAAGCGCTCTCCAAGATCAAGAACTTCCCCGGCGGGTACTCCCCCGTCCTGAGCTACGGGCCGGACAAGTTCGCCGGGCCGACCGAGTACCGGGTGGTGCAACTCCACAACAACTCTCCGCCGTCGAGCGCGTGCAAGATGCCCAAGAACGGCATCCCGCAGGGCGTCTGCTGGATCGTCAAGCAGCAGTGGCAGAAGCTTCCCCCGCCATGAGCGGCGCGCCGACGAGGGTGGCGGGCGCCGCCGGGGGGCCGTCCCGTGGCCGATCCGTCGTCGGCGCCCGAGGAGCGCAACTCGGGCGGCGAATGCGTTGAACGACGAAGGGGGTGGCGGGGCCGGGCAGCCGTGGTGGGAGGCCGCTGTCCTCTACCAGGTCTATCCGCGCTCGTTCGCCGACTCCGACGGGGACGGCAACGGGGACCTCCCGGGGATCCTGGACCATCTGGACCACCTCTCCTGGCTGGGGGTGGACGGCGTCTGGTTGAGCCCTGTCACCCTCTCGCCCAACGCGGACTGGGGTTACGACGTCACGGACTTCTGCGCCGTGCAACCCGACCTCGGGACGTTGGACGACTTCGACCGGCTCGTCGCCGAGGCCGGCCGCCGGCGCATCCGCATCCTCATGGACCTGGTGCCGAACCACACCAGCGACCAGCATCCGTGGTTCCTCGACGCCCGGTCCTCGCGAACCGCCCGGCACCGGGACTGGTACCTGTGGGCCGATCCCAAGGGCGACGACTCCCCGCCCAACAACTGGGTCAGCAGCTTCGGCGGTCCGGCGTGGACGTTCGACGAGGCGACCGGGCAGTACTACATGCACAATCACCTGGCCGAGCAACCCGACCTCAACTGGTGGAACGAGGAGGTCCGCGAGGCCTTCGACGCGATCCTGCGGTTCTGGTTCGACCGGGGCGTGGCCGGCTTCCGTATCGACGTGTGTAACGGCATCATCAAGGACGCCGAGCTCCGGGACAACCCTCCGGCCACCGCCGATGACGACTTCGAGTCACAGATGTTCGGCCAGCGATCGGTGTACAACGCCAACCGTCCGGAGGTCCACGAGGTGATCCGGCGCTGGCGACGCATCGCCGACACCTACGATCCGCCTCGGATCCTGGTGGGCGAGACCCCGGTCCGCCTGGACCAGCTGGCCGCCTACTACGGCAATGGGAGCGACGAGCTCAATCTGGCCTTCAACTTCCCATTTATCGACGCGCCCCTCGAGGCGGACGCGATGAGCAAGATCGTCGACGAGATGGAGACGCGCCTCCCCCGGGGTGCCTGGCCGGCGTGGACCGGCTCCAACCACGACCTGTCGCGCCTGGCCACCCGCTGGGCCAAGGACGACCCGCAGCGGGCCCGAGTTGCCCTCCTGCTGCTGCTGTGCCTGCGGGGGACGCCCGTCCTCTACCAGGGTGACGAGATCGGGTTGCCGAACCGGCCGGTGCCCCGCGAGGAGCTGCGGGACCCCCTCGGAGTCCGCTACTGGCCGTACTACGAGGGACGTGACGCGATGCGAACGCCGATGCCGTGGCGCAACGCTCCCGGTGGCGGCTTCACCTCCCCCGGAGTCACGCCCTGGCTCCCGATGGGCGAGACGGCGGACTGCAACGTCGAAGATCAGCTCGGGGACCGCGACTCGGTGCTCCATCTCGTACGCGACCTGGTCGACCTGAGACGGCGGACCGCTGACCTGCGCGGTGGCGACTACCGGCCCCTGGCACGCGAGGGCGGCCTGTGGGCATGGCGCCGCGGTACGTCCCATGTGATTGCCGTGAACCTTGCCGACGGTCCGGCCACGCTCGGAGGCGTGACCGGACGGATCCTGGCCGACACCGAGCGAGGGCGCGAAGGCCAACCGGTGGCAGGCGACCTCGCCCTTACCAGCTGGGAAGGCACCGTGGTGGCACTGGGAGCGACATAGGGCCGCCCGGCGCAGGCCGGAGTCGGCCACCGTCCGGCGCGACGCGACGGGTGTCCGATTCGAGCCGGAAACCTGTTGCGGACGGAGGGCACGACGCGGACCACCTGATCTCGCCCGACAGGCGGTGGCGGGTGGCCATGGCCCGCCAGTAGCCCGGTTCCCGTCGAGCACCCGACCCGCCACCCGCACCGAGGAACTTCGGGGGCGCCACCGGTACCGTCGCCGATTCGGCCGGACCGACCTGGGATGGCTTCCCGGGGCGCGGTCACCCCCCACGGCGGGCCGACACTAGATTTTTCGCCAGTGACGTGGTCTGGAGGCCGGGCGAGCGCATCTGCGGACCCGTCGGCTGCGTGGCCGCTGGGAGCGGCGGAGAGCGAAGCTGCCCGGAGTTTCCCAGAAGAACAATGACCATTCCCGCTGCCCACACCAACGACGGCGTCACGGGCCAGGCCGGACCAGACGCGCCCCGCCGTGGCCAGAACCTCGCCTACGTCCCGGCCCTCGACGGGGTCAGGGCGGTGGCCATCATCGTCATCCTCGGTTACCACGGCGGCGTCTACCTGACGACCGGCGGCTTCTACTCGCTCGACACCTTCTTCGCCCTCTCCGGATTCCTCATCACCTCGCTGCTCATCGCAGAATGGCGCACCACCGCGACGGTGCGCCTCAAGGCGTTCTGGGCCAGGCGGGCCCGCCGGCTCCTGCCGGCCCTGCTCTTGATGCTGCTCGGCGTGGCCGCCTTCGCCGCCTTCGCCGTCCCCCGGGGGACGTATCCGACACTGCGGGCCGACAGCCTTTCGGCCCTCTTCTACTTCGCCAATTGGCACTTCATCGCCGCTGGCTCCAACTACTTCAATCAGACGGCTCTCACCTCCCCGCTTACCCACACGTGGTCGCTGGCGGTCGAGGAGCAGTTCTACCTGGTGTGGCCGCTGGTCTTTCTCTTCGTCATGAAGCGCTGGCGGAGCCTGCGGGTCCTGCTCGCCGTGCGCGTGGCCGGGGCCCTGGCCTCGGCCGTCGAGATGGCCCTGCTGTACTCGCCCGGGGACGTCAACCGTGTGTACTACGGCACCGACACGCGGGCCCAGTCGCTGCTGGCCGGCGCGGCGCTCGCCGTCGCTCTGGCCATGTGGGCACAACGACGTGGGGTCGACGGCGGGTCGGAAGGCGCCCTGTCAGCCGGTCGCCCCGGCCGTGGCGGGGGCTCCCCCTTGACGCCCCGGACCGTCCCGGGCCGAATCGCGGTGCTGCTCGTGGGACTCGCCGGCGTCGTGGGGAGCTTCTTCTTGTGGACCCACGTCTCGTACAACGACGCCATCGCCTACCGGGGCGGCTTCCTCCTGGCCGCATTGGCCACCGTCTGCGTGCTCTTCAGTGTGGTCTGTTCCCCCGGCTCACCCCTGGCCTGGCTTCTGTCGGTCCGTCCCTTGCGGTTCATCGGGAGAATCTCCTACGGCCTCTACCTCTGGCACTTCCCCCTGTTCATCTACATCGACAACGCCCGGACCGGTCTGGAGGGCTACCGGCTGTTCGCGCTGAGGGTGGCGGCAACCCTGGTCATCGCGGTTGCCTCCTTCTACCTGGTCGAGCGCCCGATCCGGCAGGGCACCCTCTTCTCCGGATGGAGGGCGTGGGCCGTGACCCCCGTCTCGGTGGCGGCGACCCTCGCTGCGCTGTTGGTGGCCACCGCCGTGCCAGCGGTAGCGGTGGGTGCCTCGGCGGATCGTCCGCCAGTTCGGTCGGCTCTCTTCACCGGGCCGCGGGTCAAGGTGATGATGTTCGGCGACTCCACCGCGCTCACGCTGGCCATCGGCCTCAGCGAGCACCAGAGCCGCTACGACGTCACCGAATTCGACCAGGGCATCCTGGGATGCGGCGTGGCCGAAGGCGCTGAGTTCCAGTTGAAAGGGGTGGATGCGCCCATGTCCACAAAGTGCAACGGCGATTCTGCGGACGTCCAGTGGCCGCAGGTCTGGAGGTTCCAGGTCCGCACCAGGCACCCCAACGTCGTCATGATCCTGGCTGGTCGCTGGGAGGTCGTGAACCGCACATTCGACGGGAAGTGGACCAACATCGAGAACCCCGCTTACGCCGCCTACGTCAAGCACCAGCTCACCATGGGCGTGCGCATCGCCGCTTCTGGCGGGGCCAAGGTCGCCCTCCTCACTGCCCCCTGTTACGACAGCGGCGAGCAGCCGGACGGGCAGGCGTGGCCCGAGGACTCACGGGTCCGACTGGAGATCTACAACCGCATCGTGCGAGAGGTCGCCGCATCGATTCCTGGCACGACGGTCATCAACTTCAACGCCATGGCGTGCCCAGGCGGCCACTACGAGGAGTACATGGACGGCCAGCAGGTCCGAGAGTCCGATGGTGTGCACTTCACCTTCGGCGGCGGGAACGTCTTCGCCACAAGGATCTGGACCATCGTGGCGCGGCTGGGACGCCAACAGATGGCTGAGCTCGCACGGCACCAGCTGGACGCGGGACACGTCGAGCGGGCCGAGTCACGCTCCTAGATCCATGGCCCGGCGCCGGTCGGGGGCACCGGTGCGACGGCTCCCAGAGCGCCGCTCCAGACGCAGCCCGCCGTCGAGGGGCTCCCGGTAATTTCAACGAGTTCGGGAGGGGGGACCCCGCGCCAGCCCAAAGGCCTCACGGCCGCCGCGAGCCTGCGTCAACGTCCCCAGCCGAGGGCCCCGAGCGCGTTCCGGGCGGCCTTCGACGCCGCCATCGAGGAGGCGCGGCCGAGCCGGACCATGCCGGGCACCCTTCCGGGGTGTCGCACCGTCAGACGCAGCGCAGCACCCACGTCCGAGGACCCGTCCGGACGAAGCAGGGACATGATCGCGTCGTCCGTCAGCCCGTCGTCCGGCCGGTCGCTGATGACCCGGAAGGTCGTCCAAGGGATCCCGGCGTCCTGGCATGCCGCGGCCACTCCGGACGACTCCATCTCCATGGCGACCACACCCTGTTCCTGGAGTCCGGCGAGCACGTCCTCGTCCATGATCAGATGGTCGGCCGACGCGATCAGACCTTCCCGCTGGATCCCTTCCATGGGGGAGGACTCGTAGCGCTGGCCGCTCCCGAGGTCCAGGACCGCCTCGGGCACCAGGACCGTGCCGATGGTGAGATCGGGGTGCAGCCCTCCGGCGATGCCGCTCACAAGCACGTGGTCGACCGGAAAGCACTCGAGTGCGCGCGCCGTCACCCGTTTGGCGGAGGCCGGCCCAACGCCGATCTGGACCACCACAACGCCCACCTGACCGACCTGGCCGGCGTAGGCAGTGAGCCCACCGACCTTGGTTCGGCGCGCCCGGGCGTACTTCACGACCGGGCGCAGCTCGCTGCTCATCGGCGCGAGCACGAGGGCACGACGAATTCCGTCCATGCCCTTAGCTTGCCCGATCGCCAGACCGCAATCCCGCGATGGCCGTCAGGCGGGGTGCCGGGCCGCCGTCGGCATCCGCGACCGCGCACCTCTCGGCGGCTCCGTTGCCTTCGCCTCGCCGCCTCACCGGCGATGGAGGCCGCGGACCGGGATGGGCTCCCGGAGGAGTTCACCTCTCTGCAAACTGCCATCCGACAACGGCGCGGACGGCATCGACGCCGAGCCCACACGCAGCACGACAAGCTGCACCTCTCAGCATCCCCGTCCCAGCGCAGCCGAATGGGCAGCTGTTACCATGCCTGGCGTACACCCCACGAAGGAGACTCGCCGATGCTCGCGTACACGTACCCGTTGCTCAACATCTTTTGGACCATGCTCTGGTTCTTTGCGTTCTTCATCTGGATCTGGCTCTTGATCGTCGTGTTCGCCGACATCTTCAGGAGCCACGACATGGGCGGGTTCGCCAAGGCGCTGTGGGTGATCTTCGTGATCCTTGTCCCGTTGCTCGGCATCCTCATCTACCTGATCGCCCGTGGCGACAAGATGCACGAGCGGGCCGCGGAGCAGGCCGCGCAGGAGCAGAAGGCATTCGATAAGTACGTCAAGGAGACCGCTGGCGGCTCCAGCTCAGCCGACCAGCTGGCCAAGCTGGCCGACCTCAAGACGTCGGGCGCCATCACCGACGCCGAGTTCGAAGCGGCGAAGGCCAAGATCCTGAACTGACCCACGGCCCCCGTCGCCGGTACTCGGCGGCGGGGGCCGACCAACCTCCTTCTTCCGGGGGTTGATATCGACTCCCGATATCGGCTATCGATATGGGGTGGATCTGGTCCAGGAATTCGTGCGCGGCGCGGTGCAGCTGCACGTCATGCACCACGCCCACCACGAGGAGGTGCACGGTGCCGGCCTGATCGCCGAGCTGGCCCGGCACGGGCACTCGCTCAGTCCGGGAACCGTGTACCCCATGCTGCACCGCCTCGAGGACGCCGGGCTCCTCTTGTCACGCGAGGTCGTGGTCGAAGGCCGTCGCCGCCGCCTTTACCGCACGTCTGAGGCCGGAGACCGCGCGTTGCGCAAGTGTCAACGAGCGCTGCGCGAGCTGTCCTCCGAGGTGCTGGGCGCGTGACCGAGGACGAGGCAGCGAGGGTCTCGTTGTTCACGATCGCCCGCGAATGGGGAAGGATCGGCGTCATCGGGTTCGGTGGGCCGCCGGCCCACATCTCGCTCATGCGCAGGCGCTTCGTCGAGGAACGGCGCTGGCTGGGGGCCAAGGAATTCGAGGACGGGATCGCCGCGACGAACCTTTTGCCGGGCCCGGCGTCGACCCAGCTCTCCATCCTGTGCGCATGGCGGCTGCGCGGCGCGATCGGGGCGCTCGTCGGCGGTCTGTGCTTCATCGTGCCCGGCCTGACGGCGATCCTCGCGCTCTCTGCGGTCTTCCTCGCCCCGCGACCGCCGCTGTGGATTCTCGGTGCCGCGGCCGGTGCCAGCGCCGCCGTGCCGGCGGTCGCGCTGCAGGCCTCTGCCGGACTCGCCCCTGCGTCCTGGCGGAGGGTGTCGACGGCCTCGTGGCCGCGGGTTCGCTGGGTCGCCTACCTCATCGTCGGCGCTGTCTCGGCGGCCACCGTGGGTCCGTTCCTAGTGCTGGTGCTTTTGTCCTGCGGGGCCTGCGAGGTGTTGCTCCACGCGGGCGGGCTAACCGACCGGGGGGACGGACGCAGGATCGGACTCTTCCTTCCCGTCGTGCCCGCTGTGGCCGTCACCGGCGGGCTCGGCGCTCTCGCATGGGTGGCCTTCAAGGTCGGCGCCCTCTCCTACGGAGGGGGGTTCGTCATTGTCCCGCTCATGCAGCACGACGCCGTGCACACCTACCACTGGATGACCGCCGCCCAGTTCCTCGATGCGGTCGCCCTCGGGCAGATCACCCCGGGACCGGTCGTCCAGACGGTGGCCGTCGTCGGTTACGCCGCGGCGGGGGTGCTCGGCGGCCTGCTGGCAGCGGTCGTCGCCTTCGCCCCGTCATTCGTCTTTGTCATGGGCGGCGCCTCCCACTTCGACCGTCTGCGCCACAGTCGGCGAGCGCAGGAGTTCCTCACGGGTGCCGGTGCGGCGGCGATCGGGGCCATCGCAGGTTCGTCGGTGCCGCTCGGGCTGGCCCTTGCCCACTTATGGCAGACGGGGGTGCTGGCGCTGGCCCTGGTCTGGCTGCTGGCGCTGAGGAGGGCCGTGCTGCCCGCGTTGCTCGGGGCAGGGGGGTTGGGCCTGATCGCGGCCCTGGCCGGCGCGCCGGTCCCCCACTGAGCCGTAGGCCCGAGATCCCGGGCGGGCGCTCAGGCCGAGTGCTGCACCTTGCGGATCTGCAACCCCACGATCAGCTGGAGGATGCCGAAGAGGATGAGCCAGATCCCCATGAGCACGGCGATGATCAACAGCGAGAGGCCCGGGTACACCAGGGTGATAATGCCCACGATGGTGCCGATGGCACCGATCACGAGGAGCCAGACCCGCTCGCCCGGGGGGCTCTCGAATCCGGCGACCAGCTGGGTCACGCCCGCGATGACCCAGAAGATGCCGACGATGAATCCGATGACCGCCACCGTCTGGAAGGTGTGGTGCAGGACCAACAGGCCGATGAGGATGGAGAGCAGGCCGAGGATCGCCACCGCGAACCGGCTCGCTCCCGTCTCGTCGTGCGCGGCGATGGCCTTGATCACGTAGTAGGCACCCCCGATGAGCAGCCAGATCCCGAAGACGATGGCGAAGAAGCCGACGGTGTCCTTCGGCCTGATGGTGATGATCACCCCGATGATGATGGACACGATGCCGAATCCCACCGGCCAGCCCCAGGAGCGACCTGCAGCGCGCACGACCTCAATCGGGTCGCCCTCTACCGTGTCCGCCATGACGTCTCCGATCCGATCTGCTGAACCTCCGCTCCGTCGCGGATGCTAGCCCAGCACCTTGCTCCGCCCGGGGATCGCGGGGAGATCGAAAGCACACCAAGGCTCCTGGATGGGCATCGGCAGCCACGGCACCCGGACTGCTGGCGCTACGGAGCGCCGGCGAGGATGGCAAGGCGACGGCGTCACACCGCGGGAACGATCCGTGCCGCGGATGGTGCGTGCTCCGGCAACCGCCGTCCAAGGCGGAGATCATCATGGCGGCGGACTGACCATGAGCCATCCCGATCTCCGACGTGGCTCATCGCGCGCCCCGCCGTCGGTTAGCGACCCGAAGCAGGGGGGTCTATGATCCCGCGTGCTGGGGACCTCGGGGACCCACCCCAAATGGGACGCAGGCGGTCGCACACCGGGTGCGAAGAGTCGGAGGTGAGGGCATGGACATCGGGCCGATCGAGTACATCGTCGTGGGATTCCCCGACAACAAGTTCAACGGTGAGATAGCTCCGGAACTCGCCAAGCTCATCGAGAGTCGCACCGTTCGCATCCTCGATCTCATCTTCGTCGCCAAGGACGATGTCGGCGACGTCGTGTCGTTCGAGTTCGACCAACTCGACGAACTGGTGGGATTCGCCGACCTCGAGGGTGAGGTCGGCGGCGTGCTCAGCGAGGAGGACATCGCCTACGTCGGCGCGCAGCTGGAGCCCGGCTCCTCGGCTGCCCTGCTCGTATGGGAGGACCTCTGGGCGGCTCCCTTCGCCGCGGCAGTGCTCAACTCGGGCGGCGTCCTGCTCGAGGGCGGCCGCATCCCCCACGCGCTGGCCGTCGAGGCACTCTCCGCCCTCGGGGCAGGCTGAGAACCGGTCCGGCGGAACCACGCCCGGCCGGGTACCGACAACGAGATTCCGAACGCGAAAAGAGGAGGACGGAGATGTTGCGACGCAGGCCCGTCATGCGAATGGCGGCGACGACGGCAGTGGTAGCCGGGACGGCCACCGCGGTGAGCGGCGGGGTACGCCGGCACCAGGAGGCGAAGGCGGCCGCAGGGCAGCAGCAGGCCGCCGCGCCGCCGCCCGAGGCTGAGGCTCCGGCCGAGGACCCGTACGAGGCGCTCACCAAGTTGGGTCAGCTCCACGACCAGGGGATCCTCACCGACGAAGAGTTCGCCGCGGAGAAGGCCAAGATCCTCGGCTGATCTTCCGGGTTGGCGGGTCGCACCCGACTCCCGGTCCGAATCGAGCCCGATCACCAGAGCCCGGCGCGCCGTGGCTTGGGCTTCCAACGCAGTTCCGGGGTCGCGCGCGACCCCAGGTCACCTGACTGCCAAGAGCGAAGCTGTCGGGGGCTTGCCGAGAAGCGGGCCAATGCTGCGTCTCCCTGAGGTGTAGCGCCTGCTCTTCGCTCAGCCAGCCGACTCCGGGGGCTCCAACGGTCGAAGGTTCCCCCGTCGGTGTCCTGTGCTGGGTCGGCGGGGCCTCGGCCGTCGGCTCAGGGCCGCCGGCGGGGCAGAAGAGCGCCGATGAACCAGAAGAGCGGGATGAAGATGCCCACGATGAACATCACCCAGTGGCCCTTGCGCAGCGACATGATCCCCAGGGTGAGGATCAGGACGAGATAGATCGCCCCCCACAGCACCACGAACGGACCGCTCGTCACATCGGCGATACTCGGCATCGCAGTTCCTTTCGAATGCACAAGAGACCTTCTTCGACGATTATTGCCGACCGCAGCGGCCCCCGTCACCCTTCCAGGGTGTGGCAGATGCCGGTCGCCGGAATGCCGGCCGGCCGGCCGGCCGACCGACCGACCAAGTACGGTCCTCGGCGGCGCGCTCCTCTCGAGCAGGGCTGGGGCTGGGGCTGGGGCTGGGGCTGGGGCTGGGCGACCCTACTGGGGGCGTCGGCGCGTCCGACGGTGTCCACCGGTACTCCGGCGCGTCAACTCACCAGAATGTACGTGCTCTTCCCGATGAGCCAGAAGCCGAGAATCGTGGAGCCGACGATGATCACCTGGTCGGTGTGAGTGTCGATCCAGGTCCGAATGCCCGTGATGGAACGCTGGCATCGCTCGGGCCAGAATCCGGCGTAGATCTCGATGGTGAGCATTGAGGACACCGAGATCAGGCAGAAGATGATGATCGCCAGGTAGTCCTCCCACGAGGAGAGCTTGGCCTCCATGATGTCGGCGACGCCGGCCGCCACCAGACCCCATGGCTGTACGAGCACGGCGACGCCGGCCGCGTACAGCGGAGACATGTTGTCCACCCCAGTCTGCCATTTGGGGACCTTCTTCTCCTTCTTCGGGCGCCCCCTCCTCCGGTACTGGCGGAGGGCGATCAGCAGCAGAGCCACTCCGATGAGGATCTTGACTGCCAGGGATGCCAGCGACGGAGACGTGTTCGGCTTGGGAGGGTTGTTGCCGGTCGCCAGCACGGTCACGGCAATCACGATCGCCAGAGAGACGAGCCACCCGAAGATGAAGGCTGCCCCCTTCAAGACCCCTCGACGCGAGGCGACGATCACCAGGAACGACACCAGGGGTATCGGCTCGAGCGTGATGACCAGAGCAATCAGGATGAGTTCAAAGGTCACGATCGTCCACCTGCTCTCGGTGAGGTCGTCTCAGGCCCAACCGGTCGCACCTGAGGTCCGGGCGCAGTGTACTCGGGGCATTCGCAGCAGCCTGAGGACCGATACCATCCGGCCGAGGAAGCCAAGAGTCGACTTGAGCTGGCGAGCCCGACTGTCGCGCCGCATTCACCAAATGAAGGGAATCAGCCGCTTGTGGTTGGCCGCGTCGTCCCGGTACGGATCACCGATGTCCTCGAGGAGCGCTTCTTCCTCCACCCTGATCCGGTAGACGACACCGCAGGACACAGCGAGGGTCAGGACGATGAGAGACCACCAGTTTCCAATGAGCAAGCCCAACCCGGTGTTGGCGAGAAGCACCCCGGCATAGCTCGGGTGCCGGATGACACCGTAGGCCCCGCAGCGATCACCGGTTGATCGCTACTCGTCTTAACGGTGAACGTGAACTACGTCCCTAGGGTCGAGAATGTCCACAGGCGCAGGGCGACGCCACTCCAAAGGATGCCCAGGCCCCCCACGCCGCAGTCGTGGTGGCGTCGATATCGGCGCCGGGTGCGGCCCGCTTCGCCAGCACAGAGCCCACCACCCCGATGATGCGAGAAATACGTATGACCGACCTGCTACCCCGATCCGAACGCCGTGCGTCCGAGCGGTTGTTCGCGGCCTGCCTCAGCTCGAGCAGCGCCCAGACGATTCACGTGACGATCAGCAGGGTCCGGACGACAGGTGGCGTGGTGACCGAGGAGTCCACGCGGTCCAATTCACGCCGCCGCCACCGTTGCCCAGAGTTCAAGTCCCGCGTGTCCTCGCCACGCCGAATCCCTCAAATGATCTGATGGTGGTGCTGGATGAGCGCCTTGAGCGCGACGAGAAGCAGCGCAAGTACGCCGGCCGTGCTGGTCACGGCGGCGAGCCGGATACCCGTGAGGCCGGCCGCCCGGCCCATCGCGTTCCCGTGCACGATGAGGAGCCCGACTGCCACGGCTAGCGCGACCTCGGCGGCCACGAACGCGGAGGCCCCGCAGAGGCGGGCCAGCAGCAAGACGATCAAGGGGAGGAACGAGGCGCTCACCATCGGCCAGGAGGTACGCAAGGAGTGACCGACCTGGCCGAGGTGCGGTAGCTGGCCGGCCCGAGTGTGCTCACCGATGAGCTCGGCATACTGCTCGGCCAGCCAGTAGGTCACCAGGGTCACCAGGACCGTTGCCTCAAGGGCGGCCGTGCTCAGCACGTTGCCACCAGCTGCCAGTACGGAGGCGGTGATGATGGTGCCGTAGATGTTGGCTGCCCGGCGACGACCGAGGTCGCGCTCGGGGGATTCGACTCCGCTGACGGGTGCCGTTCCCCCCTCAGCGGGCTCGCTCACGGCACGATGGTAGCCCACAGACCGTTGAAGTCGGCGGGGTTCGACACGGTCAATCCGATGCTGCCGGCCCGTCGATGCACGGCGCGTGTGTCGCAAAGCGACAACGCCACTGGGCCTTGATCAAGAGTCCACAACTTAGACAAGACCGGGACAGGCGCCCCCGCCGACCCCCGGCGATGGCGGTGGAGGAGCACCGTGCGTCCGCCGAGTCACGCAGCGCCTGGTCTGCCCGTCAGCGATAGCTGGCCTCGTACGTATCGTGACGGCGGAACCACGAATTGTCGCCCTCATTGCGACCGAACGGAGAACGGTCGAGCCACTGCCACATGCCCCAGAGTGCGTCGAGGCCCCGGGCATAGGCGGAGTAGGTGTGGTACACGACACCGTCCTCCTTGGCGAATGCACTCATGCCCGGGAGCTCAAATGGCAACTGGGCGGGATCGAGTTGCCAGCCCTCGAGCGGGGCGAAGTTGTAGGAGCCACCCCCCGCCACCGACTCCTCAGTGAAGGAAACAGTGAAATCGGTGTTGAAGTGGCTCCGGCCAGACGATGCCCACGGAAATGACCACCCCATCCTTCCCCGGTAGGCCAACAGCTTGTCGAGCGGTGCCCGGGAGATGGCGGTGAACGCTACGTCGTGATTCTGGAGATGCAAGTGCGTCACGTCGAAGCCATCGGCAACCGACGAGCAACTTGGGCATCCCTCGTCCCAGTCTGGTCCGAACATGAAGTGATAGACGAGGAGTTGCGAGCGGCCGTGGAACAGGTCAGCAAGGTTGGCATCGCCCTGCTCGGTGTCAAAGACATAGTCCTTGTCAACGCGCACCCAGGGCAGCTGACGACGCTGTTGGGCGACCTTGTCGTTCAGTCGGGTCACCTCTTTTTCGGACTTGAGCAGCTCTTTTCGCTCCCGAAGCCACTCGTCCCGCGTCCCAATGCGGTGGTCTGCCATTCTTCGCTCCTCCCGTCGGGTCGTTACGTTCAACGATATGCGTCGGTAGCACTTCGACCAACCGATCGCTCCCCCCGCAGCTCACGTCCCTCACTTCGCCGGGGTCGACGATGCCCTCGTCAGCCCTTCAGCCGGGGCGACGTGCCAGTCCCCTCTCCTGCACTCGGCGCATCCCCGCTCACCCAGCTCGCTGTCCG
>JBKQNY010000030.1:0-31131 GCA_052145775.1 Acidimicrobiales bacterium
AGGCGGCGCCGCCGACGCTGAAGACCCCACCGTCCGCCGCCACCAGCCAGTAGCCGGTGCCGGCGGGATGGACGGCGATCCCGACCACCGGGGCGTTGAGCGGCCTCCCGCCCATCGACCCGTCGTAGGCCGCATCGCCAAAGCTGAAGACCCCACCGTCCGCCGACACCAGCCAGTAGCCGTGGCCGTCGGGGGTGGGGGCCATGCCGACCACCGGTGCGTTGAGCGGCGTGCCGCCCATTGACCCGTAGAAGGCGGCGCCGCCGACGCTGAAGACCCCACCGTCCGCCGCCACCAGCCAGTAGCCGGTGCCGGCGGGGTCGGCCGCGATCCCGACCACCGGGGCCTCGGGCGTCACCCCGAGAAAGCCTTCTGTCGGTGCATCACCGAAGCTGTAGACATTGCCGAAGGTGCCGGCTATCCAGTAGCCCCCGGCGTCACGGGTGGGGGCGATCCCGACGAACGGGGTGAGCACCCCCAAGCCACTCTCGGAGCCGTAGAACCGGGCGTCGCCGTAGGTGAGGACCCCGCCGTCGGCGCCGACCAGCCAATACCCTTCGCCGTCGGGCGTCGAGGCCATGCCGACCACCGGTGCGTCCAACGAGCTTGCCGACGGACTGCCGTGGGGCGCGGCGTCACCGAAGGCGCTGACCGAGCCCGACGGTGTGCCCTGGGCGACGGCCGGACCCTCGGCGATGGTGCCCACCGCCATCCACACCGAGGCCACGAGCGCTCCCGTCACCGCAGCCCGGAAGGTTCGCTTGGCGCCCGCATGCCCCCGCCGTAGCGCCTGCATGGAGCAACCTCCCCGTCGACGTCCCTTGTGGCGATTCAACCACTTCACCTCCACCGCGTCCATGGCGGGTGGCCGGGCCCGTGAAGGAAGAGGTGGGCAGAGCCCTCGACCAGAGGATCCGCAGTGGGGAGCGCCGACCTCCGACGGTGCGGGGGTCCTCACTCGGGGGTGCAGGTGCCCTCCACCGCGAGAAGAGGTCTGTGTCCGAAGGCGCCGAGCACCTCGGGCGGGCCGTCCGCGCACTCTGGTTGGAGAGGTACTACTCCACCGTCCAACTCGAGCCCGAGCGCAGGAGGGCGGCAAGGTCCCCGACGCCGCGACGCTCCTGGGCGTCGGTGATCTGGCGCGCCATCTCGCTCCCGTACTCGGCGTGCTGGACGGCGCGGAAGACCCCGATCGGGGTCGGCTCATAGGGGCCATTGGAGAGTCGGGAGAGGGCGAAGGCCAGCCCGGGGTCCTCACGAGCCTCGTCGTGGACGAGGAGGACCTCCTCCCCCACCTGGTCGACGTCGACGATCTCCAGGCGCCCGTCGGGCCGTTGCACGACCCCACGCTCGCCGTCGACCCCGAAGCGGATCGGCTGCCCGTGGACCAGCGGGATGAGCATCGATGGCCGGGCGTCCTTGGCCGTGATCTTCTCGAACGCGCCGTCGTTGAAGACGTTGCAGTTCTGGTAGACCTCGACGAAGGCGGCCCCGTCGTGCTGGTGGGCCCGCCGGAAGGTCTCCTGCATGTGGGCGCGGTCCATGTCGTGGGTGCGGGCCACGAAGGTCGCCTCCGCCCCGAGGGCCAGGCTGACCGGATTGAAGGGGGTGTCGACCGAGCCGAACGGGGTCGACTTGGTGACCTTGGAGACCTCCGACGTCGGCGAGTACTGGCCCTTGGTGAGCCCGTAGATCTGGTTGTTGAACATGAGGATGGTCATGCGGACGTTCCGCCGGAGGGCGTGGATGAGATGGTTCCCACCGATGGAGAGGGCGTCCCCGTCTCCGGTCACCACCCAGACGTCGAGGTCGGGCCGGGTGGTGGCCAGGCCGGTGGCGATGGCCGGCGCCCGCCCGTGGATCGAGTGCATGCCGTAGGTGGACATGTAGTACGGGAAGCGGGCCGCGCAGCCGATCCCCGACAGAAAGACGGTGTTCTCCCGGCGCACCCCGAGGTCGGGCAGGAGCATCTGGACGGCGGCGAGGATCGAGTAGTCCCCGCAGCCCGGGCACCAGCGGACCTCCTGGTCGCTGGTCCAGTCCTTGCGGGTGGTGGCCGGCACGGCGGTGGTCATGTCTCCTCCAGCAGGCTCACGAGGGCAGCCTCGATCTCCGCCGCCCGGAATGGCACCCCCTGCACCTTGGTGAGGGAGTGGGCGTCGACCAGGAACTCCGCCCGGACGAGCCGGCTGAGCTGGCCGAGGTTGTTCTCGGGAACCAGGACCGCCCGGTAACGGGCGAGCACCTCGCCCAGGTTGGTCGGGAACGGGTGCACGTGGACCAGGTGGGCGTGCGCGGCCTTGAGCCCACGGGCCCGGACCCGGCGCACGCCGGCGGCGATGGCCCCGAAGGTCGAGCCCCAGCCGAGCACGAGCACCTCGGCGTCGCCCGTCTCGTCGTCGACCTCGAGCGGGCCCAACTCCCGGGCGATCCCGTCGACCTTGGCCTGGCGGAGGCGGATCATCCGCTCGTGGTTGACCGGGTCGTAGGAGACGTTCCCCGAGCCGTCCGCCTTCTCGAGGCCGCCGATGCGGTGCTCGAGGCCGGGCACGCCTGGCGGGGCCCAGGGCCGGGCCAGGGTCTCTGGGTCCCGGAGATAGGGCCAGAAGGTCTCCGTGCCGTCCTCGGCCGTGTGGTTGGCCTGGCTGGCGAAGCCGGGGTCGATCGGGGTGAGCTCGTCGAGGTCGGGCAGCCGCCAGGGTTCGGCTCCGTTGGCCAGGTAGCCGTCGGAGAGCAGAATCACCGGCGTGCGGTACTTGACGGCGATGCGGACCGCCTCGATCGCCACCTCGAAACAGTGGGAGGGCGTCCGGGCCGCCAGCACCGGCAACGGAGCCTCCCCGTGGCGCCCGTAGATGGCGTGGAGGAGGTCGGCCTGCTCGGTCTTGGTGGGGAGGCCGGTCGACGGGCCGCCCCGCTGCACGTCCACGACGACCAGGGGCAGCTCGAGATTGATGGCGAGGCCGATGGTCTCGGACTTGAGGTCGAGTCCCGGGCCGCTGGTGGTGGTCACCCCGAGGGATCCCCCGAAGGCGGCGCCCAAGGCCGCTCCGACACCGGCGATCTCGTCCTCGGCCTGGAAGGTCCGGACGCCGAACTCCTTTCGCCGGGAGAGCTCGTGGAGGATGTCGGACGCCGGGGTGATCGGGTAGCTCCCCAAGAACAGGGGGAGGCTGGCCAGCCGGGCGGCGGCGATCAGCCCCCAGGCCAGGGCCTGGTTGCCGGTGACCTGGACGTACTCACCCTTCTCGAACGTGGCGGGGCGCACCTCGTAGTTGGACTCGAAGAGCTCCGCCGTCTCGCCGAAGTCATAGCCGGCCCGGAACGCCCTGGTGTTGGCCTCGGCCACCGCCGGTCGGTCGGCGAAGCGCTTGGCTATCCACTCGAGGGTCGGGGTCGTCGGGCGGGTGTACAGCCAGCTCACCAGGCCGAGGGCGAAGAAGTTCTTGGAGCGCTCGGCGTCCCGGGGCTTGACGCCCGCCTCCTTGCAGACCTCCTGGGTGATGGAGGTCATCGGCACCTCGTAGACGTTGAACACGCCCAGCGAACCGTCGGTGAGCGGGTTCTTCTCGTAGCCGGCCTTGGCCAGGTTGCGCTCGTCGAAGGCGTCCACGTTGACCAGGAGGATGGCCCCCTTGGGTAGCACGTCGATGTTGGCCCGCAGGGCGGCCGGGTTCATGGCCACGAGCACGTTCGGGGCGTCGCCGGGGGTGAGGATGTCGTGGTCCGAGATGTGCACCTGGAACGCCGAGACACCGGCCAGCGTGCCGGCCGGGGCGCGGATCTCCGCAGGGAAGTCCGGGAACGTCGACATGTCGTTGCCCAGCAGCGCGCTGGAGGTGGTGAAGCGGTCCCCGGTCAGCTGCATGCCGTCACCGGAGTCCCCTGCGAAGCGGATGACGACCCGATCGAGCTGCTCCGGCGGATGATGGGACCGGGTGGTCACTGCGTCGTTCCTCGTCTCTCTGTCACCGCCGGGCCCCGAGGCGCGCCGGCCAAAGGCCCGAATTCGGCCAATTTCACGTTCCCCTCACGGAGCATACCGCCTGGGCACCCCTCGACCGGCCCGCCGTCGGGCGCTGGGCCGACGGGGCCGAAGGCCCGCGGGACCCCTCAGGCGATCGTGACCTCGGGGTCCAAGAAGACGTCCTGGATGGCGTGGATCAGGGCTGCACCCTCGTCCATCGGTCGTTGAAAGGACTTCCGCCCGACGATGAGCCCCTGTCCCCCGGCCCGTTTGTTGATGACGGCCGTGCGCACCGCCTGCGCCAGGTCGCCGGCCCCCGACGACTCGCCGCCGGAGTTGATGAGACCGATGCGCCCGGCGTAGCAGTTGACCACCTGCCAACGGGTGAGGTCGATGGGGTGGTCGGTGGTCAGCTGGTCGTAGACGAGGGGGTCGGTCTTGCCGAATTTGAGGGCGTTGTACCCGCCGTTGTTCTCTGGCTGCTTCTGCTTGATGATGTCCGCCTCGATGGTCACGCCCATGTGGTTGGCCTGGCCGGTCAGGTCGGCCGAGACGTGGTAGTCGGCCTCGGCGGTCTTGAAGGCCGGGTTGCGCAGGTAGCACCACAGCACGGTGAACAGCCCCCGCCGGTGGGCCTCGGCGAACGCCTCGGACACCTCGTGCAGCTGGCGGTCCGACTGCTCGGACCCGAAGTAGATGGTGGCACCCACCCCCACCGCCCCGAGGTCCTCGGCCTGCTCCACCGAGGCGAAGGGCACCTGGTCGTAGGTGTTGGGATAGTGGAGGAAGTCGTTGTGGTTCAGCTTCACGATGAACGGAATGCGGTGCACGTAGCGCCGCGACACGGCACCCAGCACCCCCAGCGTGGTGGCGATGGCGCTGCACTCCCCGGCCAGGGCCAGCTCGCAGAGGTTCGCCGGGTCGAAGTAAAGGGGGTTCTTGGCAAAGCTCGCCGCGGCGGAGTGCTCGATCCCCTGGTCCACCGGCAGGATCGACAGGTAGCCGGTGCCACCCAGCCTCCCGTGTTGGTAGAGGGTGCCGAGGTTGCGAAGGACAGTCGGCGGGCGGTCAGAATCCCGAAAGACCCGGTCGATGAAGTCGGGCCCGGGCAGGACGAGCCCGTCGGAGGGGAACGCCTTGGCGGTGTGGCCGAGGAGGGATTCGGCTTCGTCGCCGAGCAGCTGCTGGAAGTCGATGGCCATGGGTAGAGCCTAACGGCTGGCGGTGGGTCCATCGGTGGGCTTCGGTGAGCGTGGCCGGGGCCGCCGGGGCCGGCCGCGACCGGCGCTCGGCCCCAGGGCGGCCACCCGCTCCGAGACGTCGTAGGCGTCGGGATCGGCCCGGGACACCCGCATGAAGAGCTCGCGGGCACGGGGCAGGTCGCCGGCCCGCTCGTAGAGGTCGGCCAGCGCGTACCACTGCCGCAGGTGGCGGGTGGAGGGGTTCCGCAGGGAGCGGCCGGCGCCCCCCGAGGCCAGGAGGGAGATGGCCCCGTCGAGGTCGCCGCGATCGGCGAGCATCCCGGCCGCCACCATGCGGGCCTCGGCCAGCACGTCGGGCTCCGGTGAGCGCTGTCGGAGATCGGCCCACAGGTCGGCCACCTTGCGGCGCTGCCCGAGGGCGCGATGGCAGTCCATGAGGGCAGGGACGTGGTCAATGTCGTCGGTGAGCAGGCCGTAGGCGTTGAGCTGCCGGACCGCCTCGCGCCAGCGCCCGGCGCGGTAGGCGGCCAGGCCAGCCAACTGCCGCACCGCCGCGACCGAGGGCGTCTCGTCGGCCACCTGCTTGCCCAGTCGCGCCGCATCCTGGTAGCGACCCCGGTCGTAGGCGGCGACGGCGTCGGTCATCTTCGTGACCAGGACCTCCCGGTGCTTGGCCGTCGCCACATCGGCCGCCCGGCGGATCTCCGCCGCCAGCTCGGGCGGGAGGGGTTTCGGCTCGAAGGGCACGCGCCGCGGACCCCGGTCGCGCCCCGATCCCCTCCCCTGGGACCGCGTGGGGGTCGCGGGCTCGTCGCGCACCCACTCCACCGTCTCTACGGCCGGGTCTGGCGGCGTCCTGACCCGGTCGACCTGGGCGCCTGTCCGGTGCGACTCGTCGGTCCGACGCACCTCGTGAGCGCCTCGACGTGCCACGCCCCCCCACTTGCGGGCTGCGGGTGGGAGAGGGGCCTGCTCCCGCCTCTTGGGCGCCTCCCACGACCTCTCATGCGGTCGGCGGCGATCGCCGTCCGACCGGCCCGCCTCCCGCCCGGCCCGATCAGAACGACCCCGGGCCGTGCCCGAGGGATCCCTGCGATCACGCCCCCTCCCGGTGTCCGCGCCTGTCCGCCTGGGTCGAGGTCCCCCCGCCTCCCGAGCGTCGCGATCGCGCGAGTCCCCGGATCGGCGCGGAGCCGGGCGGTTCCCCCGGCTCTGTCCCGGCCGGCCGGGACCGTCGGCCCGAGGTGTGCGGCGTGCGCGTGGCGCCCCGTTCGGCGCGCCGGACCTGCGCTCCCCTGGTGCCCCGCGGTCGCCACCCCCCGGCGAACCGGGCGCACGCGATGACCCGCCCTTCCTCCCCGGTGGGTTGCCCGACCTCGATGACGAGGCGGGGGTTGGCCGGCGGCTCGAAGACTTGTGCTGCGACCCCGGGCTCGGCGTCGGCCGGCCCTGCCGCCGAGCGGCGTTCGCCTCACGAGGACCGCGGCCGTGCGCATCGATTTCCTCGGGGTCACGGTCCACCGAGCGATTCTAGGGCCCACCGCCGCGGCCACCCGGGCGGTGTCCGTGGCGCTCCCGGCGCAGCGCGGGCGCTCGGCGGGACTTGCGTGCGCACCTCCCGCGGCGGGAGGCACCTGGCAGAGAGCGATGCGGACGGGTATCGGCAGTCGCCCGCACTTGGGTTCGGTGCCGTTGTCCACGGCCCGGTGTCAGGCGTCGCGCGTCATCATCCGCCAGGCGCCCAGTGCGGTCCACACGACGATCCACGCCACGATGACGCAGACGGCCCAGGTCGTGGACTCAGAGAGGAAATGATCCATCGGGCCGCCCCCTCCGAACGCCTTTGTGAGGCCGCCCGGTTCGAGATGGGCAGTGGCGATGCCGACGATCGACCGCTGGAGGTTCACCATGTGCGGCAGTCGGGCACGAGCCGCGATCGGCGTGACGATGATCTCGAGGATGATCATCAGGATCACGGCCACCGTCCGTTGGCCGATGAGCGAAGCGAGCCCGAGGGCCACCAGGAACCCGATGACGGCCTCCAGCTCGATCCACAGTCCCGTCTTCACCATGAGCGAGTTCGAGGGGTAGAGAAAGGTCCGGGCGTAGTCCGAGTAGTCCTGCCTGACAATCTGCGAAACGAACGCCCGCACCTGGGCCGGGCTGCAGTGCGGCGGTGTCGACCCTGTTGGGCTCTTGAACCCCCGACCTTGGGGGACGCACGGCGGTGGCCCCCCCGTGATCCGCAGCGGGAAGTTTGTGATGACCTCCTGGGCGTGTCCGTCCGCCCACTGCTCCAACCCGGGCTCGGAGAGATGGACCGGCACCGTCACGCCGTCGAAGGAGAGCGAGGTGGGTGCGGCGAAGACGCAGACGGCGCACACGATGGCGAAGCCGACCGCGATCATCGGCACGATGATGCCGAGGCCGGCCGGTATGCGGGCCAGGTAGAGGGCCATGCGGGACCGCCCGGTGATCACATGGTGACGGAACATCCCCTCGCTGAGGTCGATCGAGCCCGCCGTGGCCCCGAGGGTGGCGGCCACGATGAACCCGAAGACGTAGAGCACGCCCGCCACCATGCCGACGTACACATCGAACCCGCCGGCGGGGCCGTAGGTGTGGGGGTCGGCGGCGTGGAGGATCAACCGGATGGCCAGGTAGACGGTCGGGATCCCGATGGTGACCAGCGCGAGCACCGCCATCAACCCACGTCGCTTCCGCAGTTCCGTCCAGCGGGCGGCGATCATGCGGCCCGTCGGGATCCACGATCCGCGACGGTCCGACGGTGCCTCCACCAGGGCATCTGGGGCCGCAGCCGGAACGTCGATCTCGGTCATGTCGACTCACCCAGGCGACTGGTGACCGAGAGGAACCAGTTTTCGAGAGACGCCTGTCGCGGCTGCAGCCGGTACAGGGCGATCTGGCCGGCGACGAGCAGCCAGCTGATGTAGGCGACGACGTCGCGCCCGGTACCGGCGGGCAGAGTGATCGTCAGGCCCATCGGGGAGGACTCGACTTGTGCGTGGAGATTCGCCTCCTCAACGAGGCTCCGGGCCTTTTCGGGCTCCGAGCACTCGACTTCGATGACCAGCGCCGTCCCGGCGAGGAGCTCGGCGATCGGACCCTGGCGGATGACGCTCCCGCGGTCCACGATGGCCACCGAGTCGCACGTCCGCTGGACCTCGTCGAGGAGGTGTGACGACAGGACGATCGTGCGCCCTTCAGCTTTGAGCGAGGAGATCATGTCGCGCATCTCGTGCATGCCGGCTGGGTCGAGGCCGTTCATGGGCTCATCGAGGATGAGGAGATCGGGATCGGCCAGGAGGCAGGCGGCCACTCCTAGCCGCTGGCGCATGCCCATCGAATACTTGGAGACCCGGTCCTCGGCACGCTGCCTCAGGCCAACTCGCTCGAGCGCCGGGATGATCCGCTTGAAGGCTGCCGACCCGCGTGAGCTGGCCAGTTGCTCCAGGTTCCCCCGACCGCTCAGGTGCGGGTGGAAGCGCGGCTCGTCGACGATGGCGCCCACCCGGGCGAGTGCCTTGGCACGTTGCTTCGGCACGGGGTACCCGAGCAGTGACATGGAGCCGGCGTCGGCTCGGGTCAGTCCCAGCAGGACCCTGATGAGCGTCGTCTTCCCGGCGCCGTTGGGACCGAGATACCCGAAGGCACAGCCGCGGGGGATGCGGAGGTCGACGTTGTTGACGGCGGTATTGCTACCGAAGCGCTTCATCAGCCCGTGGGTCTCCACCGCCCACTCGCTCACCGGTGGGTCCTCGCCTTCGCGCCCGGCGCAACCCCTGTCGTCGCATCCCCGCGCCCGGCCGGTCCTGAGGGGTCATCCGCTCCTACGGGGCGGCCGGGCGGGACCGGTCGTGCACACGCTCGTGACATCGGCACCTCGTCCTCCGATCGGGCTCGCGACGTGCGGGGGTATACCCAGTATACAGAAGGAGTCCCCAGGCGCCGGGACCGCGGACTTGGGAGCGTAGGCCATCGCCACTCGCCGGGAGCGTCGCCACCCCTGGTCCGTTGCGACCTGGCTCTACGGCGGGGGCGCCGCCCGGGCGGCTTGCGCCACCGCGCTCACGCCAGCTTCGCCGACCAGCCCCCGTCGACCGGGAGGACCGCACCCGTGATGAACGAGGCGCGGTCCGACGCGAGGAAGGCGCCGACCTCTGCGACCTCGTGTGGTTCGCCGGCACGGTTGAGTGCCGCCTTCTGGGCGATGTCGGGGATGAAGTCCTCGGCCCCCTGGGCCATGATCTCGGTGAGGATGAAGCCGGGGCAGATGACGTTGGCCCTGATCCCCCGAGAGCCGTACTCGATGGCCGCGGCCTTGGTGGCGCCGATGATGCCGTGCTTCGCCGCCGCGTAGACGCTCGTACCTGCCGAACCGTTCAGTCCACCGACGGACGACCAATTCACGATGGATCCGCCTCCCGTCTTCAGCATCGACCGAATGCCGTGCTTCATTCCCAGCAGGACGCCGCGCAGGTCGACGTCCATGAGCCGGTCATAGAGCTCCATGGTGAGATCGGTGATCATGCAGCCGTCGGCGATGCCGGCGACGTTGAGCACCACGTCGACTCGCCCGAACGCCCCTTCGCACGCCGCCATGGCCGCCTCGACGTCGTCTTCGTTCGTGACGTCGCAGTGGACAGGGAGAACGTCACCACCGAAGGGCGCCGCCACCCCCTCTTGGGCACCGCTGATGTCGGCGGCCACGACGCTTGCTCCCTCGCGGACGAACACGCCGACCGAAGCCTTGCCCATGCCCGAGCCGGCTCCCGTGATCACCGCGGCCTTCCCGTCCAGCAGTCCCATCACCAGCCTCCGCCCAGGTCGGTCACATCGATCCGAGGCGGCGGTGGCGACCCGCTCATGGGGTCACCACCGGAAGGGTCTCCCAGCCGCGAACGGTCGACGCCGAGGCGAGTTTGGCCCGGTCCCAGTCCACCTCCCATCTCGGGAAACGCCTGAGGACCTCGTCGAGGGCCACCTGACCCTCGAGCCGGGCGAGGGCCGCCCCCAGACAGAGGTGGATGCCGAAGCCGAAGGTGAGCGGCTGCCCGTCTCGGCGGTGGACGTCAAAACGGTCGCCTTCGGGAAAACGGCGGTCGTCGTGGTTGGCGGATGCCGGGATCATGAGGACGATGCTTCCTTGCGGGACCTTGCGACCGTGGAGCTCGACCTCTCGGGAGGTGACCCTGGCCATGTGCGGTGCAGGCGTCTCGAACCGGAGAAGCTCCTCGATCGCCCCGGGGATCAGCGAACGGTTCTCCACCAGCTCGGCGCGTTGCTGGGGGTGGTCGGCGAGCACCTTGCCCGTCCAGCCGATGAGGCGCGTCGTCGTCTCGTTGCCGGCTCCGGCCACCACCGTGATGTAGGTGAGCAGCTCGTCCCGGGTCAGCCGCCGGACCTCACCTCTTTCGTCCTCGAACTCGGCCTGCAGCAGCTCGGACATGATGTCGTCCGAGGGGTGTTTGGCCCGCCAGTCGATGTACTCACCGAACATGGCGCCGTCGACGAAGTCCTCGGTGACCTTCATCGGCTGGCCCTCCTTCGTCCGCAGATTCCGGTCGACCCGGTCGCGCACTGCCTCCTGGTCTCCCTCGGGGATCCCCAAGAGCATGCCGATCACCCGCATCGGCATCTGCGCGCCGAGGTCGGCGATGAAGTCGAAGCCACCGGCCCCGACGAGTGGGTCGAGGCTGCGAACGCAGAACGCCCGGATCTGCGGTTCGAGCTCGCTGACCCGCCTCGGGGAGAACACCCGTGACAGCAGTCTGCGGTGGACGGTGTGGATCGGCGGGTCCTCGAAGATGAGCACCCCCGGGGGCATCTCGATCCCCGCTCTGATCAGCTCGATGATGCCCCCACGGCCGGAGATGAAGGTCTTTGCGTCCAGCAGGCCC
Source organism: Acidimicrobiales bacterium (assembly GCA_052145775.1). Classification (GTDB taxonomy): domain Bacteria; phylum Actinomycetota; class Acidimicrobiia; order Acidimicrobiales; family RAAP-2; genus CAVYPR01. The sequence continues at coordinate 11,091 of JBKQNY010000030.1, forward strand.
TGCTCGACATCCGCGAAGCGACTGAGCGCGAAGAAGTCGTGCGGCTCGTTGTAGTACAGCGGAGCCTCCTCACGCATCCGGCGGAACACCGGATACGGGTCGGCGTTGATCTCCACGTCGTAGGGGTCGTAGTACACGTCGTTCGTGCTCCGGACCGTCATGCCAAGCCTCCTCCTAGGTTCAAGAGTTCGTACCTTCCGAGCAACGTTGTGCGAGACGGTTGCGCCGGCGCTCGCTCGGCATCGGACCGCAGTCCCTTCGACGCAGGCACGGCGGTACGGGCCCGACGGCGGCCCGGCTCCCGACGACCGCACAGGGTTCGAATAACGCCCACGGTCATGCCGTCTCGCTCCGTCCGTTGGAGCCCCGTCGACGCGCCTGACGGGAACCGAGCTCCTCGACCACTTCGTCCGAGTGGGAGGGATCGAACTCGTGCGCATTGGCCCGAAGTTCGGCCAGGATCTCCACCAGTCGTCGCCGGTCCTTCTCCGAGAGGTCGAGGGGCTCGTACACGTTCGCGTTCAGGTCCTCGGTGGCGGCAGTGGCGACCTTCCGGCCTCGTGCGGTGATCACCGCCAGGGTGGTGCGGGCATCAGACGGATGGGGTACCCGCCGCACGAGTTCTTCGGCCTCGAGTCGGTCGATGATGTTGGTCAGGGTGGCCGGGGGGATACGCAAGGTGTTGCTGATCCAGCTGAGGGTGAGGGATGACTCGGGATCCGTGGCCAGCCACGCCAGCACCTCGTAGCGAGCGAACGTGAGATTGTGGCTCCTCATCACGTGATCGACCTGGCTCTTGATGAGCTGGTAGGAGCGGAGCAGCGCGGCAAAGACGGCCATCCCCGATGCCGCCTCGGGGTTCCAACGCTCGACCCACACGCGATGTGAGGCTTCGACCACGTCGAACGGAGCCGCCCGGAACCCCGTGCCGGTCGGGCGTGGCGCCCCGGGTCGGTGATCAGGCGCTGACAAGTTCCTCACCGATGATCCCTTGGTCCCGCAGGGCGGCGATCTGTGCCGGGCTGAGCCCGAGGGCAACAAGGAGTTGGCTGTTGTGCTCACCGAGCAGCGGCGCGTGCCGGCTGAGCCAACGATCCGGGCCCCGGGAGAACCTGATCGGCAGGGTGCTGTATCGGGAACGGCCGATCACCGGGTGGTCCACCTCTTCGAAATAACGGCGGTGCTCCAGCTGGGCAAGCTCGGGTTGGCGGTGCGGTTGCATCACCTTGCCGACCGGGACCCCCTCGTTCCAGAGGAGTTCGACCACCTCGTCGGCCGACTTGGATCGACACCAGTCCTGTAGGTGCTCGTCGATCCGGTCCAGCTCACGGACGCGCCCCGCCGGGGTGGCGAGCCCAGGATCTCTGGCCCAGAGCGGATCGCCCAGTGCCCGTCGCAACGACCGCCATTGCTCGTCGTTGGCTACGGCGATCGCCACCCAGCTGTCGTTGCGGCCGTACTCGTCGGTCCCGGCGACCTGGTAGAGGTTCTGGGGCGCCCCGCACGGTCCGCGGTTGCCGGCACGGGTCAGGAGCGCCCCGTAGGCGGAGTGCTCGATCACCTGCTCGCACGTGACGTTGAGCGCGGCGTCGACCATGGCCGCCTCCACCAACCCGCCCTCCCCGGTCCGCTCCCGGTGCTCGAGGGCGAGAAGAAGCCCGAAGAGGGCGTGCAGCCCGGCGTTGGAGTCACCAACGCAGTACGGCTCGTAGGGTAGAAGGTCCGGATGTCCCGTGAGCCAGGTGAGCCCGGAGGCATCCTCGATCACGAACGCGAAGGCCGACCGGTCGCGCCAGGGGCCGTCGAGCCCGAAACCCGGCATTCGCAGCATGATGAGGTCGGACCTCTCGGCCCGGAGAGCTTCGTAGTCGAGTCCAAGCTGCTCCAGTACCCGTGGCGTGCTGTTCTCCACCACCACGTCGCACGTCGCCACGAGCTTGCGCAACAAGTCCCGCCCTCCCTCCGACTGAAGGTCGAGCGTCAAGCCCTTCTTGTTGATGTTCAGGGCGGCGAAAATCGGCCCTCGCTCCCAGTACTGGCCCTCGGTCTGAGGTACCCCACCGACCAACCGGGCACCGTCGGGGCGCGTCGCCGACTCGAGATGGATGACCTCCGCCCCCAACAGCGCCAGGAGCTGGCCGACGAGCGGGCCCGCCCAGTACGAGGTCATCTCCAGCACGCGCAGACCGGCGAAGGGCAGCGCCGAGGCCGTGACCGACCGGTCCTTCTCGAGCCTCGCCTCTCGAGGCAACAGATCTGTCAGGGCGTGCTGTCCCAACCGAGGGGACGGCTCCGGCGGTCGGAGCCGCGCTGACCCGAGCCGAAAGGGCGGGCCGGGGTTCGTCGCGCCGTCTCTGGGGTTCTTGACGAAACTGGCGCGCTCAACGAAGTGCGACAGCGTCGCGATGTTCGCGCCGTCGGCGATCGGCGCGTTCGGGATCCGAAGGGCGGACGCCAGGTCGAGCACGTCGTTGACGGTCCGCTCCGAGACCCATTCGTCGATGGTGGGGGCCAGCGTCGTTCGGTCCAAGAGAAGCCTCGGATCCTCGGTCCACTCCGGATGCCCAACCATCGCGCAGAAGTCGAGCCACTGCTGCCCGGTCCCGACCCCCAGCCCGACCAGCCCGTCACTCGCCGCCCCGACACCTGGGGTCGGGACGAATCGGCGGCGTCGCATCGGGCGCCCGAGCTGGTCATGGAAGGAAACCGGGTAGTACGTGAGGCAGGTCGCCAAGACCTCGAGCATCGACACGTCGACCAGCTCGCCGGCGGTGTCGACGCGCCGGCGGGCGGTCAGGGTCCCGATGGCGGCGAAGACCCCCGACAGCCACTCGCCGATCTGGCCACCCACGTACACCGGCGGGCGGTCAGGTCGGCCCCGAGCGAGTCCGACGATCCCCCCCGCCCAGGCCTGCAGGGTGAACTCGGTCGCAGCCCGGGAGCTCCACGGGCCGTCGAGCCCGAAGGGGGTGATCGAGGTGACGACCAGCCGGGAGTGTCTCCGGAGGATCTCGGCGGGCGACAACGTCGGATGCCCGGCCACCTCTGAGCCGGGAGACCACACGACGGCATCGGCCGAACCGAGGAGCTCGTGCAGCGATGAGAGGTCCGTGTCACTGTCGACGGTGGCCACGACGCTGCGTTTCGCCGCACTCACAAAGTTGAACAGCGCGCCGTCGGCACCCGGTTCGAGCGACGCGCCCGAAGCCGTCCAGCGGCGCAGGGCGTCGCCTTCGGCTGCCTCCACCTTGATGACCTCCGCACCCCCGTCGGCCAGCAACTTCGAGCAGTAGGCACCGGCGATCCAGGTCGACAGGTCCACGACCCGCAGTCCCTCGAGGGGTGCACCGACCGAACTCGGCTGCTGCCACCGGCGGGTTCGGCTCACCGTTACTCGGCTGTCGGACGCCGGCGACCCGACTTGCTCAGCCGCCAGTCGGGCGGGAATCGGCTGTCGTTGTCCTTCACCGTGAGGTTCAGCCCCGCCTCCATCGTCTCCTTGCTGAGCGTCGCCCGGCGGTCCTGATCGTCGCGGAGCATCCCCCCCATCGACTCGAGCCAGGCGCTGAGGAGGCTGCCCATGTACTCACCCTGGTGTTGCTTCATCACCTCGAAGAAGACCTTCTGCATGAAGACCGTGTCCGTCGGACGCGTGTGCGCGCAGGCCAGGGCGTACTTCTCCACCTCTTTCTCGAGCTCATCTCTGGGAACCACGCTGTTCACGAAATTGCACTCGTACATCTGCTGGGCGGTGAAGGGACGGCCGGTGAAGACCATCTCTTGGAACTTGCGCATCCCCATCAACATCGCCCACTGCCACATCCGTGGTGCGTACCCGACATAGCGGAACGCCGGGTGACCGAAGAGCGCATCGTCCGAGGAGATCACGAGGTCGGCGTCGCCGGCCTGGTAGAAGTGCCATCCGTAGCAATAACCCTTGACCTCCAGGATGCTGATCTTCTTGAACTCCTGCAGGCTGCGGCAGCCCGATCTCGCGTTCCCATACCAGTGCAGCAGCGACGCACCGGAACGGTAGGACCGGGCGCCCGGCCAGGTGACGTCGTCGTCCTCGCCCAGACCGAACTCCTCCTCCAGGGCGGTGCCGTCCTCGCGCTTGGCCATGAGCTCGTCGAGGTCGGCCCCCGAGCCGAGGTCGTCGCCGACGCCACGGATGACGAGCACCTTCACGTCATCGTCGATGCTGGCCTTGAACAGGAGGTCCGCATACCGCTTGCGAGCCCCGATCGTCGGGCTGTTCAGCTGGTCGGGCCGGTTGAGCGTGATCGTCGCGATGCGCGTGCTCGGATCCTTCTCGTAGAGGATGATCTCCTCGGGCGGTGGGACGTCTGCTCCGCTCACGTCATCGGACTCCTTCGTTCATGGGCCGCACCCGTGCTGAGCAATTCGGGACCGTCGGCGCTGATCACGATCGGTTCCTGGAGGTAGGCGGCACCGACGTCCTGTTCCCAGACGTACGCCGTCAGCGCCAACACCATTCCCGACTCGACCTGCTGTTTTGCGGCCGTGTGCGGCAGTCCGAACGTCACCAAAGGGAGGTCATAGCCGAGTCCCAGGCCCCTGGCGACCGGCAACGGGGGTGGTGGGACTCCCGCTGCCTCGTAGGCCTCCAACAGGCCCGACAACGGCGCTCCAGGCCGGCAGGCGCCGAGCAGTCGCTCCCACAGCTCGTTCCTTCGCCCGAAGAGTGAGCGGTGCGCCGGGAGGTCGTCACCCACCACGTGCGTGCGACCAACCTCCCCGACGTAGCCGTCGTGGATCACGCCGGCGTCGAAAGCGACCAGGTCGCCTGGCTTGGCTGGGTCGTCGCGCCTCGCTCCGCGCCATGGCCGCTCGCGTGACGTGATCCACGCCACGTCCTGGGTCGACGGGGTAGTGACGCCCAACGAGGCCATCGCGCCCATGAACGCCCCGGTGAGCTGGCGTTCGGTGATGCCGGGCGCCAGTGTCGCCGTCGCTACGTCCAGGGATCGCTCGGCGATGCGCACCGAGGCGTGGATCGCCTCGATCTCCTCTGCGGTCTTCAGGCGTCGGGCCGTCCCCAGTAGACGCTCGCCGTCGACGACCTCCGCCGAGGGGAACGCTGCTGCGAGGAGCTGCACGGACGACGGCGTCAGGGCATCGGTGGCGACGGACTGTGCCGTGGCCGCTCCCTCGATGCCCTGCAGCGCCTTGAGCAGGTTCGCCGAGTTGAAGGTGATGCCGTACAGGTTCTCGTGGGGAATGTCGTCGGGGACTCCTTCGTCCCAGGTGCTGAGGAGGTGGACGGAACCGGTGGCCCGCACGAGCACACAGCCCGGGCCGAACGGCCGCGAGCCCGCGGTCCAAAGGCGTTGCACACCCGAGAGGTAGCGTGCGTTCGCCTCGCGCCCGACCACGAGGATGTCGACCCCCGAGGCCTCCATCTCGGCGAGCACGCGCTCCCTGCGCCCTAGCCGCAGCTTGTCGTCGTCCGGACGTATTTCGGTGACCGTCATCCCTGCCTCAGTACGGATCGTAGGGATAGTCGGTCATCGGCTCCCAGCCGTCGTCCGTGATCAACAGCACCTCTTCGGACCGGTAGCCGGCGGCACCGTCCTCCCACACGATCGGCTCAAGCACAAGGACCATGCCGTCGGAGAGGGTGAGGGAGGCGTCGAACGCCGAACCGAGATCGCTCCCGACGAACGGCATCTCGGCACTGTCGATGCCCAGGCCGTGCCCGAGGTAGAAGTGGGGCATCCACGGCCTCGTGCCACCGGCGGCGTCCATCGCGGCTGCCGTCAGCTCCGCCGCCGTGACCCCCGCCCGGATGACCTGCAGCACGGCGTCCATGATCGTTTGCCACGATTCGAACTGTGCACGCTGCCGCGCGTCGGGCTCTCGTCCGACGACCCAGGTGCGTCCGAAATCGGAATGGAAACCGGAGTGGCTGATGCCGGTGTCCACCCACAGGACGTCGCCTTCGGCAAGCTCCCGCTCGGTGGACAGGAGGGGGCATGCCAGATCGCCCGTCGTCGTCCAAGGGCCGTCGGCGATCCTCGAGGGCATCACCTGCCAGATCGGGTCCAGCACGTTGGCGTCCGCCCCCTCATCGAAGATCGTACGCAAGAAGGTCGCGGTGAGGTCGGTCTGCCGCACCCCGGGGGCGATGAGGGCCTGCACTTCGGCGATGGCCCGCTCGGTGATCCGCAGGCCCTCACGCATGCATGCCAGTTCGTCCGGCGTCTTGACCACCTTGGCCCGGCTGATCACTCGCCCACCGTCTCGGGGGTCCGCCGTCGCAAACAGCATCGATTTTTCGCGGCGCAGCGCGTGGGTCCACTCGTCGATCGCCAGCACGCCTCCCGCCGGCACGATCCCGGCCAGTTGGCCAGCGAACAGCCCCACGCCCTCGTCGAAGTCGAGGTACACCGGGCCGTGCGTGTGGTCGGCCGGAAGCCCCACGTTGATCCCCTCTTCCTCCCGGACCGGGGAGAAGAGGTGCGGCCATTCGTCTTCTGCCAAGATCGCCGCGACCGGCCGCTCGAAGTACATGCGGCCGGAGTCGGCCAGGGGCCAGATGGCGCCGGTCGCATAGGCGACGTTGGTGTTCCCCAGGAGCAGCAGCGCGTCAATCCCCTGCTCGGACATGGCAGCATGGATCCGCAACACCCGCTCGCGCTGCATCCGGGCCAGGTCTGGCTCGGCCGGGATGCGGGTGGGCGGTGCCGACGCCATGAGGCCTGCGGGCATCAGCCGTCCAGTCCGAGGTACCGCTTGACGTTCCCGCCGAGAACCTTCACCGCGGCGGTCGCACCCACGGCGTCCACCACAGCCGCCAACGAGCGGTCGCTGTAGCCGTACGTGCTCTCGTTGTGCGGGAAGTCGCTCGACCACATCACCCGGTCGATGCCGATGCGGTCGATCTCCTCCAACCCGAGGGCGTCGACCATGAACGAAGCGCACATGTGGTGCTGCCAGTAGTACTGCGGGTCGTGCTGCACCTTGAGGTCCGCGATGTGCTCGAAGGAATCCCAGATGTGCTCGGCATCCTGGATGGCCGACGGAACCCAGTTGATACCCCCCTCGAACCACCCAAGCCTGAGTCCGGGGTGTCGGTCGAGGATGCCGCCAAAGATGTACTTGCCGAAGGTGTCGCGGAACGGGGCCACGGACTGGAGCATCCCGATGGCCACGGCGTTGAACTGGTTGGGCGTGGCGGGCGGGTTCTCGCCGATATGGTGCGAGACCGGGACCTGGGACTCTTCAATGGCCTCCCAGACCCCGGCCATCTCGGTGCTCGAGTAGTCAATTGGGCGCTTTTCGAGGTCCTTCCCGGGCTGGAGCGGCAGGAGGAACGTCTTCAGCCCAAGCGACTTGAGCTCGCTCAACGTCCGTCGGGCACCTTCGGCATCCCACCAGTTGATCAGGCCCACCCCGAAAATACGTTGCTTGGACTGCTCTTGGACCTCGGCTATGTGCTCGTTGTAGATCCGGAAGCAGAGTTCTCGGACTTCCCTGTCCGGCCACCCGAACAGAGCGAGCACGGCGTTGGGGAAGGCCAGCTCACGGTAGATGCCTTCGGATTCGAGCGCGGCAAGACGGGCGTCAACGTCGGAGGTATGGGATCCGGCGATCGGGTCGTACTGCTTGAGCACCTCGATGAACTCGGGCACCAGGACGGATTTCCCCTCTACACCGAGCACCCAACCGCCGTCGACGTTCATCACGCGAGGCGCACGATCCTTCATGCTGTCGGGAAAACGCTCGAAGAAGATGTCGTCGGACAAGGAGATGTGGCCGTCCGCCGAGAACACTTCGGTGCCGGCCGGGAGTCCGAGGTCGGACGGCGGGGCCGGCCGGCGACCCTTTGGCGGGCCCAAGCTCCCAGGCCGGTACGTGGTCGTCATCGCTGTGCTGCACCTCCCCCGCCTCCGCGCGGCGCGGACGGCTGCAGATTACTTCGGACTCGTAGCAATTGTCAACGCCCTCTGGTAGCTTGCCCGATGGCTACAGCGGTGCGTCAGGAGCGAGAGAAGGCATGAGATGACGACGTGGGACTCCACTGTCGACTTCGTGGCCGTCGGATCCGGCGGAGGCGGGATGGTCGCCGCCCTGACCGCTGCCGACGCCGGTGCAAGCGTCCTCGTCCTCGAGAAGCAGCCACTGGTGGGCGGTTCGACCGCCATGTCCGGTGGCGTCGTCTGGATCCCCAACAATCCGGTGATGGCCTCCCTGGGCGTCGCCGACTCTTTCGAAGACGCCATGGCCCACTTCGAAGCGGTGGTCGGTGACGTCGGTCCGGCATCTTCGGATGCTCGTCGACGCGCCTTCTTGACCGCGGGGCCCGAAATGGTCTCCTTCCTCCAGGACTCAGGCGTTCGGTTCGCCTACTGCAGCGGCTACAGCGACTACTACTCCGAAGCAAAGGGGGGCCACGACGAAGGGCGTGCGATCGAGCCTCTCCCGTTCGACGGCCGTGTGCTGGGCGAGTGGCTCGAAAAGCTCCAGCCAGGGCTGGCGGCCAGCCTCGGCCTGGCGGTTATGACGAACGAAGCACGTTCGCTCTCCCACTACAACCGGAGCATCAGGGCATTCGAGGTCTCGGCATGCGTCGTGATGAGGACCTACGCGGCCCGGTTGCGTCACCAGGCGCTTCTCACCAATGGGGCGTCCCTCATCGCCCAGATGCTCCACATCGCAAACTCACGCGGCGTGCGGATCTGGACCGACGCACCACTCGAGGAGCTGGTCGTCGAGGGCGGACGCGTCGTCGGCGTCAAGGTGCAGCGGGCGGGCCGGTCGGTGCTTGTCCATGCTCGTGGCGGGCTCCTGCTATCGGCCGGTGGATTCGCCCACAACCCCGACATGCGCAGGGAGTACAGCGACAACCAGCCCAACGAGGGAAAGTGGTCCATCGCCAACCCCGGGGACACGGGCGAAGCGATCCGGGCAGCCATGGCCCTCGGTGCCAAAACCGACCTCATGGACGAAGCGTGGTGGCTGCCATCGCCGCGGACGGGGCGATTCGGCCAATCCACCCTCGACCAGGCCCGCCAACGACCTCGGACCATCTACGTGGACGCCGCGGGGAAGCGCTTCGTGAACGAGTCGAACTCGTACATGGAGGTCGGCAAGGCCATGTATGCCCGGAACCTGGAGACTCCGGCCGTCCCTTGCTGGCTGATCTTTGACGACGTCTACCGCAAGCGCTACGCGCATGTGCGATCCAGGCCGGGCCATTTTCCACGTCGACTGTTCGAGAGCGGAATGTTGAAGCAGGCCTGGACGGTCAGCGATCTCTCCCGCATTTGCGGGATCGATCCCACTGGGCTCTCCGACACGCTCGAGCGCTTCAATCAAGGCGCAGTCGACGGACTCGATCCGGAATTCGGGCGAGGGGAATCTGCCTACAACCGCGCCCTTGGCGATCCCAACCCCCGCGTACACCCGTGCGTCGGCCCGATCGATCGCCCGCCGTACTACGCGGTCCAAGTCCTGCCGGGAGACATTGGCACCTGCGGGGGCCTCATCACCGACGAAGATGCAAGGGTTCTGGACAAAGACGACCAGCCGATCCCCGGCCTCTACGCCACCGGCAACTCCACCGCCACCGTGATGGGCCGCCACTACTTAGGACCCGGTGCCAGCATCGCCAACTCCATGGTTTTCGGGTACCTCGCGGCCCGCCACGCCAATCGCGCCGTGCCATCCGATCCCCGATGACGCTCAGTCCGACTTCGGTTGCTCCTGGACCACCGCGATCGCCTGGGTCGGACACTTGTGCGCCGCAGCCATCACCTGCTCTTCAGACGAGGCACTCGGACTCGCCACCGTCGAGATGCCGTCGTCGTCCAATACGAAGACTCCCGGTGCTTCGTAGGTGCAGTGACCCGACCCCATGCACCGCTCACGATCAATCTCGATCCGCAGAGCCACGTGGCCAGCGTATGTCCCCGATCACGGATGGAGGAATCACGTGACCGAGTTCGAGAGCGTCAACTTCTTCACCGACCGATCGGTCCAAGACGCGCCCTACCCGTACTTCGACTGGGTCCGGCAACAATCACCTGTCTGGCGGGAGCCGAACTTCGGGCTGTTCATCATCACTGGTCACCAGGAAGCCATGGCGGTCTACAGCGACCCGGCAGCGTTCCCGCCTGATGCACCGGCGGCCGGGACGTACTCATCGTGCAATGTGGTGAGCGGGCCGTTTGTTCCATTCCCCGTGCCGGTGGAAGGCGACGACATCAGCGACATCATCGCAAAGTACCGCAACGAGCTGCCCTTCAGCGACCAACTGCCCTCGTTCGATCCGCCGAATCACACGGCGCACCGCCACCTCCTGTCTCGGCTGGTGACTCCAAAGCGGCTCAAGGAGAACGAGGTCCAAATGTGGGAGTTCGCCGACCGCCTCCTTGACGGCTTCGTCGACAGAGGAGAGTGCGAGGTGGTGGGTGACTACGCCGAACCCTTCACCCTCACTGTTATCGCCGACCTCGAGGGCGTGCCCGAGTCAGACCACTCACTCTTCCGGGAGCGCCTCTCGACTGTCCATAAGCAGTTCGAACACAAGCCGCTCGAGTTCCTCTACGAGCGGTTCATGGAGTACATCGAGGATCGCCGCCAGCATCCCCGCAATGACGTGCTCACTGGTCTCGCCACGGCGAGGTTCCCAGACGGAACCACTCCCGAGGTCCAAGACGCCGCGCTCGTCGCCGCCAACCTCTTCGCGGGAGGTCAGGAGACCACGGTGCGCCTCCTGTCCTTCGCGCTCCGCATGCTGGGCGAACTCCCCGACCTGCAGGAGCTGGTCCGGGAGGATCGTGAACGGATTCCGAACTTCATCGAAGAGACTCTTCGGATGGAGAGTCCCCTGCGGACCCAATTCCGAATGGCACGCGTGCATACCGAACTCGCTGGCGTCGATATCCCGGCCGGCGGGACGGTGATGCTCGTGCCCGGCGCGTGCAATCGGGACCCCAGGGTCTTCGACGACCCCTACGCATTCGATATTGACCGGCCGAACGCCCGCCAGCACATCGCCTTCGGCCATGGCATCCACACGTGCGCCGGGGCACCGCTCGCCCGCGCCGAAGGTCGTGTGACGTTGAACCGCTTCCTCGACCGAACCCGCGACATCAGGATCACAGAGGAGAAGCACGGCCCGGAGGGGGCGCGGCGGTATGAATACCTGCCAACCTTCTTCCTCCGCGGCCTCGACCACCTACAGATCCGCTTTACGCCATCAGGCTGACGTCGGAGAGACCCATCGGAAGACTTCGGGGTCTGGCACTCCTACACCAATCCTTCTCGCTGCGGCACCTGCCGCCAACTCTCAGCCAGGCACCTTGAGGACGGAACCACTTCGTTATCGCAATGTCCTATCCGAGATCCTGCCCGATCCCCCAGATATAACCGGCGGGGTCGGTAAAGGTGGCGGAGCGCACCCCCCAAGGCCTGTCCACCGGCCCGTTGAGCAGCTCCACTCCGTGTCGAGCCAGCTCGGCACACACCGCATCCACATCATCGACGAACATTGAGAACACGCAACGCGCCCCGGCGCTGGGGCTCGCGATCGACGTTGGCGCGATGAGGTCGCCAGCAGCCGACACGTCCCAAAGGCTGATCATCAAGTTCTCGAGCTTGAAGACGGCACTGTTCTCGTCTTCGAAGGTCAGGGGAAGTTTCAAAATCTCCTGGTAGAAGGATTTGGTTGCAGGCAGATCAACAGCGAACACGTTGATGACGTTTATGCGCTTGAGTGAAAAGTTCATGTCAGTCATGCGATGCCCACCGGCCTCCTCCCGCACCCCGCACTTCAGCATCTTTTACATCGCATCCTATTTAGAAGTCGCCAACCCTCGTGGTTGCGGGTGGCGTCCCAAGGCCTCCAGTCCTGGGTGTCGCCTCGACTCACCCTACCAATGAGATCTGGTTCCCGTTCCAGTGTCTACTGGCTTAGGACGTCGATGTCCTGCACCTTGTTCGGAGTGCCCCTACCAAACAGAATTGCGCTCTGGGTTGGCCATGACGACCGACCGCTACGGCGACGTCCCGCCGGAGCGGGCCTGGGGGGCCGGCACCAGCTTGCGGATCCTGTAGAGAGCCACTCCGTCGGAGGGCACCTCGGCCGCGATGGTGCTGCTTGTCGATCTGACTGATCGGTGCGTCCACAGGTTGCTGAGCTCATAGGTGCTCTTCGATGACAGTCCCAGGGCATTGGCGGTGGTGGAGATCTCCTCGGGCTCTGTCGAGGTGTTGAACAACCCAACCACCTTGTCCCCGTCGTGCTCGGTCTTGGCGAAGATCTGCGAGGTCGGCCCGTCGGAGAGCCTGGTGGCGTCGATTCCATCCTGGTCGACCGAGATGACCGATCTGTTCCTCAAATAGGTTCGGTCGAGACCGTCCAGATGGGTCAGGTCGGCTCCCAGGATGAGCGGCGAAGAACCGAGCGCCCACAAGCTCATGTAGGACTGGCTCTGAGTCGGGTTCAGACCGTCATGGCTTCCATTGCCGATTTCGAGGGAGTCGTAGTCGTTGTAGCCCCCGGGCCCGCCGTACGGGGCCCACTGCGCGACCTGGTCGAAGCGGGTGGCCACGTAGTACCAGATGGTCAAGGGATAGGCGAAGGCCGGCCCGGTGTTGGCGGTGGGATTCCCGCAGTAACAGTTGATGTCGGGACCGGTGCGCCACCCGTTGGAAATCTTCTGCCACGTGGAGGCGTGCTTGATGCTCAAGCTGTTGGACAGCCCCAGGTAGATCGGGCGCCCCGTCTGGCGGAGTGCCTTCGACCACGCCTTCACGTCAGGGATGTCACCGGTGCCGACGCCGTCTAGCTTCAGGTAGTCGACACCCCATGAGGCGAATTCATCCGCCCAGGTGTTGATGAATGCCTGCGCCCCTGGCTTGGCGTAGTCGATCCCGACCATGCCCCCGCAGTTGTAGTTCTCTTCCGAACTCTTGGTTGCGATCTCATCAGCCGTGTACGGGGTGTCTTTGATGAGGGTGTTCTTGGCGACCGCCTGTTTGGAGATTCCGGGAGTCACGTAGAGTCCGAACTTCAGTCCGAGATTATGGACATAGCGGGCCAGGGCCTCGATGCCATTCACACTGCCCTGCGTGGGAAATCTCGTAGCGTCGATCACCCAGTGACCGTAGGTGCCCACGTCCGGACCTTGAGATCCGGGGCAGACATACCAGAAGTCATCGAGCAGGACATACGTGTACCCAGCCTTCTTGAGCCCGGAGCGCACCAGCGCTCTGGCCTGTGATTCCATGCCGCGCAAGGTCGGGTCGTGACCGTAGAAGCTCCAACTGCTCCACCCCATGGCCGGCTTTTGGCCCACTCCGTTGTTCTCCGTGAAGGCCTTCCCCGAGTTGATGACCGAAGTCGTGACCAAGGCCAACAACAGCATCGCCAACGCGAAGAAGGCGCCGAGCCACTTCTTCATTTCGCTATCCCCCAAGCCTGGGGCCCCTGACGGTGCAGGATCTCTTCCAGACGCGCGGCGCACACGCTACGAACGTCGTACCGAGAAGCCAATGTGCACGTTCCGCTCAATCCGAAATTGCTGGACGAGCGAGCTCGGCAAGCGGGCGACGCCACCGGTACACCTCTGTCGGGGCGGGGTTTCCAGGATCCCATGCCGGCACAGCCTGCCCGATATTTGCAGTCAACCAGGACAACCAGCTTGCTCCTGACGACCGGTCGCGGTGCCCTTTCGCTCATGCCTGCCGTTGGCTTCCACGAAACGTCGCACTGGTGGGATGAGCCAGCCCCATCGCTCGGCCCAATTTTGCCCAGAACGCATTCGACGTGAACATCGCCTGCGTACCTGGGCCGGCTCCCGTGAGGAACTGGCAGCCCGTCGCGTCGGCCGCAACGGGCTCCACCGAACCCCCTGTCTCACGGGTGAAAACCAAATGATAGGCGATGCCGAAGGCGGCTGGGCAGCTGAACGCCCCGGTTTTTGGCACCAGCCGAAGGGCGCAGACGGCGTGAGCCACTGCGCTGGCGACCGTCGTCGCCCGAATGGTGACTCTCGCGGGGAACGAGAAGGTGAAGCCGTTTTGAGGGAAAGCATCGGTGCGGGTCACCGTTAGCCGATCTACTTCGTCAATGACCCTGCAGAGCTGCGGCGCAGGAGCAGAGTCAGTTGAGGCCCCCCTCGTCGTCAGGCTCGATGGCAATGCTCCCGGGCGTCGGCCGGGACCCGCAGAGCCATCGGAGATCGTCGTCACAGTTGCGGCAGTGAGCGCCACCACCGGTTGTGCGGCCAGATAGGCCGCAGTCTCAGACTTCACGAGCTGGACCAAATTGCCCATGGCGAGGTTGGGATCGTCGACATGCAAACCCCACGCGGTTGTAGGAGCACCAAACAGCTTCTGCGCCTCACCCAGGCGCTTTACCAGCAGCACTCGGTACCTGTGGCTTGTTGAGGTATCCGGGCTGGGCCCTGCGGTGCTCGCCGTTCCCATGAACATGGGCAAATTGATCACACCTACTGCGACCATGAAAGTCGCGAAGAGAACTGATGCCCATCGGATGAGGCGTCTGAGGACTGGTATTGATTCACCCTCGTCCCCCACAACACAAGGCTACAGATTCAAGGGTAACGGTGTCCCCTATCCGTGACGCGCAGCGCACCCATCCGCAGCATTCACCGGCTGGCAGGAATCGTGAACCGCCCCGCGCCGGCACTTCGGGGGAAGGGGCCCGACGACGCATCGTCCTGTACTCGGCATTCCCGGATGGTCCGACCGATCAATCGGTCACCCGGCCGGGTCCTCGAACACGGGCCGATCCGGACGACCGATGAGCCCGGTTGCACAATCGTGGGACAATCCCTGGCATGGGCGACCCACCCGAACTCCAAGACGACGCACATTGGAGGATGGCTGTTTGGGCCCTCCGAGTGGGGTACGTCGGGCTGGGCGTCGCCGTTGCGGGCCTCATTGTCATGTTCTTGGGATCCACGCCATGGGTGCTGGCCGTCGGTGTCATCATTTGGCTCTCCGCCGAGGCCGTCACGTTGGCGGGAATCATCTGGTCACGGCACGAGCTGCCCGAGCCGCGCCCCGGGTACTGGTCGGTGCGGTTCATGCTCATTCGCGACACGGTCCACGCCCGGTCGTCGGCGCGGCGATCCTGACGGCTCCTCGCGTCGCGGCTGAGGCCGCCGCACGGCCGTCTCCGGTCTTGCTAGCCCTACCAGGATCTGGCGGTCGTGGGCGAGTGCGAAGGGTGCATCATTTCGCATGAGGCGGGCACCCTTCTGCACCGGCACTTTCGAGACGGGTCCTCTTGCCCCGATCGCGGAAGGGACGAGCTGCATCCCACGGTGGACTCCGTCAACAAGAGCTGTGGTTCCTGCATGTAGCCGACCGCTTCTAACCGACCCGAAGCGATGCGCATACGACCACATGGCGAGTCGGTTGCAGTCCTGAACGGACGACATATCCCCGGTGATCACGAATTTCACGCCGGAACTATCTCGCGCTCGTACGTGCAGAGCAGCACGCCGGTCGTCGTAATCGTGCAGTCGGTCAGTCGGAGGCGGACGGGATGATCGGTGTCCCGAAACAACCGCCTACCCGTACCGAGAACGAGAGGGTGGATGAAGATCCTGAAGACGTCCACCAGGTCGTGCACCAAAAGCGACTGTACGAGATGGCCGCTTCCGAGCACGGTGATGAAACCCTCGCCCTCAGCTTTCAGGCTCTGGATCTCAGCGACGACGTCCGCTCCCAGGATGTAGGAGTTCGCCCACTCAAGCCCGCGAAGTGAGCGCGTCGCGACATACTTCGGCGTGGTGTTCAAGCTGGCGGCGATCGGGTTATCATCGGGTTCGTTCGGCCAGTGAGCCGCCATGTGCTCATAGGTGCGACGGCCGAAGAGATACGCAGTGGTCTCGCCGATGCCTGATCCGGCTCGGGTCGCCAGCACTTCATCACCGTAGGGGGCTCCCCAGCCGCCGTAAGCGAACCCTTCATCGCGGTCTTCGTCCGATCCGGCGAGACCTTGCATGACCCCATCGAGGGTCACGAACTCGACGATGCCCAGTTGCCTCATACGGCCTCCTACTTCGTGTTCGTACTCTGTTTCTACCAGCAGTCGTTACCGGCGACGGACGCGCCACTATGGCATCCAAGCGCTGGGCGGGTTCGACGGTTCACAGGTCGGTACGCCCAAACACCTGCAAAGGATCCCGGGGCAGTCACCCCTTGCGGCCTGCATGGAGTGACTGCCCCTGACACTCTGAAACGGGGAGGCCATAGCTCGGTCGCTTGGTCTTCCACCAGGGGACGGTCTGGCCCAAGTAGTCGAAGAATCGGAGGCCGGTGCGGCCGCATGGGGCGTCGACGGCGGAGACGAGGATGGGGATGCCTTCGCCAAGGGTGAGCCGAGCGTTGGGTCCGCCGAACTCGGTCTTGACCAAGCCAGGCGCCATCAGAAACAAAATCCGCTTGTCATTGCAGTCGCGGGCGGCGTAGCTGAGCATGAGTTGCACCGAGTGACCCAGCCAGCAGCTGTCAGCTCATCGTCGGCCCGCCTGACCTACTCGATGACGATCGCTCCGATGAAGACCACACCTTCCTCCCAAACCCCATCTTGGCCAGGGGGCAAGTTGAATTCGTCCCCGATGGCAAGTGGGCGACCGACTTGGCCCACCTTGATCGGGGCACCCCTTCCATTGGGTAGGAAGACGGTCCACCACGGGTCCTCCAACGCCTTTGGCGCAGAGATCGCCGCTCCAGGGGGCAGCGGACCATTCCACGCCCCCTTCCCCGTGATCGCGATGGCCCTGAACGTGACTGGCTCTCCCACCGCAGTCTCGGACCAGTCAGCCCACAACAATTCGCTTCCCTGCGCCTTGCCTGGACGGGCCTGGTGAAGCCGAAGCTCGCACTCGATGATTTCTGGCTCGTCCTCTACTCCCATGGCGCAAAGTCTAGGTCTCCACACCTCACGGACGAGTGTCCGACGTTCCCATCGGAAGTGTCCGGTTCAGCCGTCCCACAAGCGTGCAGCTGACTGACCCCCCTCACGGGTCGTTCGCTCGGCTCCCACCAAGCCACTCCACTGCGCCGCCGCCGCGTCACGTGTCTCCTCCGGCAGCGTTCGCCTCGCCCGACGGCAACGCATTGGCCCACGAGCAGGCAGGCCGCCCGGCTGCTCGCCGAGCGCCCCGGGTGCGACAATACTGACGGCCGTCAGGAGTCCAAGGGGGGGTCCGAGAGTGAGCATGGGCAGAGGATCGGCGGTCGGTGGTCCTCGGTCGGCGGGCGAGGGTCGCGGGTCAGGTGCGAGCGCACCATGATCGGCGGACGCTCGAGCTGCATCCGGCGTGGCGCGGTAGGCGTGGCGTTCGCACTTGCGGCCGCGCTGCTCGCCACGACCCAGGCCGCCGTCTTCGGACCGCCGATTGCCGGAGCGTCGGGAGGGACGACCGTTCTGGCACCGATGGCCGGTTCGTACGTGTTTCAGCTGACGTTCCACGGTGCCGAGCGCGACTACCGGCTGCACCTGCCCCCGCTGGCGGCCGAAGGGAAGCCCTTGCCGCTGGTGCTGAACCTGCACGGCGCTACCCAGAGCGCCATCCTGCAGGAGAGTTATTCCCAGATGGACGCCGCCTCCGACCAGGACGGATACCTCGTGGCCTTTCCGGACGGAACCACGGACACAGCCAGCAACCCGTCAAACCTGTACAGCTGGGACGCCGGGGCCTGCTGTGCCCTGCCCGTCACCAACCACGTGGACGACGTGGGCTTCCTCCTCGACGTGATCTCCAACATCGCCTCCCGGACCCCCGTGAACCTGCGGCGCGTCTACGTCACGGGGATGTCGGCCGGCGGCATGATGGCGTACACCATGGCCGCCGAAGCGTCGCGGCATATCGCGGCCATCGCATCGGTCTCCGGCCAAGTCGAGCTCCCCTCCATCCATCCCTCACGTCCAGTGCCCACCATGGAGTTCCACAGCGTCAACGACCCGATCGCCAAGTGGAATGGAGTAGACGGCAAGTACTCGGTCATGGACGGCATCGACAAGTGGGTGAAGGCCGACGGCTGCGCGGCAAAACCCCGCGACGGCAAGACCATCTTCGGGGCTGCCGGCACCACGTCGTCCGGGGAGTCTGCTACCCGTGTCTCCTACATCGGCTGCCGCGACGGCACGGAAGTCGTGTTATGGAGGTTGACCGGATCGGGTCATGTCTGGCCCGGCAGCCCACTGCTCGGCACAGCCACAACACACATCCTCACGGGCGTCGGGCGCGGCACCACCCTCATCAATGCCAATCAGCTCATGTGGCAGTTCTTTAAGCAATACTCGCTCCCTGCCACACCGTGATGTGGACGGGCGGTCAGGATCGCTGTCGGACCCCGGTGCATGCGTGAAGGTGTTGGCCACGGTGAAACCTTCGAGCCCACCTCTCGACCCGACACTGCCGGTGCTCCTGGGGGTGCTTCCCCTGCCGCCAGCCGGACGGCAGGGCCCCCCTGCCCCCTCCAGTCTCGGAGGGCAACCTTCAACCAATGGGTGCGATACGTTCACTCTTGCGAACACCGCGACCTCTGACGTCGACAGCGCGCGACACGGCAACGCTCCCAGACTCAGGGCACGGACGTCGCTCAGTCCGCCCTGTCAGCCTCCGCCGTCGACATGATCAATTTCGTCTGTGCGTACGGGGGGCCGGCCGTCGTGCCACCGTCGATGGGGAGCACGATCCCGGTCACCTGCGCCGCCCGCTCGCTCGCCAGGAAGACCACGGCGTTGGCCACGTCCTCGGGTTGCGCTTCGCGCTCCAGCGGCTGCATGTAGCGGAGCACCGGCCCCATCTCGTAGGTCGTGATGGCCGTGCGAATGTGCGCAGGCGTCAGGCAATTCACCCGGATCCCGTAGGGCGCGAGGTCGATGGCCATGCACTTGGTGGCGTGCGCCACCGCGGCCTTCGACGCCCTGTAGGAGATCATGCCGGTACCGGCGTTGACGGCTGCAATGGAGGCGTTGTTGATGATCGATCCGCCGCCGTGCTCCTTCATGTACCGCCCGGCGCGTTGTGCGCCAACGATGACCCCGAAGAGGTTCACGCTCATGATGCGGGAGAAGTCCTCCAAATCATCTGGGAGGAAGCGCTTGAGGGGGCTGCCGATGCCCGCATTGTTGAACATGATGTCAAGGCCGCCGAAGCGCTCCACCGCGAAGTCGACGAGGGCCTGCACCTGGTCCGGGTCGCTCACATCAGTCTGGAAGAAATCGGTGGCGTCACCCAGACGTTCCGCCACGGCGCGGCCGCGCTCGGCGTCGATGTCGGAGATCACCACCTTCGCCCCCTCGGCGGCGAGCAGTTGGGCCGTCGCACAGCCGATGCCGCCGGCCCCACCGGTCACCACGGCCACCCTCCCGACGAGCTCCTGCCGATCCATCTGTCGACGATACGTCGATGGCGCCGGGACCGGCGAGTTCCGTCGGTCGACCCTTGATGGCGGCGCGGCGCTGGTCTGCGCACCATGTCCGAGTGACGCGGCCACGTTGACCAAGTCCGAGGTCGGGACGCGGAAGAGGCCCCCCCCGTGGTGGGGGCCTCTTCCAGAGAAATCCCGGCGACGTCCTACTCTCCCAGGGGGCCTCCCCCCAAGTACCATCGGCGCTGGCGGGCTTAACTGCCGTGTTCGGAATGGGTACGGGTGTTTCCCCGCCGCCATGGTCACCGGAAACCGTGCGCTCGTCCGCCGGACAGCCCCTTCAAGAGGACCGTCGTCGGCGGAACTCCAGGGAGCGGCAAGCCGCAGCCCCTGAGCGTTCCAGAGCGAGCACGAGCAAAGTTCCCAAGCCCTCGGCCGATTAGTACCGGTCGGCTGAACACATTGCTGTGCTTACACCTCCGGCCTATCAACGTGGTCGTCTAGCCACGGGCCTTACCAGGTTTTCCCTGTGGGAGATCTCATCTCGAAACGGGCTTCGCACTTAGATGCTTTCAGCGCTTATCCCACCCGTAGGTCGCAAACCAGCCGTGCCCTTGGCAGGACAACTGGCACACGAGAGCTACGTCCGTCC
>JBKQNY010000031.1:0-3815 GCA_052145775.1 Acidimicrobiales bacterium
CGACCGACCACTGCCCGTTCTGCTTCAAAGAGCAGAAGGAGCTGGGCAGGGAGGACTTCTCCAAGATCCCCAACGGCCTCCCGGTGGTCGAGCACCGTATCGACCTCACCTATCAGGGGGTGGTCACGGGCGAGATCACCCTGCCCCGCTGGGTCGAGGTCAACTCGACGACACCGGCCCGGATGTTCGGCCTCTACCCGAGGAAAGGGGTGCTGGCGCCGGGGTCCGACGCCGACATCGTCCTCTACGACCCCGACGCCACCCAGACCATCTCCTCGGCCACGCACCACATGAACGTCGACTACTCGCTCTTCGAGGGCTGGCCCATCAAGGGCCGGGTCGACACGGTGCTGTCCCGGGGGAGGCTCGTGATCGACGCCGGCCGGTACGTAGGCGACAAGGGCCACGGGCGCTACCTGCCCAGGAAGACCAACGAGTACCTGATCTGAACCCGATCGGAGAGCTGTGAACTTCGGCGTGGTGCTGCAGACCGACCCACCGGCCCGGGACGTGGTCGAGCTGGCGCAGCTGTCGGAATCGCTCGGCTTCGGCTACGTGTGGACTTTCGACTCGCCCGTGCTGTGGCAGGAGCCGTTCGTCATCTACTCGCAGATCCTGGCCACCACCAAGTCGGTCATGGTGGGCCCGATGGTGACCAACCCGCTGTCCCGCAACTGGGCCGTCACCGCCTCGCTGTTCGCCACCCTCAACGAAATGTACGGCAACCGCACCGTGTGCGGGATCGGCCGGGGCGACTCCGCCGTCCGGGTGCTCGGGGGCGTCCCGGCCAGCCTGGCCACTCTGGGCCGGGCCATCGACGCCATAAAGGACCTGGCCGAAGGCCGCCGGGCCCAGGTCGGCGCCACTTCGGTGACCATCCCCTGGGTCCGTGACGGCCGCCTGGAGGTGTTGATGGCCGCCTACGGGCCCCGTGCCCTCGAGCTGGCCGGCCAACGTGCAGATGGGCTCATCCTCCAGATCGCCGACCCCTTCGTGGTCGGTTGGGCCATCGGCGTGGCTCGGGCGGCGGCGGCGGCGGCCGGGCGCGACCCGGCCGCGTTCAAGGTGTGCGTGGCCGCCCCGGCCTACGTGGGCGACGACCTAGCGGCCCAGCGCCAGCAGTTGCGCTGGTTCGGAGGCATGGTGGGCAACCACGTGGCCGACATCGTCGAACGCTACGGCGCCGGTGCCGGGGCCGTGCCCGAGGCGCTGACCTCCTACATTGCCGGGCGCAAGAGCTATGACTACCGCCACCACGGCAAGCCCGGCAACCCGACCACGGATTTCGTGCCCGACGAGGTCGTCGACCGCTTCTGCGTGCTCGGCCCCCTTCCCGCCCACCTGGAGCGGCTGAGGGAGCTCGAGGCCCTCGGCGTCGACCAGTTCGCCATCTACCTGATGCACGACCAGAAAGAGCAGACGCTGCGGGCCTACGCCCGAGAGCTCCTACCCGCCTTGGCGAGATAGTCTTCCCAGCCGTGAGCACCCCCCCAGGCGCGCTCGAGCCCTTTGCCGTCGCCGAGCAGGCCGCCGAGGAACTGGTGCTCCGCCTCGGGGCCCGTCCCGAAGTGGCGCTGGTCCTCGGTTCGGGGTGGCGACCGGCGGCCGACGCCCTCGGGGCCGCCGACGCCGAGTGCCCGATGGCCGAGCTCCCCGGTTTCGTGGCCCCGACCGTGCCCGGGCACCAGGGGGCCGTGAGGTCGCTGCGCGTGGGCGGGCGCCAGGTACTGGTGCTGCTCGGCCGGTCCCATTATTACGAAAGCCGCTCGCCCGCCCAGGTGGTGCACGCCGTGCGCGCCGCCGTGATCGCCGGCGCCGGCGTGGTCGTGCTGACCAACGCCGCCGGCGCCGTCAACCCCGTGCTCCGCCCCGGGCAGGTCGTGCTGGTACGGGACCACATCAACCTGACCGGCGCCTCCCCCCTGTCAGGGGCGGCGCCGCCCCCGCCTTATGGGCCGGTCTTTGTGGACCTCACGGATCTTTATTCCGCCCAGCTCCGCCGGGTGGCCCGGACGGTCGACCCGAGCCTGGCCGAGGGAGTGTACGCCGCCCTCCCCGGCCCCCATTACGAAACACCGGCCGAGATCGCCATGCTGCGGTCGGCGGGCGCCGACCTGGTCGGCATGTCGACCGCCCTCGAGGCGATCGCGGCGCGGCACCTCGGCGCCTCGGTCCTCGGGCTGTCCCTGGTGACCAACCTCGCCGCCGGGGTCTCGCCCGCGCCGCTCGACCACGCCGAAGTGCTCGCCGCCGGTAGGGCCGCCGTACCGGTCCTCGGCCGCCTCCTCGCCGCCCTGTTGCCGTCGCTGTCCCGGCCATGAGCCAGGACGCGTTACCGGCCACCGAAGGCACCGTGCTGCCCGCCGACCTGGTGGCCCGGGTAACGGCATGGGTGGCCGAAGACCCCGACCCGGGGGCGCGGGCCGAGCTCAGAGCCTTGCTGGCGCAGGGGGACGAGGCCGGCCTGCGGGACCGCTTCGACCACCCGTTGGCCTTCGGCACGGCGGGCCTGCGCGGCCCCCTCGGGGCCGGCCCGGCCCGGGTCAACCAGGCCGTCGTCCGCCGGACCACCGCCGGCCTGGTCAGCTACCTCCGCCAGCGGGGCCAGGGCACCGGTGCCGGCGTGGTCGTCGGTCACGACGCCCGGCACCGCTCGGCCGAGCTCGCCGGCGATGCCGCCCGAGTGGTGGCGGCCGGCGGCCTGCGGGCGTGGCACTTCCGCAGTGCCCTGCCCACCCCGGTCACGGCCTTCGCCGTGCGCCACCTGGAGGCGGCGGCCGGGGTCGTGGTCACCGCCAGCCACAACCCGGCGCCCGACAATGGCTACAAGGTCTACCTCAGCGACGGCGCCCTGGTGTTCCCGCCGCACGACGCCGCCATCGCCGCCGCCGCCTCGAGGACGGCCATGCCCCTGGGCCCGACCTTTGAAGGCCCCTTCGGCGACCGCCTGGTCGATATCGACGAGGCCGAAGTGCTGGCCGCCTACCGCCGGGCCGTTCTCGCCGTGGTCAGCCCGGCCGGGCCCCGCCGGCTGCGCGTCGTCTACACGCCCGTGCACGGGGTGGGCGGCGCAGTGCTGCCCGGGCTCCTCGAGGAGGCCGGCTTCGACCGTCCCGCCCTGGTGGAGGCCCAGGCCGCCCCCGACCCGGACTTCCCCACGGCACCCTTCCCCAACCCCGAGGAACCCGGGGTGCTCGACCTGGCCCTGGCCGAGGCCGGGCGCCTAGGGGCGGACCTCCTGCTCGCCAACGACCCCGATGCCGACCGCCTGGCCGTCGCCGTGCCCGACCGGCGCCGGGCGGGCTTCCGGGTGCTGTCGGGCGACGAGCTCGGGGTGCTGGTCGCCGACCACCTCATCTCGACCACGACCGGTGCCGACCGCCTGGTGGCGACCACCGTGGTCTCCTCCTCCATGCTCTCGGCCCTGGCGGCACGGACGGGGGTCGCCTACGTGGAGACGCTGACGGGGTTCAAGTGGATCGCCCGGGCCGCCCAGCGCCGTCCCGGCCACCGCCTCCTGTTCGGCTACGAGGAGGCTCTCGGCTACGCCGTCACCAGTGCCGTGGCCGACAAGGACGGGCTGTCGGCGGCGCTCGTGGTGGCCGACATGGCCGCCCGGGCCCAGGACCAGGGGCGCTCGCTGCTGGACCGCCTGGACGAGCTCGAATGTCTCCTGGGCGTGCACGCCACCGGCCAGTGGTCGGTGCGCCTCCCGGGCAGCGGTGCCCCCGACGTCCTCACCGCCCTCATGGCCCGGTTGCGGGCCGCCCCCCCCGGCCGCCTGGCCGGCCTGGAGGTGACCGGGGTACGTGACC
>JBKQNY010000032.1:0-6808 GCA_052145775.1 Acidimicrobiales bacterium
CGTACCGGGCCACACTGATGCCGGCGGCCGTGGATCGGCGCGCAAGCTCTTCTACCTCTGCATCGGACGCCCGGAATGTCTCCCGGTGGATGCGAGGCCCGTCGAGTGAACGGTGCCGTCGGGGGACGCCCGGCTTCCCGGGCCCTGCGGCGGCGCCGGGGTCACCGGGTGGACGAAAGCTGGGCTCCGTCGTCACTCTGCCAGCTTCCGATTGCCGTAAGAGGACCTGGCCGACCGATGATTTTCGTCGGGGTCAGCGGATGGTACGCAGCGACGCCGGGTGGGCGATGGAGGGGACGTCCGACCCAGAGCCATCTACGAGGCGAGTGACCGGGTCCGATCCGGAGTTGGCGGCGGTGTCCATGCCCACGAGCTCGAGCAGGGCACGCTTTGGGATGAGTCGGCGCCGTCCCAGTCGGATGACCGGGAGCTCTCCTCTGGCTACCAGCTCGTAGGCGAAGGCACGGGATATGCCGAGCAGCTCGCCGGCTTCGGCCACGGTGAACACCAGCCGTTCGCTTACAGCGAGCGGGGGCGTCGGGATGGTCCGGGACGGGTTCGAATGGGTGGTCGTGGCGATGGTCATGGAGTAACAGTGCGCTCTCGATGTCCCCAGGAACGTCCCCAGGAACGTACCCAGCAGAGAAAATCCGGCATTTTCTGACCGACTGTTGCTTGAAGATGGTCAGACGGCTCATGAGCCTCGGTGGGCGAGTGCCTCGGCGCCAAGGAGGTATACCTTAGTGGTACCTAGTACCTCAGTAAATAGTGAGGTATAGTAATCAACTGAGGTATATCCATGGCTCGTCTATCTCCGTCCTCCGACATTCGTCGCCGCCAGGAAGAGGTGCTCCGCAGCATCCTGCCGCCAACGGCCAAAGTCACCGTTCGCCGGGATGGCCCGGTGCTGGAGGCCCGAGTGAACGGAATGCGGCTCCGGGTGGCGTGGGGAGGTGAGGGTTGGACCACGGACGTGAGGCCGCTTCTAGCCGGCGATGCCGGTCGCCCGGATGTCGTCATGGCCCGGCGAATCTCGCCGGGTGCCCGGAAGCTCCTGGAGCAGACCCATGTCGGTTGGGCTGACGAAACCGGGGCCGCGGAGATTGCCGCCGGAACGCTTGTGGTGTCCCGGACCGGTCAGCCCGAAGCGCCGAAAGCCCGGACCACCCATTGGACCCCCGCAGTCCTGGCCGTCGCGGAAGCGCTTCTCTGCGGGCTGAGGCCAACGGTGAAGGCAACGCAGGAGGCGACGGGACTCTCGGCCGGAAGCTGCACCCACGCACTCCAGGTCCTGGGAGAACTGGAGCTAGTCGAGTCCACCACGGGCCGTGGGCCTAGGTCGGGGCGCACCGTGCGGGATCGACACGCGCTCCTCGCGGCTTACGCTACGGCCGCCGAATCCCTCCGGCCTGCGACCAATCTCCGAGTTGGAGTCACCTGGCGCGACCCCATCGAGGGATTGCGACAGACCGGTGCGGTGTGGGATCGGACGAACACCCAATGGGCGGCGACGGGGGCCGCCGCCGCCGCCCTGCTCGGGCCGTACCAGACCTCGGTGACGACGACGGAGGTCTACGTCGGTGCCGAGACCGCCGTGGGACTGGAGGATGTTGCTCGAAAGGCGAAGCTGCGCCCGCTGGAAGGGGGTCGCCTGGTGTTGCGCCCGTTCCCCACCCTTGCCGTCTCCCGGCTTGTCGAGCGAGTGCAAGACGTGGTCGTGGCCCCGTGGCCGCGCGTCTATGCCGACCTGCGGCTGCTGGGAGTGCGCGGCGAAGAGGCAGCCGAACACTTGGCGGAGGTGAATGATGTCGACTGACGAGTCGCCTCGGACCCGCACTGCGCGGGCCGCTGCCGAGCGGGCGTTGATTCGGGTCGTCCACCACTACGGCTCCCGACCGGAGTTCGTCGTACTGGGCGGACTGGTTCCGGCGTTGCTGTGCTCGGGCAGCGACTACGCGCATGCTGGGACCACCGATGTGGACGTCCAAGTCAACCTTGAGATCGCTGCCGGAGCGGTCAACGGTGCCCGCCTCGAACAAGCGCTCCGCAATGCGGAATTTGAACCGGAGACAGGCCGGGGGTGGCGCTGGACGGTCGTGGGAGGCTCGCCGAGGACCGTCGTGAAGTTCGAGTTGCTGGCCGATCTGGCCGATCAGCCCGCCGAGGCGCTGATTCGATTCGATGGCGCCGACCGCTTGGGGGCGGTCAACTTGCGGGGTACCCAGTTTGCCGCTCGGGATGTTGAGGTTCGGAGGCTTACCGACCGTCATCAGGGCATAGAGCAGACGGCCGAAATCAACGTCACCGGACTGGCCGGCTACTTGCTGGCGAAGATCTCGGCCGCACGGTCCCGCCGATTGCCAAAGGATTGGTACGACACGGCATACGTGCTGATCCATAACGACGCAGGGGGACCCGAAGCCGCAGCCGCCACCGTTCGCGCCAAGTTCGGGGCTGAACTTGTAGGCGAGGTACGCACGGCGCTCGATGACCTTCTCACCAACTTTGCCGACCCTGACGCTCAGGGTGCGATTGCGTACCAAAGCCAGATGGCGCTCGACTACCCAGAGCTCGATGGTGCGGTCACGGCCGCCGACTCGGTCATTGCCGTCGACGCGTTCTATCGGACGTTGTTCGAGGATTGAGAATTGCAGGCCGAGGATCCGGCCCCTGAGGACCATGTTTGTCCATCCTTTTGTCCATCTTTTCAGTGGAATTTAATTCGCCAGGTGGACTCAGCGAACACTCGCAGCGCCTTGACCAGGAAGACCGCGATTCAGTCCGAATCAGTGGACGTGCCTGGCGGAACTCTCAAGGTGGAGACACGGGTTCGAACCCCGTTGGGGCTGCTCCAGAATCGAAACGACGCGCCTGGTCAGATGTCGCGGCGCGCGTCCTGTCGGTCGAGGGGCATCCGAGCCCGGTAAAGCGTTAGGCCCCGAAGGCTGCTGGTCGAGCCCGGCGACACTCGTGGGGGCCGCTTCCCTTCTGCCTCGGAACACTGCCGAGCAACGCGACCCACCGCGCGTGTTGCGCTGGCACCGGGGCAGTCCACCCACGTCGGACGGAAGTACTCCGTCCCGACGGGCGAGGTCCGGGTCCTACCGGAGCGAGTAGTGGTGAGCGCGGTCCTGAAGCGCGCCGCGGGCCGGTCGGCACGAACCGGTGCGGCGAGGACCGATCTCACCTTCGCCGTGGTCGCTACCGGCACCGCCCATGGTTCGCACCTATGGGTCGTCGGTGTCGTCGTTGTGGCGCTCCCGGCTCTCATCGCTTCGGTGTGGGCCTGGCGCCGGTCGGGCTACGCCATCCGATTCGAACGACGAACCCGACCAAGAACAGTTGTGATAGTGGGCGAGGACCAGCTGAGCGCGAGTGCATCAGCCTTCCAATCCAGCGATCCTCAGGACCCGTCTCTCTTGGGACGTGAGGACGGAAAGAGCGGCCGGACCCCGTGAGCGGTCCGGCTGGACCGCAGAGCGGGATCCCGTAAGCCGGCATCGCCTCCTCTGAACTTCACGCTCGGCATCGAAGGTCTGGCAACGAGCACCGTTGCCCTGCTGTCGATGCGACGCATGGCCGGCCATGGCGACCGATGGCCAAGACAGCCCCGACTCCGCGACTGTCTCCTCACGATCGAAGAGGTGAGCTCGCGTCCGGAGGAACCGGGGACTGATCCTGCAAACCGCGTGTCGGTGAAAGCGCCAAGGCCCGGTCGACGCCAGTCGCGTTGGGGACTCGGGAGTATCCAGTCCGACGAGTTCGAAGAGCGGCGCAAGACCATCGATGAGCTTGAGAAGGAGCCTGAGGTGTCCCAGGCGACCCGCACTCCCCTCGGACTCTGCTGTCCGAGGTGGCGAGCGTCGTGTGCAACTGGGGGGGAACGGAAGAGCTTGCCGGGCGCTGCATGGCTGCCGAGGGCCTCTGCTGAGCGTCGCGGCGACCGGCGTTCAAGAATTCGTCTCTGCCTGACCTCCATCTCCGGCCGGGGGTTTCTTCACCGATCACGTCGAATCAGGCCCCCTACTGGGTCCGAAGCGCTCGTGTTGATCGTTTCTTGATGTTCCGGTGATGGTCGATTGACAACGCCTCAGCAGGATGGGAGTGCAGCACAACGTGGAGGGGAAGCCACGTGAAACCGATGGGCGGCTCTGTGGACCGAAAAGTCCTCCTTCCTCCATTAAGGGCCGAAGTGCTGAACGCACTAAGAAGAGCGAGGACCGAGATGTCGAAGGCGACCTACCGACGCGAATCCCGCAACTCCGACTCGGGGCGAGTACGCCGCGTCGGCTTCGCGCTCCTCGCAGTCTTCCTCATGATGTCCAGCGTCATGTCCTTCCTCGTCGTCAACGTGACCTCGTCGACGGTGAGCGCGGCCACCCTCAGTTCGCCGTTGGCGTGCACCGAGTCGGGCACGTCGGTCATCTATGGGCTCGAGTTCAACGGCAGCATCTACTCGATGACAGTGAGTGGAACAAAGACGACGTTGACGAGCACGGGCGTTACCTTGGGGTCCGGAGGCGCGTCGGACATCAACGGGCTCGGCATCGCGACAGGCGGTGCGGGCGCGTACGCAGTCTCTGAAGATCCCACCGGCGGCGGTAAGACAGTTCATGTCACCGTCTACTGGGAGACGACGAGTGGTTCTGGATCCGCAACCGTGCCGGCCCTCGCTGGCGGCTACGTGATCGGTGGGGCTGTCGATCCGGCCAACGGGATGTTCTACTACCAAGAGCC
Organism: Acidimicrobiales bacterium; assembly: GCA_052145775.1. Taxonomy (GTDB): domain Bacteria; phylum Actinomycetota; class Acidimicrobiia; order Acidimicrobiales; family RAAP-2; genus CAVYPR01. The sequence continues at coordinate 4,738 of JBKQNY010000032.1, forward strand.
GGTGACGGGAGCCGGCGGAGGGTACGAAGGGATCTTCGCCTTCAACACGTCAACCGACACGGCGATCGGTGAGGTCGGCACCATCACCCTGCAAACGCCGACACTCGGGAATGGGGACCTCACCTTCGACAAGCAAGGTGACCTCTACGCCGTGGAGGGAGCAAACAGCTCAGGTGGCACAGCCCCGGCCTACGTAGTGGTTGTCACAAAGGCGAACGTGCCGACGACGAAAACCACACCGGTTCCGGTACTGACACACAAGCTCGTCACGAACACCACTGCCCCTAACGGTGGGGTGTACAACGGGCTGGCTTCCACCACCACAGGGCATCTTTGGGGCAACTACTCCAGCTCGAGCTCGGGTGCCCTCGTTCCCATCAACCCCGAGAACGGCTCAATCGGCAAAGCAGCTCCATATTCCGGTACCACCTCACAGGTCGTCGATCTGGCCAGCTGCGCCTACAACGGAGTGCTTCGAGCGGAGAAGACAATCGTCGGGCGCGTTGGGTCGGGAGACCAGTTCGAGCTCTCGATCAGCGGGGGAGATCTGCCGTCGGCAGTGACCGGGACCACGTCAGGGACCGCGGATGGCCTGCAGAGCCAGATTGCCGGCCCGATCGTCGGCATGCCCGGATTGAGCTACACGGTTTCGGAGTCCGCGGCCGATGGAGCCGATCTCACAAATTACGTGAGTTCCTATGTCTGCAAGGACGCTGCGAATAAGACAGCGGTGGTTGCCAGCGGAACAGGCACGAGCACCACCTTCACCTTCCCGAGCGTGATGGCGGACTCCACAACCGGGCCTGAGGTGACCTGTATCTTCAAGAACGCTCCCGCACTGACGATCACCAAGGTTGCATCTCCGACCACCTACAGCGCGGCAAATCAGACGATCACCTACACATTCGTCGTCACCAACCAGACGAAGTCAACCCTCACCAAGGTGAAGGTCACCGACCTGCAGAGCACAAGTAGCGAGCATTTGGCTACGGGACCGACATGCAAGAGCTTGGCTTCCCCGACGGGCACGTGCACGACGAAGACGACAACGACCCTGCTTGCCGGGCAGTCCGCCACCTTCACCGCCACCTACAAGGTGACCACACATGACATGACCGCGGGATCGATCACCGACACGGCCACGGCTACCGGCACACTGTCGGGAAAGACGGTGACCTCCCCACCTGCATCGGCAACCGTCAACAAGGTCTCACCGGTGACCCCCGGGTTCACCACCAGCGTCAAGGCTCCCAGCAGCACGAAGCTTGGCAATAGCTGGAACGATGCGGCAACCGTGGCTGGAACCTCGGCGAATGGCGTGCCCAACGGCAGCGTCACTTTCACCTTCTGCACCGAGACCTCTGGGCCCTGCACGGGTGGATCGACGGTGGACACGCTGACGTCGCCCACGTCAACCACAGCGACGGCCAACTCCGCCACCTACACGCTGCCCTCCACAAAGGCTCAAAAGCCCACGGCCGTCGGGTCCTACTGCTACAACGCCTCCTATGCGGGAGGTGGCAACTACAACGCCGTCTCCGTCCAGACCGACAACGAGTGCTTCAGCGTCACCCCCATCACACCGACAGCCTTCACCACCACTCTCAAGTCGCCCTCCACACCGACCCTCGGTAACAGCTGGAACGACTCGGCCACCGTTACCGGAAATTCGACTGGGGAAGTGCCCACGGGAGCTGTCACCTTCACCTTCTGCACCGAGACCTCCGGCCCCTGCTCGGGTGGATCGACGGTGGACACCCTCGGCTCGCCCACGAAGACCACATCCACGGCCCACAGCGCCAGCTACACACTTCCCTCTACAAAGGCTGTAAAGCCGACGGTGATCGGCTCCTACTGCTACAACGCCTCCTACGCAGGGGCCGGCAACTACGCCGGAGTTTCATCCCAGAGTGATAACGAGTGCTTCACGGTGAAGGGCGTGCCGGACCTGGTGACCTCCAAGATCGTCTCGCCGGCCTCGGGCACCAACGTGACCCCCGGTGAGGTGCTCACCTACACCCTCACCTTCGCCAACACAAAGGGCACGGCTGCGGCCCCGGTGAGCTACACC
>JBKQNY010000033.1:0-4833 GCA_052145775.1 Acidimicrobiales bacterium
CGGCTGGCTGCTCGACCGGTCCCACCCCCGGCGCTGGCTCGGCCTGGGGATCGCCCTCTCCCTCCTCTACTGGGTGTTCGGCCAGGCCCTCGGGGAGATCCTCAGCCCGGGGGCCACCGACCCGGGCACCGCCCCCCTGGTGGTCCTCCTGGCCCTGGCGGCCTGGCCAGCGGCGGCCGGCTCAGGCCTGGCCGACGACGAGCGAGCCCAGCACGGCGCGGGCGCGCTCGAGGTCGTGGCGGTCAACCCGCTCGTCGGGGTGGTGGGCCAAGAGGGGGTCGCCCGGCCCGAAGTTGGCCGCCGGCACCCCGTGGGCCCAGAAGGAGGCCACGTCGGTCCACCCCACCTTGGCCCGCGGCGCACCGCCGGACCCCGCCACCAGGGCCGCCAGCAGCGGGTGGTCGAGGGAGGGCGGGGCCCCGTCGGCCTCGTCGACGACCTCGAGGCGGTCCCCCAACCCCTCGTCGAGGAGCTCGGCGAGGAGCGCCTGTAGGAAGGCGCGGGCCCCCGCCGCATCGCGGTCGGGGGCGAAGCGGTAGTTGACGGTGAGCGAGGCGGCGTCGGGGACGACGTTGCCGGCCACGCCGCCGTCGACGGCCACCGCCTGGAGCTGCTCGACGTACTCGCAGCCGTCCAGGGTGACCGACCGACCCTCCCACCCCGCCACGCGGTCGATGACCGGGCCGAGCCGGTGGACGGCGTTGCGCCCGGTGAAGGGCCGGGCGGTGTGGGCCCGGACCCCGCCCATGCGCACCACCACCCGCATCGTCCCCTGGCAGCCCGCCTCGACGAAGGAGCCCGTCGGCTCGCAGACCACCGCGGCGTCGGCCCGCAGCAGGTCGGGCCGGTCCCGCCACAGCGCGGCCAGCCCGCTCTCCTGGCGGGCCAGCTCCTCGCGGGCGTAGAAGCACCAGGTGACGTCGACCGCCGGTTGCTCGGCGGTGCAGGCCAGGTCGAGCATGACCGCCAGCCCGCCCTTCATGTCGGCGGCGCCCACCCCCCACAGGACGTCGCCCTCGAGGCGCGCCCCTCCGTCGGTGCTGGGGGGCACCGTGTCGAGGTGGCCGGCAACCACCAGCCGCTGGGATCGTCCGAGCTCGGTGCGGGCCACCACGTTGTCGCCGTCGCGCACCACCTCCAGCCAGCCGCAGTCGCCGAGGTCGGCCGCCACCCGGTCGGCCATGGCCGCCTCGTCGCGGCTGACCGACGGCGTGGCCACCAGCTCGGCGGCGAGCGCCAGGAGGTCGCCCACCGGGCTCAGGCCGAGACGCCGTGCTCGCGCAGCACCGCGTTCAGCTGGGACTTGTCGTGGCGCTGGCCCTCTTCCAGTCGATTGATCACCAGCACGCACGGGAGGAAGAACTCGCCGCCGGGGTACTCGCGCCGGCGGGCGGCCGTGACCGCCACCGACCAGGCCGGCACCACCCCGCGGGAGATCTCGACCCCGGTCTCGGCGTCGATGACCGGGATGGCCGGGTTGAGGATGGTCCCCTCCCCGAGCACCGCACCCTGCCCGACCCGGGCCCCCTGGGTGACCATGCACCGGCTGCCGATCATGGCGTCGTCCTCGACCACCACCGGGGTGGCGTTGGGCGGCTCGAGCACCCCGCCGATGCCCACCCCGCCCGAGAGGTGGACGCGGGCACCGATCTGCGCGCACGAGCCGACCGTCGCCCAGGTGTCGACCATGGTGTCGGCCCCCACCCGGGCGCCGATGTTCACGTAGCTGGGCATGAGCACGACCCCGCGCCCGAGGAACGACCCCCACCGGGCCGAGCCCCCGGGCACCACCCGGACGCCGGCCGCGGCGTAGTCGTGCTTGAGGGGCAGCTTGTCGGTGATCTCGAACGGCCCAACCTCGGTGGTCTCGATGGCCCGGAGGCGGAAGACCAGGAGGATGGCCATCTTCAGCCACTCGTGGACGACGACCTCCCCGTCCGGCCCCACTTCGGCCACCCGGGCCTCGCCCCGGTCGAGCAGCTCGATGGCCTCCTCGACGCTCCGCCGCGCCTCGGTGTCGGCCGGGGAGAGTTCATCGGCCCGGTCCCAAAGCTCCTCGATCCTCTTCTGCAGCGCCGCCGTCATGGCCCGACACTACCGGCGGCCGCCGGGGGGTTCGGCCTGGCCCTACCGCCAGCCCGAGGCGGTGAGCCGCTCGGCCACCAGGGCGAGGCGCTCCATGGGCTGCACCACGGCGACGCGCACGTGGCCCCGGCCGGCCTCGCCGTAGAGGTCGCCGGGGCTGACCAAGAGGCCGGCCGCCTCGGCCAGGTCGGTGGCGAGCGCCCAGGCGTCGGCCCAGCGGGCGGGGACCGGGACCCACAGGTAGAACCCGCCGGCCGGCAGGCCCACCGGGCACCCGGCGGCGGTGAGGGCGCCGGCCAGGAACCGCAGCCGCTCGCGGTAGCGCTCCCGCTGGGCGGCCACGTGCTCGTCGTCGGCCAGGGCCACCGCGGCGGCGGCCTGGACCGGGCCGGGCACCATGAGGCCGGCGTGCTGGCGGACCGAGCGCAGGTACCCGACGAGCTCGGGGTCGCCGGCGAAGAAGCCGGCCCGGACCCCGGCCAGGTTGGACCGCTTGGAGAGGGAGTGCGCGGCGACCACGCCCTCGGTCCCCGACTGGAGGACCGAGCGCGGGGGCCCGTCCCAAGTGAACTCGGTGTAGCACTCGTCGGAGAAGACCGGGACCTCCCGCCGGCGGCCCCACTCGGCCGCCGCCGCCAGGTCGCTGAGCCCGCCCGATGGGTTGGCCGGCGAGTTGACCCACAAGAGGAGGGCCCGCCCCGCCTCGGCCGGCGACACCGCGCTCAGGTCGAGGCCGGAGCCGTCGGGATGGTCCGGCGGGACGGCCACGGCCCGGCAGCCGGCGAGGGCGGCCCCCATGGCGTAGGTGGGGTAGGAGATGGCCGGGTAGAGCACCGTGTCGCGCGACGGGTCGCGCAGCCGCAGGTACTGCGGGGTCGAGGCCACCAGCTCCTTGGTGCCGACGCAGGCCGCCACGAGCGCGGGGTCGATCGCCACCTCGAACCGGCGGCGCAGCCAGTCGGCCGCCGCCCGGCGCAGGGCCGGCCCCCCCGCCGAGGCCGGGTAGCCGCGCTCGGTGCCCGAGACCGCCAGCGCCCGGACCACCGCCGCCGGGGGCGCGTCGCAGGGGGTCCCCACCGAGCAGTCGACCACCCCGCCGGGGAGCGCCTCGGCCCGAGCCTTCAGCTCGGCCAGGCGGTCGTAGGGGTAGGGGGGCGGCTGGAAGCCGCCGCGCACGCCCACCGTGGTCACGCCGGGGCCGCCACGAACTCTCTGAAGCGCGACCGGCCGGCCTCGTCCAGCACGACGTGGACCCGCGCCGCCTCGTCGCCCGCGCTCTGGCCGACCACCTCGCCCTCGCGGTGGACGGCGGCCAGCACGTCGCCCCGGGCCCAGGGGATGACCAGCTCCACCACCCGGTCGGCCACCCGCAGCCGGTCGGCCACGGCGCGCAGCAGGCCGTCGACACCCTCGCCGGTGCGGGCCGAGACGCAGACCGCGCCCTCGGTCATCTTGGCCAACTGCGCCGCCTCGGGCGAGGCGTCGGCCTTGTTCACCACCACCAGCTCGGGGACGTCCCCCGCCCCGATCTCGGCCAGCACCGCCCGCACGGCGTCCATCTGGCCCTCGGGGTCGGCGGCCGACCCGTCGACCACGTGGACCACCAGGTCCGACAGCCGGACCGACTCGAGGGTGGAGCCGAACGCCTCGACCAGCTCGTGGGGCAGCTTGCGGACGAACCCCACGGTGTCGGTCACCAGCACGGTCTCCCCCCCGGGCAGGGCGAACTGGCGGGTCCTGGGGTCCAAGGTGACGAAGAGGCGATTCTCGGCCGGTACTCCGGCGTCGGTCAGGCGGTTGAGGAGGGTCGACTTGCCGGCGTTGGTGTAGCCCACCAGGGCCAGCTCGCGGTGGCGGCCGCGCGCCCGCGACCGGCGCTGGAGGTGGCGGGTCCGCTCCACCCGGCGCAGGTCGTCCTCGAGGCGGTGCATGCGGCGGACCAGGCGCCGCCGGTCGACCTCGAGCTGGGTCTCGCCGGGGCCGCGGGTGCCGATGTGGCCGGCCTGCTGGCTGAGGGAGAGCCCGCGCCCGCGTAGGCGGGGCAGGCGGTAGCGCAGGAGGGCCAGCTCGACCTGGGCCTTGCCCTCGATGCTGCGGGCGTTCTGGGCGAAGATGTCGAGGATCACCGCCGTTCGGTCGATGGCCGTCCGCCCCAGCTGCTTCTCCAGGTTCCGCTGCTGGGCCGGCGACAGCTCGTCGTCGAAGACCACGGTGTCGGCGTCGACCTCCACCGAGAGCGCCGCCAGCTCGGCCGCCTTGCCCCGGCCGACGAAGGTGGCGGGGTCGGGACGGTCCCGGCGCTGGACGACGCGGGCGGCCACGTCGGCACCGGCCGTGTCCACCAAGAGGGCCAGCTCGTCCAGGTTGGCCTCCACCGCCTGTGGGTCGGTGCCGGGGAAGACCACCCCCACCAGCACGATCCGCTCGCGGAACGACCGGTCGATGAGGGTGCCGGGGAGCGGCGCGCTCATCTGCCCCCGTCGGCGAGGGAGGCCGGCTCGACCTCTACCCGGGCCACCCGGCGCACCGGGCCGGCCAGCTCCACCGGGTCATCGGCGGTCAGCCCCAGCCACACCTCGAGGGTACCGCCGGGGTTGTCAACCAGGACGTGCTCGCCCACCAGCCCCCAGCCCCGGGCCACGGCCGCCGCCGCGCAGCTCCCGGTGCCGCAGGCCAGGGTCTCCCCCACCCCGCGCTCCCAGACCCGCAGCACCAGCCGGTCGCCGCCGGCCCACGACACGAACTCGA
>JBKQNY010000034.1:0-8442 GCA_052145775.1 Acidimicrobiales bacterium
TACTCCTCGACCTGTCTCCGTAGGTTCGGGCGGTGCCCAATGCGAGACCGCCCCCGAAGGATGCTTCGCGCCGCGTGGTTCGTGCCGCCCAACGCGAGGCATGCATGTCGAGCGAAAGCAAGCCCGACGTGCCGTTCCGCGCTGAGGTTCGGAAGGCGGCCCCCGTCGTTCGGCGTACACAATCTGCACGGAAGCTCTGAACTTGTGCGGCCGACCCCATTCGCCGGCGCAAAGATCGCCAAATTCGCCAGCCTCGGCTCGTGAGCGAGTCGATCGTCATCCATGGGTACCTTCGGAGGGCACGAGAGACGTCGATGGAAGGCCTGATCTGGCTCGATCGGCTGCCCGGGATTATTGAGAGGGCGGTGACTGGATCGGAATCGCAACTGCCTCGCAGGCCCCGTCCGTCGAGTCGCTGTCTTCTTCCATTCGAACGCGCGCTTCGCCGACGCCTTTTCAACCTGGCGCCCGTCCGCCAACCGGCCTTCCAGCGTCGATTCAAGCCTGCACCCGCTCGTCACTTATGGGCCATGCATTCGGCGTCTTTGCCCACCTGAGGAATGCATCCTTCAGCTGAGCGTCGAGCCCGGAGAACATTGTCTTGCCCTTTGCAGCGCCCCGCGCTCGCGACGCCCCAACCTTGAGCCGTACCGAGGCGCATAGTCAAACCTTTGGTGGGTGTCGAGCTCGCAACCTGGTCCCGCGCAATTGCGCCGTTGCGGGAATCGGGTCCGGACCAGCACCCGGGATAGAGTACGTGCCGTGCGGCTCGACGAGGGTGACCTCTCGCGCGTACTCGACGTTGTTCGAGTCGTTAGTGAGGCGAAGGAACGAGACACCTTCCTCCAATCGACGCTCGAGGGCGTGGCGGACCTCATGCCGTGTCTGGTCGCCACCGCCAACGAAGTCGATCCGGTCGGCGGTCGCCTCACCTTTTGGAAGGTGCCGGCATCGTTCGCGGTGCCCGACGATGCCGCCGAGCTGCTCACCGAGCTCGCCGCTGAGCACCCGCTGATTCGCCATGCAACCGCCACGGGTGACGGTTCGGCCTGGCGGATCAGCGACTTCTGGTCACAGGACATGTTCCACGCCAGCCGGCTGCATCGAGACCTCTACGGCCCCATGGGCGTCGAGTACCAGATGTCGGCCACACTCCCGGCCGCGGCACCGGTCGTCTTCGGACTGGTCGTCAGCCGGGCGGATCGCGACTTCAGCGATCGCGATCGGGATGCCTTGAACGTGCTGCGTCCCCACTTGGCCCAGGCCTGGCGCAATTTCCGGGACCAGGAGCGCCTACGGGGCCTGGTAGACGCCGCCAACGACGCGGTGGCCGGGCGCGGATGGAACGTCATCGTGTTGTGGGACCCGCCTGACGAGCTGGCCCCAGGGGCGCTGGTCACGCTCTACCGGTTCTTCGGACGTCCGTCCCGCACCTCGCCGTTGCCGGCACGTGTGGACCGGTGGATTGCCTCACAACAGGCTCACCTTGCCGAACACGAGGAACTGAAGCTGATCCGTCCATTGACGGCGCAGCTGGGCGGACAGCGGATTGTGCTCCGGTACCTGCCGGCCCAGGGTGCTCATCCGGGGGCCATCATCGTCGATGAGGAGCGCCAACCGACGCGACGACGGGACTACGAGTCACTGGGTTTGAGCCCGCGGGAGGCGGAGATCACCGAGCTCGTGGTGCTCGGCGCCGGCAATGCTGCAGTCGCCGACCAACTGCACGTGGCCCCGGGCACGGTCAAGAGGCATCTCGACAACATCTACGCAAAGCTGGGGGTCCGGAGCCGCGGCCAACTGACCGCCTTCGTGCTCCACCTGGTGGACAGCTGACGGAACCTCGGAGGCGATTGTGCCCAAGGGCGACATCAACCCTCGGTTCTGAGGCTGGATCAACTACTGAGCGGACTTCGACCGCTCCGAGTTGAGCTGCCTGAGACGACACCTCAACGAGCATCTCCGGCACTGGGCGATGCGGAAGTTCAGACGGATGAAGGACCAGTGGGTGTGAGGGCCCGCGAGTGGCTCAACGCCATCATCCACAGGGAGCCTCGCCTGTTGGCCCATTAGGGGCTGTTCTGATCACCGGCGGCCGAGCTGTGGGAACCCGAAGACGGGAAACGGTTACGTCCGGTTCTGAGAGGGCCCCGGGGTGCGGCTTCCTTTGGCTAGTTGACCCTGGAGCACGACGATCGCAGCGAGGACCGCCGCCTACCCGTCCGTTGGGGCTATCCCGACGATCGGGGCACCGGTGGTCGGGATTGCCGCTGCACCGGAGAACACGGCGTGGCCGAAGTTGAAGATGCCCCCGTCGGCGCCGACGAGCCAGTAGCCGCTCCCATCAGATGTAGCTGTCACCCCGACGATCGGGCCGTTCAAGTTCTTCCCGCCCATCGACCCGTAGAACGAGGCGTCGAAGGAGAAGACCCCTCCGTCGGACGCTGCCAACCAGTAGCCGCCGGTTGGACCTGCGGCGATGCCGACCACGGGGGCATTGAGTCGCGTGTCACCCATCGACCCGTGGAATCCGGCATCCCCGAATGCGAAGACTCCACCGTCGGCGGCCGCCAACCAGTAGCCACCGGTTGGACCTGCGGCGATGCCGACGACGGGCGCGTTGAGCCGCGTGTCACCCATGGAACCGTGGAATCCGGCATCCCCGAATGCGAAGACACCGCCGTCGGCGGCCACCAACCAGTAGCCCCCGCCGTCGGAGGTCGCGGCGATGCCGACGATCGGGCTGTTGAGGTGCCGCCCGCCCATCGACCCGTAGAACGCTGCGTCGCCGTACGCGAATACACCACCGTCGGCGGCAGCCAGCCAATAGCCCCCACCGTCGGAGGTCGCGGCGATGCCGACGATCGGCGTCGCCAGGTGTATCGACTCGGCCGAACCGAACAGGCCGGCGCCACCGAAGGGCAACACTTGGCCGTCCGCTGCGGCCAGCCGGTAGCCCGAGCTGGCGGTCACGGTGAAGGCGGCCACGGTCGTGTGACCCGACGTCTGGCCGACCAGGACCAGATAGTGGGTCCCCGCCGCAAGGTCGGCCGGGACGGTGAACATCAGGTTGACACTGCCGTCGGGAGCGGCGACGACCTGGCCGACGTCGATGGAGTTCGAGTGGACCGTGGCGTTCACTGTCTCACCGGGGGTGAACCCGGTGGCGGTCGCCGTGGCCGTGGCGTTCGGCTGCACGGTAGTGGGTGTGACCAGCGACTCCCCTGGTACTACCAGCGAGCAGGAGGGAGTGAACTCCGTGGTGACGTCATTCGCCGGGTTCGCGTTCGTAGCGGTGGTCAGTGTCGCCACCAGCGGGGTTCCCACGGCCAGCAGGGGAACCGTGGTCGTGAGTGTTCCCCCCGTACTGATGGTGTCCGTCTGCAGAAGGGTCCGGCCCTCGGGAAGCGTGCCGCAGTCGGTAGCCTGGTAGATCTGAACGATGGCCCCGGGGGATGCCTTCGGGAGCGCCACCAGCACGGTTGTCCCGTTCTGCCCCGTCAGGTTCGCACCCACGATGACCGGGCCAGAGGAACCGGGAACGGTGGCGATCCCGCCATCGTTGTCGTAGACCAGATTGCTGAGGACGGGGCCCCCTCCTGTCCCGATGCCCGTACCCTTGTTGTCGGCAACGGTGTTGCCGCCGACCGGGTCGGCCGGCCACATCCCGTCCCCGGCCGGCACTCCGGCCGTCGGGCTCCCGCCGATGATCGCACCGGCCTGGCCGGCGAGATTGAGGATCCCGTAGCCGGCGTTGGGAACGGCGGTCGTGCCGTCCGCCCCCACCCCGATCTTGTTGCCCTGGACGACGGCCGGACCGTAGAGGTCGAGCCCGTCCGCGCCGGGTGAGCCGGAGATGACGTTGCCCGACCCCGGGTTGGGTCCCCCGATGAGGCCCCCCTGTGCTCCCACGGTGACCAGTGCCGCCTGTGACGGGGAGCTGAACGTAGTGCCGCCGATAGTGAAGGTGGCGGCGGCAGTGATCGCCGCGCTCGGAGTGCCCGCGTACGGAGCGATGGCGGCATTGCCGAGGGACGTCGTGCCGATGAGGTTGTTCTGCACCGTGGCCGACTGGATGAGGGCCAGGTTCTCCAGATTCCCCGAGATGGTGTTCGCCTTCTGGCCCGGGATGCCGATCCGGGTTCCCGTGCCTTTGAGCACATACACCCCCAGACCGTTGGGCAGGGCGGTCGTTCCGAGTCTGTCGGTGCCGATCTGGTTGCCGATGACCGACTCGTTGACTCCCGAGTTCACCTGGCCACCGATCTGCACGCCGACACCGTTGTCGGAGATCTGGTTGTTCGGCCCAAGCGTGTCGCCGGTCCCGGTGAGCGCCACTCCGTACGCCTGGGTGCTCGTCGGTGCCGTCACCCCGTCGGCGACGGGTCCGATGACGTTCCCCTGGATGATCGAGTTCAGCGGAGTGATCTGGGTGGTACCCGATCCCGGATAAGCGCCGCTCGGTCCTGTGAACTTGGACGCGACCATGGACGTCAAGACCCCGATGTTCTGAGCGGTGATCACGTTGCGACCGGCTCCGGCGATGCCGACCGTGGTCGTCGTGGCACCGTTGATCGAGACGCCGGTCGGTGATCCGCAGACGTCGGGTAGGGCAGTCTGGCCGGTAATGTCGGTTCCGATCAGGTTCCCCTCGACACTGGTGCCCGAGACCCTGGTCCCGTCAACGTCGACCTGGGCATTGGCCGCACCCGTGATCACGTTGCCGGCGCCGGCCGACGTCCCGCCGATGGTGTTTCCGAGTGCTCGCCCGTCCACCACGACACCGAGAAGGGGCTCCTGCCAGAAGTCGGTGTCGCTGGGCAGGCACTCTGGGAGGGCCGTGCCCCCGTTGACGAGGCCGATGATGTTGCCCTGGACCGAGTTGTTGTTGGCCCCATTGGTGTATCCGGCAATAGCCACCCCCGCGGTCCCGTAGGCCGCAGTGGCCGGCACGGTCGAGCCGCTGTCGACCGAGGAGCCCGCAGCCTGGGTGAAGAGGGTCTCGCCGTCGATGATGTTCCCGGGTGCCTGCCCGGGACTCGCCGATGGCCCTCCGATGAAATTGCCGGAGGCGCTATTGATGAACACCGGCTCGAGGTCACCCGCGTAGCCCCCAAGAGAATCGACGCCGATGTAGTCGCCGAAGACCTTGTCGCCCGTCGACGTACCCCCGATGTAGATACCGGTGCTGGCTTTGTCGATGTAGACCCTGTCGGCGACGGTCAACCCCCCGATCAGATCGTTCGAGGAGTTCGTGACGCTGATGCCGACGCCGACCGGGGTCGTTGCCGTGTTGCTGGTATCCCCGATGGTGGACCCCGCAATGGTGTCGTTGCCGCCAGCCGCGTCGACAAGGATGCCGGTGGCAACGTTCTCGAGGTCCATCCCGCGGATCGTGTCGTTTGCCCCCGAAACGTGCAGACCGATCCCCGTCGTGCGGTCCAGGGCGGTCCCGTCGATCTTCAGGTACCCGCCGGTCACGGTGGAGGCATCAATCGACGCATTGGCCGCCGTGATAGTCGGGAGCGGTGTGGCCGGAGCCAGCGTCGGCGTCACCCCGGTGGGCAGGTTGAAGGTGATGGCGCCCCGTCCGGCCGCGTCGACGGCCTGGATAGCAGCCCGCAGCGTGCACTCCGGCACGGTGGTCGCATTGATCACCACCGTGGACCCGGTGTCACAGGCGGGCTGGGTGGTGTCCTTGGCGGGCCCGTCGCCGACGGAGTTCACGTCGTAAGCGGCGACGGTCACCTGCTTGGCGAGCAGCGGGCTGGTCTGGCCGTCCGTGTCGGTCACCGAGAGCGTGACGGTGTAGACGCCTCCGGCCGCGTAGGTATAGGTGTAGGTGGGCGAGTGGATGCTGACCGGCTGGCTCCCGTCGCCGAAGTTCCAGGTGTAGGTGGCGACTGCGGTCCCTCCGGACCCGGCCGATGCTGACGCGTCGAAGTCGAGGGCTTTGGGATTGGAGGCGTCGGGGACGTAGGAGAACGCGGGAATGGGGAACTGCAGGGACTTGGTGAACGATCCGGTTTGGCCCGTACTGTCCGTCACGGTCAGGGTGACCTGTTGGCTTCCTGGTGTCGTGTAGGTGTGCGTTGTGATCGGTGATGCCGTGGTCATCGGGGCTGAGCCGTCCCCGAAGTTCCACGTGTAGCTCTCGAGGGTCGCCCCGGGAGACGGCATCGATGCCGACGCATCGAAGTCCACGGCACCGGGAACCGTGGTGTCGGCTGTGTCGGTGAACGAGGCCGTGGGCGGTGTTCCGCCCGCACCCACACTGAGATACGGAGTTTGGGAATACCCCGATGGATTACCACCGATGCCGTAGTTCCATTGGACCCCGAGGCTGGCGCACAAGGTACAGGGGCTTACGCCGAGCGAGCTCGCCGTGCTGTCCAGAGTGAACGTCTGGCCGGCGGAGAACGCCGTAAACCCATTGAGGACGGGCTGCGTCCAGGTGACCTGAGAACCGACGACCGATACGGTGATCCCGCTGCCGCCTTGCGGCGAGTAGCTGGTGATCGGACCATAGCCACTCATCGTCACGTCGTAGACGCCCGGATTGGCCATCACGGTGGCGGTCTGGTCGAGTGGGCCGCCTATGGCGATGTCGGTCGGCGATGCGCTGCTCTCCCCGGCCAGCACCGAGGTCCCGCCCACGACCCCGCTCTGGTTGATGTAGTAGCCACAGCCCTCGGTGGTCGTCTCCGGGGTGGTGGCACAGTTCGGGAGCGAGTCGGCACCCGCCCGTGCCGCCCCGGTGACTTCGGTGGCGCCCACCAGCAGCAGCACCGAGCACGCCAGCACCAGGGCGAGTGCCCCCCGTCGGTGTGGAGGACGCCCCGATCGCCTCGGGATTGCTCTGATGAGCCGCTCCATCGCCTACGTCCGTTCGTTCGAGTCAGATGTGGGGCTCAACGTATCGCGGGCGAGGAGTGGCTGCCCGGCGTTGAACGTCGCGAGCGGCGCCGCGGATCGGACGGTTGGGGCGGTGATCTTGAGGGGAAGAGGAAGTCTCGGAGTGGTCGCCTTGGAGAAGTGCGTCAATTCGGAGGTCGACGTGATGTGTGCAGATCTTGGCTTCGAGGGAGGCCGCCCCGGTCTACCCGCTGCCGTCGCCGCCGTGATGGCAAGGCCGGGAAGTTCCTCTGCCGTCATGGGCGAGTCCATGGAGACTGTCTTGACCAACCGTCGGCAGCTGTGCCGGTTCGAACCAAAACGTCTGCGCACCCGCATATCCGCCCTCTTTCGCTCAACTACCGATGACTGGCTAATCCTGGCTGGTTGTCCACTCGAATTGCAATGTGCCGATTGGCGTATATGCGTCCAAGCGCGCGGTCCGTGACTTCCTCAGTGCACAGGAACCGTTATAGATCGATCTGAAATATCCCAAAACGCCGCCATGGGGATCGACATTAGGCACGGCCCTGAGGCCCTTGCTTGCTCCAGCGAGCGGTCTAGATCGCTCCTTCCGAGCGGTCGGGCCGCACATCGAGATGGGCCCCAAGTGCGCCAGACCGACGGTTCTCGCATGCCCCGTTCGGATCCTGGTTCGTAAGTCAGATCATCCCGGCGGCACCGAACGCGCGCAGAAGTCCGGCGCCGGCCTCCCAATGCGCCGTCATGCATAATCACGCCCCATGTGGCCGCGTCGCCGGCTCCCAGCGCACGCCGAACCGGCGTTCGGCGTGGCCCTTGGAGTCACGGATTGGCCACGCTGGTGCGCACCGTTCCGGCCACCGCCGCCGCTGGATCAGGATTGAGCCAAGGCGGGCAGACATTGGCATCACAGAAGCTGCATACCAAGCCAACGGATAGTCAGCGTTCGAAGCCATGATCCTGACTCAACCGGTGCCTCCCGCTGATTTCCAAATGGTGATCGTCGAGATCGTCGAGATCGAGATCGAGAAACGCCGAAGGGGTCCAGTCCACGTGGATCTGCTCACCGGGAACCAGCTCCTGGGGCGCGGTCGTCGTGAATCGGTAGTGTAGGTCGTTGAGCTCTTCCGACAGGCGGCAGCAGAGTGTTTTGGCCATCTCTGCTTCCCCTCGGGCGTGATGGGCATCACCGATGGCCCGGAGGGTCCGCCCCAGTTGGTCGACCAGCGAGGCCCAGACCAACGGCGAGTTCTTGTCCACCGCGGATCGGGCTGTGATCGCCGCCACCCCCCGGAAGTCACGAACCGCCGCTCGGTCCGGGACAGGATCGTCTGGCCTGTTCTGCGCCGATCGGGCCAAGACATCTCCAACCTCAGCCATCGGCCCGGGGCTGTCCCCTTCGAAACGTCTTGACCACGCAGCAAACACTCCGGCGGTCTCCCTCGCTGCCCCCCGCCACGCAGCGAGGTCCGATGCCGGGACGGCCTTGAGCCTCTCGACCGACCGCTCGACGCTTGCCACCGCCCGCATCCAAGCATCCGAATCGCCGAGTATCGCTTCCCGGCC
>JBKQNY010000035.1:0-21926 GCA_052145775.1 Acidimicrobiales bacterium
TCGTTGCATAATCAAGGTTCTCGTCGTAGACTGGAGGCATGGACCTGAGCGGACGGCTGTGGGAGCGGTCGTGAACCCCTCGCTGACCTCGCGGATGGTCGAGGACCGCCGGCGCGAGATGCAGAACCTGGTTGCGACCGGAAGGCTCGGGGGGCGCAGAGCACGGCACCGACGCAGCCGGCCCCTGTCTCGCTGGATCGGCGTGGCGCTCATCCGTGCCGGGCGGCGGTTGGCTGGGCCCGAGGATCAGCTCCGGGCACCGGTCACCCTCCTCAAGTCCCGCTGATCTGCGTCGTTGGCTGATCCGGGCCGAAGCCAGGGTCCACCGACGGCGCCGCACCGGCTAGGGCACGCGCTGACCGCACCCACCGATCCGTCGGTCCGGTGGGACGTCGACCACTCCATGCGGATGCACCGCGGCCTGTGTGCCGGGGTGAGCGGCGCCCGCCGAACGGCGGACCAGGGCCCCGCGACAAGGTGGGCGTCCCGACGACCACCGGCAGGTCCGAGCCGACCGCCTACCGGCGGCCCCAGGGACCGGACCACTACACTGGGCGGGGGCCGTTTCGGCCCCTGTCGTCTGTCCCGGGTCGGCAACCGACGCCGTCGGACCGTGCCCGGACGAGGAAAGGTCGAGCTCTGCACTTCACTGCCGATGCCTGCGCCGGTCTGCCCGGTCCAGAGTGGCTCCGCCGCCGGCGGTCGGAGGCCTTCGGGGAGTTCGAGTCGATGCCGCTCCCCTCGGAGAAGGAGGAGGTCTGGCGGTATTCGCCGATCGACCGGCTCGACCTCGGGGCCTACGCTCCGGCCGCCGGCGACGGGCCGCCGCCCGCCGCCCTGGTCGCCGAGGTCGGCGCCGACGTGTCGCCGCACGCCGCGCTGGCTGAGGTCAATGGCGGAAGGCTCGTCTCGGTCTCCCGCCCGGCGCTCCCCGGGCAGGTGACGGTGGCCGGCCTGCGCGAGCTGGCCGATGGCGGCCAACTCCTGGGCACGGTCCTCTCCGGCGGCGACGCGCTGGTCCGCCTCAACGACTCGTTCATGCCCGACGCCGTGGTGGTCGACGTGCCGGCAGGTGTCGTCGTGGAGGAGCCGATCGTGGTGGTCCACTGGTGCGCGGGCCCGGTCGAGGGTGGTCCGTCGCCGGCCTGGTTCCCCCGCACGGTGGTGCGGGTGGGCGACGGTGGCCGGGCGTCGGTCGTCGAGGTGCTGGCCGGCGCTCCGGGTGGGCCGGAGACGCTCGTGGTGCCGGTGACCGAGCTGTCGGTCGGGGACGGCGGCCACCTGTCCTATGTCTCGCTCCAGGAGCTCGGCCTGGCGGCCTGGCACATCGGGCGGCTGGCCGGCACGGCCGGCCGTGACGCGGTCCTCTCGGTGTTCACGGCCGGCCTGGGCGGCGCCTACGACCGCGCCCGGACCGACGCCTCGGCGGACGGCACCGGCGCCCGCTGCGAACTGCGCTCGGCCTACCTGGGCACCGGGGAGCAGGTGCACGACGTGCGGACCATGCAGGCGCACCGGGCGCCCCGCACCACCAGCGATCTCCTGTGCAAGGGGGCCGTCGCCGGCTCCTCGCGCTCGGTCTACAGCGGACTGATCAGGGTCGAGCGCGGCGCCGTGCGCACCGAGGCCTTCCAGACCAACCACAACCTCGTCCTCGACGTCCGCGCCCACGCCGACTCGGTGCCCAACCTCGACATCGAAGAGAACGACGTGCGCTGCAGCCACGCCTCGACGGTCGGGCCGATCGACGAGGACCAGCGCTACTACCTCGAGTCCCGCGGCGTGTCGCCCGAGCGGGCGGAGCGCTTGATCGTGCTCGGGTTCTTCGAGGACGTGATCGACCGCTCCCCGGTGCCCGCCGCCGGCGGCCGCCTTCGGCGCCATGTCACCTCGAGGCTGGTCCGGGCGCTGGAGGCCGGCGGTGGGTGAGCGGGTGATCCTCTGCCGCCGGGAGGACCTGGCCCCCGGGCAGGTCCGCCGCTTCGACGGCGACGGCTACCGCCTCGCCCTGGTGCGCATCGGCGACGAGTTCCACGCCGTCGGCGACCGCTGCAGCCACGAGGACTACTCCCTGTCGGAGGGCGAGGTGTGGGAGGACGAGTGCGAGCTCGAGTGCCCCCGGCACGGCAGCACCTTCGACCTGCGCACCGGCGAGGCCTGCACGCTGCCGGCCACCAAGCCCATCCCCGTCTACGAGGTGGAACTGGTCGGCGACGAGGTCAGCGTGGTGCTGCCGTGACCTCCCACGTCCTCGAGGTGCGCGACTTACACGCCAGCGCCGGGGGGCGCGAGGTCGTCCACGGGGTGGACCTCACGGTGGCCTCCGGCGAGGTGCACGTCGTGATGGGCCCCAACGGCTCGGGCAAGAGCACCCTGGCCCACGCCCTGATGGGGAGGCCCGGCACCGAGGTCACCCGCGGCAGCATCCTCCTCGACGGGGAGGAGCTCGTCGGCCGGCCTTGCTGGGAGCGGGCGCGGGCCGGGCTGTTCCTCGCCCTCCAGCAGCCGATCGAGGTCCCCGGGGTCCGGCTGGAGCAGGTGATGGCCGAGGCGCTCGCCGACCGGGGCGAGCACCCGGCCGACGGCACCGTGGCGGCGCGCCTGGGGGCGGAAGCCGAGGCCATCGGCTTCGACGCCAAGTTCCTCGAGCGGCCGCTCAACGTGGACCTCTCCGGCGGTGAGCGCAAGCGCAACGAGATGGTGCAGCTCGGTGTGCTCCGCCCTCCGTTCTGCGTCCTCGACGAGATCGACTCGGGCCTCGACGTCGACGCCCTGGGGGCGGTGGCCAGGCGGCTGGAGTGGGCCACCGCCGAGTGGGGGCTTGGCGTGGTCGCCGTGACCCACTTCCGCCGGCTCCTGGTCGAGCTCAGGGCGGACGCCGTGCACGTGCTCATCGGCGGGCGGCTCGTGGCCTCGGGTGGCCCCGAACTGGCCCAGGACCTGGAGCGCACCGGCTACGCCGGGTACGGGCTCGCCTAGGCGCGACCTGACGGGAACCTGACGCAGGCGCCCCCCTGGCCTCGGTTTTCGCGCCGCAGAGACTACCGTTGAGCCATGGTCAGCGGTCGTCCGCCGGACGGCCCGGCCGAACCCCCGCCCCGTCGCCGAGGCCGGCACTCGTCGAACGAAGAGGGGCTGCGCGCCCTCGGCTCGCAGCTGGAGGGGTCCGACCGCGGCGACGTCTCCAGCGAGGAGAAGCTGCGCGCCCTGGGGGAGCAGCTGGAGGGGACCGACCAGGGTCCCGTCGCCAACGAGGAGGGCCTGCGCGCCCTCGGCCAGCGCGTCGACGAGGCTGCCGCCGCGGCGGGGAAGAAGGGCGGGAGGAAGCACTGGAGCACCCGCCGCAAGATCCTTGTGCCGGTGATCGCGCTGGCGGTGCTGGCCCTCCTACTGGTCGCAGGCGCCTACGGCTACGCCCGTTACCGCTACGACCAGATCCGCAAGGTGTCCATCGCCTCCGAGCATCAGCAGGTCACAGGCCAGCCCTTCAACGTGCTGGTGATCGGCTCGGACTCACGGGTCGGCAACCAGGCGGGCACACAGAAGTACGGGACAGCGACACTGGTGGGCGGTCAGCGCAGCGACGTGATCATGGTCTGGCACATCGTGCCCTCCACCCGGCAGATCACCATCCTCTCGATCCCCCGCGACACGCTCGTGTCGATGGTGGGCAAGAACGTCACAACATTCGGCAAATTCAACCGCATCAACTCCTCCTACAACAAGGGGCCGACACTGCTGGTCCAGACCATCCAGGACAACTTCGGGATCCCCATCAACCACGTGATCCAGGTCGACTTCGCCGGCTTCAAGGGAGCGGTCAACGCCCTCGGAGGGGTCTACCTGGACTTCAAGTACCCGGCTCGCGACGCACTCTCGGGTCTGGACATCGCCACCCCGGGGTGCCAGCTGGTTGCCGGCACACAGGCGCTGGCGGTGGCCCGGAGCCGCCACTACCAGTACTACGCCACAACAGAGTGGCAGACAGACCCGACGGGTGACTTCGGCCGCATCAAGCGCCAGGACGCCTTCTTGAGGGCGCTCGTCGACGCGGCCAAGTCCAAGTACAACCCGCTGACCATCAACGCCTTCTTGGGGTCGCTCCCCCAGGGGATCATCATCGACACACACCTCTCCCTGGGCGACCTCCTCGGCCTGGCCGAGGACTTCCACTCCATCAACCCCACAGCCATCAAGACCCTGACGATGCCGACGTTCTCCACCGGCTTCGTGACACCGTGGGGCGACATCCTGTTCGTCCAACAGCCCGAGGCCCAGCAGCTGCTCGTCTCGGTGTTCGGCAGCGAGCTGACCACGCCGTCCTCGCCCCCGCCGAACACAGCGCTGGTCCCGGCTCCGCCCCCCGATCTCACGTCGGGTGGAGCCGCGACGGGCGCCGGGACATCGACGCCCACGTCGACAGCCGGTGCATCCTCGACAGCCGCCGCCACGAGCTCGACCGCCGCCCCGTCGACCACCACGACGACCGAGCCCCCGGCTCCCTCGTTCGACCCGGTCCCCTGCAAGCCGGGATGAGCGGGCCGGCGTAACCGGAGCCGTGCCTCGGCCCGGGCGGTCCCCGGGCCGACCGGCGTCAGCCGGCCGCCGCCTCCTCGAGGCCCTGGGCGAGGGCGTTCCAGCTGAGGGTGGCGCACTTGATGCGGACCGGGAACTTCACGACCCCCTGGAGGGCGGCGAGCTCGCCCAGCTTCTCGAGGTCGACCGCTTCTGCGGGCTCGTCGTCACCCTCGCCGTCTCCGCCGAGCGACGCTCCGTGGATCGACATCATCGACTTGAACGTGCGGATCAGCCGGTGGACGTCCTCGAGGGACTGGCCCTTCACCGCGCCGGACATGAGCGACGCCGAGGACTGGCTGATCGAGCAGCCCGTGCCGCCCACCTTGATGTCGACCAACTTGGCGTCGTCGACCACGAAGGTCACCACGACCTCGTCTCCGCAGAGGGGATTGAACCCCTCCACCCGGTGGGCCGGCGGCGACGCGAGCTCGCCGCGGTTGCGGGGGGAGCGGTAGTGGTCGAGGATGATCTCGCGGTAGAGCTCCTCGAGATCGGGCATCAGGCCTCCCACCCCCTGGGCAGGGGGGACTCGTGCAGGATCACCCGAACAACCTACCGGCTTCGATCAGGCCCTCGATCAGGACGTCGATGTCGTGCTCGTCGTTGTAGGGGCCGATGGAGGCCCGCGCCGTGGCTGGCACGCCCAGCCGGCGCATCAGCGGCTTGGCACAGTGGTGGCCCGGCCGGACGCACACCCCGAACTGGTCGAGCACCTGGGCCAGGTCGTGCGGGTGGACGTCGCGCACGGCGAGGGAGAGCACCCCGCCCCGGTCGTCGCCGGCCGGTGGCCCGAAGACCCGGCAGTCGTCCCCGAGCCGGTCGGCCAGGGACCCGAGGGCGTAGGCCGTGAGGTTCCGCTCATGCTCGCGGAGCCGTTCCATCCCCAGGACCTCGAGGTAGGCGACGGCGGCGGACAGGCCGACCGCCTCGGCGATGGGCGGCGTCCCGGCCTCGAACCGCTGGGGCGGGTCGGCGGCCAGGAAGCGGTCGGTGCGGACGTCGAGGATCATGCCGCCCCCGCCGATGAAGGGGGGCATGTCTTCGAGGAGCTCGGCCCGCCCCCACAGCACCCCGATGCCGGTGGGACCGAACATCTTGTGGGCCGAGAAGGCCAGGAAGTCGACGCCGCTCGCCACCACGTCGACCGGCTGGTGGGGCACCAGCTGGGCCCCGTCGGCCACGACGAGGGCGCCGGCGGCGTGCGCCGCACGGGCGATCTCGGGCAGCGGGTTGATGGTGCCGAGCACGTTGGACATGGCCGAGACCCCGACCAGCTTCACCCCGTCCAGGGCCCGGTCGAGGCCGCTCAGGTCGAGCCGGCCGTCGTCGTCGACGGGCAGGTACCGGAGCTCGAGGCCGCGTTCGTCGGCCAGCATGAGCCAGGGGACGATGTTGGCGTGGTGCTCCATCTCGGTGAGCAGCACGGCGTCGCCGGCGGCCAGGCGCGGCCGTCCCCACGAGTGGGCCACCAGGTTGAGCGACTCGGTGGCGTTCTTGGTGAAGACGATCTCCCGGGCGGGGTCGGGCGCACCGATGAAGCGACCGATGTCGACGCGGGCCTGTTCGTAGAGGCGGGTCGCCTCCTCGGCGGTGGCGTAGACGCCGCGGTGGACGTTGGCGTGGGTGGTCTCGTAGTAGTGGTCCATGGCCGCCAGCACCTGGCGAGGCTGGAGGGCGGTGGCGGCCGAGTCGAGGTAGACGATCGGGCGGTCGTGCACCGTGCGAGACAGGAGGGGGAAGTCCTTGCGGAGCACCTCCACGTCGATCGGCCCCAAGCCCGGTGCCGGTGCTGCGGACCCGGTCACCTCAGGCCCTCCACTCGTCGTAGCCGGCGTCCTCGATCCGTCGGGCCAGCTCGGGCCCGCCGTGCTCGACCACCCGGCCGTCGACCATGAGGTGGACCCGGTCGGGCACGAGGTCCTCGAGGATGCGCTGGTAGTGCGTGACCACCAGCACCCCGAGCTCGGGCCGGGTCTCGCGCACGGTGCGCACCCCGCGGCCCACCACCCGGAGGGCGTCGATGTCGAGGCCCGAGTCGGTCTCGTCGAGGACGGCCAGCCGGGGTTCGAGCAGGGCCATCTGCAGGATCTCGTTGCGCTTCTTCTCGCCGCCGGAGAAGCCCTGGTTGAGGTGGCGCTCGGCGAACGCCGGGTCCATGCCCAGCCGCTCCATCCACTCGGTCATGGCGAAGCGGACCTCGAGCACCGAGAGGTCCTCGCCCCTCCTCGACGACATGGCCTGGCGGAGGAACTGGATCACCGAGACGCCCTCGATGGACTCGGGGTACTGGAAGGCCAGGAAGAGTCCGGCCTTGGCCCGGGCGTCGGTGGCCCAGTGGGTCACGTCCTCGCCTAGGAAGCGGATGGCGCCGTCGGTCACGCGGTAGGCGGGGTGGCCGAGCAGGGTGGCGGCCAGCGTGGACTTGCCGGCGCCGTTCGGCCCCATCAGGGCGTGGACCTCGCCGACCCCCACGACCAGGTCGACCCCGCGCAGGATCTCGGTGTCCTCCACCGCCACATGCAGGGTCTCGACCTCGAGCAGGGGGGTGGAGGGAGGGGCCACGGGCAAAAGTCTACCTCTTTGGTCACATTTCGACGACAGAGGTAGGGGAAATTCCCGGACCCCCGGGAGGCCGATACGCTGCCAGCCGGTGACGAACCCCTGGACCTACGCCGGGAGGGTGGCCAGCCTGGGCGGCGGTGGGTCGGTGACCCTGGTGGACGAGTCCACCTTCGCCATCAGCGACCAGGCGGGGGACATCGTGCCGGGAGGCGCCCACGGCCTGTTCGTGCGCGACACCAGGGTCATCTCCCGGCTCGAGCTGCGCATCGACGGGCGCCGGCTCGAGGGGCTGGCCGCGGTCGACCCCGACCCTTTCAGCGCCACCTTCGTCTCCCGGGGGCACCCCGCTGCCAACCGGTCCGACTCCACCCTGCTGGTGCGCAGGACCCGCTACGTGGGCCAGGGGATGCGCGAGGACCTCGAACTGCGCAACTACGGCCCCGAGCCCAGCGTCTGCACGATCGAGGGGTTCATCGACGCCGACTTCGCCGACCTGTTCGCCGTGAAGGAGGGCAGGGCCGGGACCGACCCACGGGGAGATCACCCGGTTGGTGGAGGACGGCACGCTCACCATCTCCTACCGCCGCGGCTCGACCAGTCGCGGGGTCCAGCTGCGCTTCACCTCCCAGGGCGACACGGGCGGCGGAGACCAGGCCCGGGTGTCGGGGTTCCGCATCACCGAGGACCACGTGTCGGCCGACGTGGTGGTGCCGTCGAGGGGCAGCTGGTCGGCGTGCATGGAAGTGGTGCCCATCATCGACTCCTCCCGCATCCTTCCCCGTTACCGATGCGGGGAGCCGGTGGAGCGGGCCACGCCCTCTGAACGGTTGGCCGAGTGGCGCCAGCGGGTCCCCCACGTCGAGACCGACCACCGCGGGCTCGCCGGGGTGATCGCCCGCAGCGCCGAGGACCTCGGGGCGCTGCGGATCTTCGACCCCGAGTTCCCCGAGCGCATGGTGGTGGCCGCCGGGGCCCCCTGGTTCATGACCGTGTTCGGGCGCGACTCGCTCCTCACCGCCTGGTCCGCCCTCCTGGTCGACCCCGGCCTGGCCCTGGGCGTGCTGCAGACCCTCGCCCGCTTCCAGGGCGCCGAGGTCGACCCCGCCCACGAGGAGCAGCCCGGACGCATCCTCCACGAGATGCGCTTCGGCGAGGCGGCCTCGCTGTCGCTCGGCGGGGGGAGCATCTACTACGGCACGGCCGACGCCACCCCGCTCTTCGTCATGCTGCTGGGCGAGCTGCGCCGCTGGGGCCTGGCCCCCCGGCTGGTCGACGAGCTGCTGCCCAACGCCGAGCGCGCCCTGGCGTGGATCGACGAGTTCGGCGACGCCGACGGTGACGGGTACGTCGAGTACAAGCGGGCCACGGACCGGGGGCTGGCCAACCAGGGCTGGAAGGACAGCTGGGACGGGATCCGCTACGCCGACGGCCGGGTGGCCGAGGCCCCCATCGCGCTCTGCGAGGTGCAGGCCTACGTCTACGGCGCCTACCTGGCCCGCGCCCACTTCGCCGCCGAGGCCGGCGACGGCGCGACCTACGACCGTTACCGCCGCAAGGCCACCGACCTCAAGGCCGCCTTCAACCGGGACTTCTGGCTGGAGGACCGGGAGTGGTTCGCCGTCGGGCTCGACGCCGACAAGCGGCCGATCGACTCGCTCACGTCGAACATGGGCCACTGCCTGTGGACGGGGATCGTCGAGGAGGACAAGGCCCGGGCGGTCGCCCGCCACCTGGTCGGTCCCGACCTCTTCACCGGTTGGGGGGTCCGCACCCTGGCCAGCTCCATGGGCGGGTACAACCCGGTCAGCTACCACTGCGGCTCGGTGTGGCCGCACGACACGGCGATCGTCGCCGCGGGCCTGGCCCGCTACGGCTTCGAGGAGGCGGCCCAGCGACTGGTCATGTCCCTGATCGACGCCGCCGTCGCCCAGGGCGGGCGGCTCCCCGAGCTCTTCAGCGGCCTCGACCGGGCCGACCTGGGGGTGCCGGTGGGCTACCCCACGTCCTGCTCCCCGCAGGCGTGGTCGGCGGCGTCGCCGCTCCTGTGCCTGCGCACCCTGCTACGGCTCGACCCCTGGGTCCCCTACGGCAAGACGTGGCTGGCCCCGATGGTCCCGCCGGAAATCGGCCGGCTGCGCGTCGAAGGCATCCCCCTCGCCGGCTCCCGGGTCGACGTCGAGGTGGTCGACGGTGTGGTGAGCGTGGAGGGCATGCCCGCCGGCATCGAGCTGGTCGACAAGCCCCGCCACCCGCTGACCGCGGTGTAGCCGGTCGGGCCGACCCGCCGGGCGCGTCGCGCCGCGGTTCTCGGCGCGAGCCTCGCGTTCGCTGTAGCCTCCCTGCGAACAAAGGGGTGGGAGTGTTCAGGATCACCTTGCAGGACCTGAGATACCGGGCGAGGCAGTTCTCCATCGCCGTCATCGGGGCCGGCCTCCTGTTCGCCATGTCCATCCTCCTGGCCGGCATGGCCGCCGGCTTCAGCGTGGAGATCACAAAGACGGTCGACGGCATGGGCGCCGACTACTGGGTGCTGGGCCAGGGCGCCGCCGGGCGCATTGCCAGCCTCCCGGCCATTCCCGCCTCGACGGTGGCGGCGGTGGCCCGCGAGCCCGGCGTGCGGCAGGCGGCGCCGGTGCTCATCGTCACCATGCCCATCCTCTTCGACGGCAAGACGACAAAGACCGCCAACCTCATCGGCACCCAACCCGGGTCGGCGCTCGGCGGGCCGGGGTCGCTCACATCGGGCCACGAGATCACCGGGCCCGGGCAGGCCGTGGTCGACGACGGACTGGGCGTCGGTCTGGGCCAGAATTTCATCGTGGCCGACCAGACCTTCCATGTGGTGGGGATCACGTCGGAGCGGTCGCTCTTCGGTGGGGTGGCCAACGCCTACGTCACACTCCACAACGTCCAGGACACCGTCTTCGGGGGACACCCGGTCATCGGAGCGGTGCTGGTCACCGGGGACCCGTCCAGGGTGCCCGGCGGCTACGTCCTCAAGACGAACGCCGAGATCTCTGCCGCCAGCCTCCAACAGATGAAGGCCGGCGTCTCCTCGATCAACAGCACCCGCTACTTCATGTGGGTGATCGCCGCCATCATCGTGGCCGCCCTCGTCTACGTGACGGCCCTCGAGCGCACCCGCGACTTCGCCGTCCTGAAGGCGGTGGGGGCGACGACGGCCGTGCTCTTCGCCGGGCTGGCCGGCCAGGCCGTCCTGGTCTCGCTGATGGCGGCGATCATCGGCGGCGTGCTGTCGACGTTCATGACCGGGATCTTCCCCCAGCCGCTGTACGTCCCCGACAGCGCCTATGTGATCCTGCCGCTGTCGGCCCTACTCGTCGGGCTGCTGGCCAGCCTGGCCGCGCTGCGCCGCGCCGCCTCGGTGGACCCGTCGGCGGCTTTCGCGGGGGCCTGATGAGCGAGCTCGAGGTCCGCGACCTCACGGTCGAATTCGACTCCGGCGGCTACAAGGTGCGCCCGCTGGACGGCCTCTCGTTCGACGCCGACGACGGGGAGCTGGTGGTGTTCCTCGGCCCGAGCGGATGTGGCAAGACGACGCTCCTCTCCTGCCTGGCGGGCCTGCTCACGCCGACCTCGGGGTCGATCCGCTTCCGGGACATCGAGGTGACCGGGCTCAGCGGCTCTGAGATGGGCGACTACCGACGCTCGACCGTCGGGGTGGTGTTCCAGGCGTTCAACCTCATCGCCTCCCTCACCGCCAAGGACAACGTGATGGCACCCCTGCGCCTGGCCAAGGTCACACGCCGTCGGGCGGGCGCCCGGGCCGACGAGCTGCTGGCCGAGGTGGGACTGACCGAGCGGGCCGGCCACCGGCCGGGGAAGATGTCGGGCGGCCAGCAGCAGCGGGTGGCCATCGCCCGGGCGCTGGTCCACGACCCGCCGCTGGTGGTGGCCGACGAGCCGACCGCCCACCTCGACCACCTCCAGGTGGAGGGGGTGCTGGTGCTGATCCGCAAGCTCGCCACCGCCGGGAGGCTCGTCCTGGTCTCCACCCACGACGACCGCATCACCCAGATCGCCGACCGCGTCATCGAGCTCGTCCCACACTTCAGCGGCGCCGACCGCGGTCCCGAGGAGGTGAAGCTCGACGCCGGCCAGGTCCTCTTCGAGATGGGCGACCGCGGCGAGCTGGTCTACGTCGTCGAGGAGGGCGAGATCGAGATCTACCGCACACGGGCCGACGGCACCGAGGAGTTCGTGGCTACCATCGGCCCGGGCAACTACTTCGGGGAGCTCGGTCCCATGTTCAACCTCCCCCGCAGCGCCTCGGCCCGGGCCCGCACCGGCAGCCGGCTCACCGCCTACCCGCTGCGGGCCTTCCGCCGGGCCTTCCCGGCTATGGCCACCGCCACGGCGGCGGCCGAGGTGCCCGACGCCCCACGTTGACGGTCCGGCGGGCGCGACCCCGCCGGCTCACCAGCCCCGGTCGATCCCCTCCTGGAGGTGGGGGGACTCGGT
The DNA here is from genome assembly GCA_052145775.1 of Acidimicrobiales bacterium. Taxonomy (GTDB): domain Bacteria; phylum Actinomycetota; class Acidimicrobiia; order Acidimicrobiales; family RAAP-2; genus CAVYPR01. The sequence continues at coordinate 11,623 of JBKQNY010000035.1, forward strand.
GCCGATGGTGGTGGAGGCCCCGTGGCCCGGCAGCACCAGGGTGTCGGCACCGAAGCGGGAGAAGAGCCGGTGCTCGAGCGACCGGATGATGGTGGGGAAGTCCCCGCCCTCGAAGGAGGTGTTGCCCGGCCCGCCGGGGAAGAGGGTGTCGCCGGAGAGGAGCAGGGGGGTGCCCTCCACGGCGAAGCACATCGACCCCGGGGTGTGTCCCGGGGTGGCGATGGTGCGGATCCGGAGCCGGCCCACCTCGACCACCGTGTCGTCCTCCAGCAGGAGGTCGTAGGAGGGGAGCATCCCGGCGTCCTCCGCCGTCACCGCCACCGAGATGCCCGCCTCGCGCACGGCCGGGACGGCCTGGATGTGGTCCCAGTGTCCGTGGGTCTCCACCACGCTGCGCACCGACAGCCGGCGGCAGACCTCGAGCAGTGACTCGTGCTCGTTGGCCGCGTCCACCAGCAGGGCGTCCCCGGTGCGTCGGCATCGGACGATGTAGACGTTGTTGTCCATCGGCCCCACCACCATGCGGTGGACCTCGCAGGTGGCGTCCTCCCAGATCCTCGACGACTCGGCCATGCCACCAGGATCGCACACCCCGGCGGGGGCCCGTCCCGCGCTGGTCGGGCCCCGGGCCGGTCTGGTAGACAGCCGGGGAGGAGCGCCGACGACGGGCCGGCGGCGAGGCCGCCGGCGCCCACTGGCCGGCACCGACCGAGAAGGGCACCCCCATGAACTTCGCCTTCAGCGAGGAGCAGGACGAACTGCGCCGAGCCGTCCGCCGCTTCCTGGCCGAGAAGTCCCCCGAGGCCGAGGTCCGGCGGCTGATGGAGACCACCGAGGGGTACGACCCGGCCGTCTGGCAGCAGATGGCCGAGCAGCTCGGGCTCATGTCGCTCACCATCCCCGAGGAGTTCGGGGGCGCGGGCTTCTCCTACGTCGAGCTGATCGTGGTGCTCGAGGAGATGGGGTCGGTGCTGCTGTGCGCCCCGTACTTCTCCACCGTGGCCCTGGCCGCCAACGCCCTGCTCACCTCGGGCGACGAGGGGGCGAAGAAGTACCTCCTGCCCGGGATCGCCTCGGGCGAGACCATCGGCACCCTGGCCATCACCGAGGACAACGGGCGCTGGGACTTCGGGGGGGTCGAGCTGGCGGCGACGAGGTCGGGCGACGCCTGGGCCCTCAGCGGCCACAAGAGCTTCGTCATCGACGGCCACACCGCCGACCTGGTGCTGACCGTGGGCCGCACCGAGAAAGGGATCAGCCTCTTCGGCGTCAAGGGCGAGGCCGACGGCCTGACCCGCACGCCGCTGCCCACCATGGACCAGACCCGCAAGCAGGCCCGGCTCGAGTTCTCCGACACCCCGGCCTGGCTCATCGGGACCGAGGGCGGGGCCGAGGAGGGGCTGTCCAGGACCCTGGACCTGGCCGCGGTGGCCCTGGCCGCCGAGCAGGTGGGCGGCGCCCAGCACTGCCTGGACAGCTCGGTCGACTACGCCAAGACCCGCATCCAGTTCGGCCGGCCCATCGGGAGCTTCCAGGCCATCAAGCACAAGTGCGCCGACATGCTGCTCGAGGTGGAGTCGGCCAAGTCGGCCGCCTACTACGCCGGGTGGGCGGCGGCCGAGGACTCCGACGAGCTCCCGGTGGTGGCCAGCCTGGCCAAGTCTTACTGCTCGGAGGCGTACTTCCATGCCGCGGCCGAGAACATCCAGATCCACGGGGGGATCGGCTTCACCTGGGAGCACGACGCCCACCTGTACTTCAAGCGGGCCAAGTCCTCCGAGCTTCTGTTCGGCGACCCCGCCTACCACCGCGAGCTCCTGGCCCAGCGCATCGGCATCTGACCGGCGCCGGTCGGTCGGGTCGGGACTTCGGTGACCGGGCCCTGGCGGCTGGTCGACGGCCCGGCGGGAGTGCTGCGCACCTACGCCACCGCGGCACCACCGGGCTCGGCCCCGGGACCGCTGCTCGTGCTCTGCCACGAGCTGCCCCGCGGGCGCGGCACCGCCTCAGACACCGGGCGGACCCTGCCGTCGCTGGCCGACCGCCTGGCCCACGACACCGGGTTCTCGGTGGTGGTCGGCATGCTGCGGGGTGCCGGAGGCTCGGAGGGGGACTTCTCCGCCGGTGGCTGGCTGGCCGACCTCGCCTTCCTCGTCGACCAGCAGGTCGGCCGGTCCGGGCGGGTGTGGCTGGCCGGCTTCGACCTCGGCGGGGCGCTGGCCCTGCGGCTGGCGGCGGCGGACGGCCGGGTGGCCGGGGTGGCGTCGCTGGGCGCGCCGGCCGACCTGGCCTCGTGGGTCGCCGAGCCGGCGGCGGCGGTGGAGCGGTGCCGCCGCAGCGGGGCCATCCGCACCCCGGGGTTCCCCGCCGACGTGGCCGGTTGGGCGGCCGAGCTGGTGTCGCTCCGGCCCCTCGAGGCGGTGGCCGCCCTGGCCGGGCGGCCCCTCCTGGTGATGCACGGGACCGGGGACGACGAGGTGCCGGCGGCGGCGGCCCGCGCCCTGGCCGACGCGTCCACCGACGGCCCGGCGGAGCTGCAGATCGTCCCCGGCGCCGGCCACTGGCTGCGGGCCGACCCCCGGGTGGTGGCGACCCTCGCCGGGTGGATGGAGCGGCAGCGCTGAGGGCCGCTCCCTAGCGGCCCTGGCCGGACGCGGCCAGGGCGCCGTCGACGGCGCGCCGCAGGTCCCTCGCCGCCGCCTCGGGGTCGGCGGCACCGGTGAGCCAGCGGACCACCACGAAGTGACGGACGCCGGCCGCGGCCAGCGGACCCACGGAATCGGGCGTGACCCCGCCGGTGACGAAGACCGGCACGATCGAGCGCGCCACGGCCAAGGCCGCGTAGGCCTCGCCGGTGGGCTCGCGCCCGGGCTTGGTCGGCGTGGCCACCACGGGACCGGCCGACACGTAGTCCACCGGCTCAGAGGCGGCTCGCTCAAGGTCGTCCACCGAGTGCGTGGAGAGCCCGACGATCGCCCCGGGGCCCAGGATGCGCCGGGCCAGCGCGGGCGGGGCGTCGTCCTGGCCGACGTGCACGCCGTCGGCCCCGGCCTCGAGAGCGAGGTCGGGCCGGTCGTTCACGATGAACGGGACGCCGAGGTCACGGCAGACCGACCCGAGGGCGCGGGCACGGGCGAGGAGGGGCCGGGCGTCGAGCCCCTTCTCCCGCAGCTGCACCACGTCCACCCCGCCGCGCACGCAGGCCGCCACGAACCGCTCGAGGTCGGGGCGGTCGGGCGTGCAGAGGTAGAGGCGTCGGCCGTCCAGCGACCGGCTCAACGGCGGGCGGCGGCCGATCCGGCGCCCGCCTTCTTGGCTGGGGCACCGCCCGCGGTCTTGGCACCCCCGGCCTTCTTCGCAGCCGTCGCCTTGGCCGCGGCCTTCATCTGCTGCTTGTGGGCGCGGACCCGCTCCAGGCTCGAGCCGTCGACGATGTCGGCCGCAGAGGAGTAGCTGCCCGGCTCGCCGTAGGGGGCGGAGGCCTCCCGCCACCCGGGGGGGTCGACGCCGAGCTGCTTGCCCAGGAGGGCGACGAAGATGCGGGCCTTCTGGGGGCCGAAGCCGGGGAGGGCCTCCAGGCGGCGCCGCAGCTCGGTACCGTCGGAGGCGCCCTTCCAGACCGCGGCGGCGTCGCCGCGGTACCCCTCGGTCAGCGCCCGGCACATCGCCTGGACCCGGGTGGCCATCGACCCGGGGTAGCGGTGGAGGGCCGGCTTGGCGGAGAAGACCTCCGACAGCTCCTCGGGGTCCATGGTGGCGATGGACGAGGCATCAAGGGTGCCCCCGAGCCGCCGGGCCAGCTCGGCCGGGCTGCGGAAGGCCCACTCCAGGGGGACCTGCTGGTCGAGAAGGAACCCGATGAGAAGCGCCAGAGGTGTCCTCGTCAGGAGAGCGTCGGCCTCCGGGTCACCTGAGAGGTGGAGGGACCTTCGGGGCATGGACCGGATTGTAGGTCCCGGCCGTCATCGCTGGCTCGATCACCCACAAGGTCACGTCGGACCGGCGTCGTCGGCCCCGTTGCCGCCGAGGGCACCGCCGCGCGGGGCGGCAGCTTCCGAGCGTCTGCCGTCGACGGCCTCAGGCCATGTCGGTGCGGACCTGCTTGGCCCGTGCCGCACCGATGGCGGTCTTCACGTCCTTCTGCTCCTCGGGCGGCGGCAACACGGCCGGCATCCCCAGCGACTCGATCCAGAGCTCTCGTCCCCAGCCGGCGGAGTGGTAGAGGTGCTGATCTTCTTCGTCCTCGACCTCTTCGTGGGCCGACCGAAGCGCCTTGCCCTTCTCCCCCTTCACCCGCTCGGCCGCTTCGCCGATGAGTTCCCAGTTGAGGTGATCCTTGGTCTCCGCCAGGATGACGCACTCCGCCGCGACCAGCTCGGCAACCTCCGGGGGGCCTTCGGCGAGGGCCATCTCCATGGCCTTCACCAACGAGGTGCCGATGTGCCGGACCACCTGACGACCGGGGGTTTGGGTAGTCGGATCGAGACCGAAGGCCGCAAGAAGCCTCTCGACCACCTCGACGTGACGGGTCGTCTGCTCGTGGTACTTGTTCCACTCGTCTCGCAGATCGTCATTCTTCACACACTGCAACGCCGTCTCGTAGACCTGCACGCCACCAAGCTCGGTCTCCAGGGATTGAAAGAGCAGTTCGTGAAGTTGTTCGTCGTGCATCTGACCCTCTTTTCGGTAGCAGCGGGGACTCGACCTTCGCCCAGAGGTAGTACCCGATGCCCGGTCACCCAAACATCGGGAGTCCGCCCACCGTCATCCGGGCCGCTCGCCACCGCTCGCGCCAATGAGGTGCCCCGGCTTGCTGGAATCACCAGACGGTCCCGGTCCTGCCGATGGTGCTGACGTTGGCACGTCGCCGACGAGTCGGGAGGTAACGAAGAGTGATGACGGCTTGCGCGTCATCTGTTGGGGTGGGCGCTCCTTGGCGTCAGCCACCGCCGGCTAGGTCCAGTTCTCGGGCGTGCCAAGGCCGGAGTGGACGGCCTCCTCGCAATCCGCCATTGCGGTGCGGCGGTACGGTCACGGCGAAGATGTCATCGACGCCGGCCGCACCGGCCACGACCACGGGAGCCCCTCGATGAGCGATCACACCATCTACGACTACGTCCCGCACGGGAGGACCAGGGCGAAGCTCGAGGGCACCACAGCGCCGGTACACGTCGCTGAGCAGCTCCCGGTGAACAGCCCCATGGAGCGGTTCAATGCCTGGCTGGCGGTCCAGGTGACCAAGGGGGTGGGCACGATGTGGTGCGCCTACGCCTTCGCCGCCCTGGCCGCCGTCAGCCTGCCGTCGGCCATCAGCGCCCACAGCGTGGTCGTCCTCGTCTCGTGGATCTCCCAGACCTTCTTGCAGCTGGTGCTGCTCTCGGTGATCATCGTCGGGCAGAACGTGCTGGCGGCGGCGGCGGACAAGCGGGCCGACGCCACCTACAACGACGCCGACGCCGTCCTCCACGAGTCGGTCAAGCTCCAAGAGCACCTCATGGCCCAGGACCGCGTGCTGAAGGAGCTCGCCGCCCGCCTGGCCGCACTCGGGGCCACGGGGTAGGCCGGAGGGCCCCGTCCTCCACGACCGTCGCCGTTCGGGGCAGAATCGACCCGTGCACATCCCGGCCAAGGTCGACTACGGGCTGCGGGCCCTCCTCTCACTGGCCGCGGCCGGCACGCCGTGCACGGCCGACTCGCTCGCCGCCGACCAGGGCCTGCCGCCACGCTTTCTGGGGGCCATCCTGGCCGACCTGCGCCGGGCCGGCCTGGTGGCCAGCCAGCGAGGTGCCGACGGCGGCTACCGCCTGGCGCGGCCGCCGGCGGAGATCAGCTTCGCCGAGGTGATCCGGGCCCTCGACGGTCCGCTGGCCGAGGTCCGGGGGTTCCGGCCCGAGGCCACCTCCTACGGCGGCGCCGCCGAGCACCTCCAGCAGGTGTGGGTGGCGGTGCGGGCGTCGCTGCGCGAGGTGCTCGAGCAGGTGAGCCTGGACGACGTGGTCACGGGAAAGCTGCCCGACGCCGTCGTGCGCCTCACCACCGACCCCGACGCCTGGGAGCCGCACTGACCACGGCCCGTCCGCCCGGCCCGCGCGGCCGTCGGCTGCGGGCCACCCTCCAACACACCAGGCGAGCCGAGTACCTGCGGCCGCACGGACCGTGGGACCACGGCTCGCTCGACGCGCTGCTGAGCGCACCGGTGGCGGCCGGGACCCACCGGGTGGTCGACAGCGACGGGCGGTTGGGCGGGGCCGAGCTGGCGTCGGCCGTCGACGGGCTGGCCGGGCGGCTGCGGCAGGCCGGTGTCCGACGCGGCGACGGCGTGGCCTTCCAGCTCCCCAACGGGGCGGCCGCGGTCTGTCTGCTGCGCGCCTGTTGGCGGCTGGGGGCCGTGGCGGTGCCGATCAACCGCGCCGCCGGGCCCGCCGACGTGGAGGCGTCGGTGGCCGCCGCCCGTCCGCGCCTGGTGCTGGGGGGCGAGGGCTCGCCGGCCGCCGCGCTGGACGGGGCGGTCGAGGTCCTCTCCCACCCAGACGGCTTCGGCGCGCTCCCCGACGGCCCGCCGGTCGGCCCGGAAGGCTCGGCCGCCCGGCCCGCCGACCTGGCCGCGGTCATCTTCACCTCGGGGTCCACCGGCCGGCCCAAGGCGGTCCTGCACACCCAGCGCGGCCTTGTCTGGAAGACGGTGACGATGGGGCGTGCCCACGGCCTGGTCCCCGGCGACGTGGTCCTCACCCCGGCCCCCCTCTCCCACGTGTCGGGGCTGCTCAACGGGGTGCTCCTCCCGGCGGCCCTCGGCACGGTCTCGGTGCTCATGCCCCGCTGGGACCCCGAGCGGGCAGTGGAGCTGCTCGCCACCGAGAGGGTCACGGTCCTGACCGGGCCACCGACCTTCGTCGTGGGGCTCACGGGCGCACCCAACTTCGACCCGGGGCGCGCCTCGACCCTCCGGCTGGTCTCGGTGGGCGGGGCGCCGGTGACCCCGGCCTTCGTGGCGGGGGCCTCGGGGCTGCTCGGCTGCCGGGTGAAGCGCACCTACGGCTCGAGCGAGGCGCCCATGGTGACGACCACCTTCCCGTCGGACCCGGCCGAGCGGGCGTCGGGCACCGACGGGCGGTCCGCGGGCGGGGCGGAGCTGCGGGTGGTCGACCCCGTCGACGGCCGCCCTCTGCCGGCCGGGTCGCCCGGGGAGCTGTGGGTCCGCGGCCCCGAGCTGTTCGTCGGCTACGCCGACCAACGGGACAACGCCGGGCGCGTGGCCCGGGGCGGGTGGTTCCGGACCGGGGACCTGGCCACCGTCGACGGCGACGGCTGGTTGGCCGTGGCGGGCCGGCTGGACGACGTGATCATCCGTGGCGGGGAGAACGTGTCGGCCGTGGAGGTGGAGGGGGTCCTCGAGGCCCATCCCGACGTGGGCCAGGCCGCCGCCGTTCCCTACCCCGACCCCCTCATGGGCGAACGGGTGGCGGCGGTGGTGGTGGCCCCCGCCACCTTCGACCTCGACGCCTGCCGGCGCTGGTTCTCGGCGCGGGGGCTGGCCCGCCACAAGGCGCCCGAGCGGCTGGTCCGCCTCCCGGCGCTGCCCACCCTGGCCTCGGGCAAGGTCGACCGGGCCGCACTGCGGGCCCTGGTGGCCGGCCCGTCCTCGGCCGGTGCGTCGGCGGAGGCTCCCCGGGACTGACCGGGGCCCTCAGGCGGAGAAGGGCGTGACGGCCTCGGGGTCGACGCCGTAGGCGGCGATGGCCGCCGACACCTCGGAGGGCTGGCCCCGGCCGAGGGCGGCCAGCGAGGCCAGCGCGGCCACCACCACGTGGGCCGCGTCCACCTCGAAGTGCCGGCGGAGGGCCGCCCGGGCGTCGGAGCGCCCGAAGCCGTCGGTCCCGAGCGAGGTGAACGGCCGGGCCACCCAGCGGGCGACCTGGTCGGGCACGGCGCGCATGTAGTCGGTGACGGCGACCACCGGGTCCGCCCCGCGGCCCAGGAGCTCGGTGACCCGCGGGGTGCGCGCCGTCGCACCGGGGTGGAGGCGGTTCCACCGCTCTGCCACCAGCGCCTCGCGCCGGAGCTCGCTCCACGAGGTGGCGGACCAGGCGTCGGCCGACACCCCCCAGTCCTCGGCCAGGAGGCGGCGCGCCTCCATGGCCACCTGCCACATCGGCCCCGAGAAGCAGAGGCTGACCCGGCGGTCGCCGGCCCGGCCGGCCGGGCCGACAAAGGGGTAGAGGCCCTCGACGATGCCCTTGCGCACCAGCTCGCCCTCGGGCCCCTCGGACAGGGGCGGCATGGGGTAGTTCTCGTTGTAGAGCGTGAGGTACCAGAACCGGTCCTCGGGGTGGGGGCCGAGCATCCGCCCGATGGCGTCCTCCACCACCACGGCCAGCTCGTAGGCGAAGGCGGGGTCGTAGACGGCGGCGGCCGGGTTGGTGGAGGCCAGCAGCGGCGACTGGCCGTCGTCGTGCTGGAGCCCCTCGCCGAGCAGCGTCGTCCGGCCGGCGACGCAGCCGGCCACGATGCCCCGGCCCCGCATGTCGCCGAGGGCCCAGAGCAGGTCGCCCACCCGCTGGAAGCCGAACATCGAGTAGACGAGGTAGACCGGCAGCATCGGGTGGCCCCAGGTGGCGTAGGAGGTGGCCAGGGCGGTGAAGGCGGCCGTCCCCCCGGCCTCGGTGATCCCCTCTTGGAGGAGCTGGCCCGACGTGCTCTCGGCGTAGTGCAGCGGCAGGTCGGCGTCGACCGGCACGTAGCGCTGGCCCTCGGGGGCGTAGATCTTGGCCTCGGCGATGATCGGCTCCATGCCGAAGGTGCGCGCCTCGTCGGTGACGATCGGCGCCACCAGCGGGCCGAAGGCGGGGTCCCGGACCAGGTTCCGCAGCAGGCGGGAGAAGGCCATGGTGGTCGAGACCGACTGGTTGCCCGACCCGGCCGTGAGGTCGGCGAAGACCTTGGGGTCCGGGAGGGTCACCGGAGCCGGTCGCACTACCCGGCGGGGGAGCGAGCCCGAGAGGACCCGGCGCCGGGCCATCAGGTACTCGTGGGCCTCGGAACCTTCGGGGGGCCGGTAGTAGGGCGGGGCGTCGGCCTGGAGGGCCTCGTCGGGGATCTCGTCGGCCAGCCACAGCGTGTCGCGCAGCGCCCGCAGCTGGGCCTTGGTCATCTTCTTGATCTGGTGGGTGGCGTTGCGGGCCTCGATCTCGGGGCCGAGCGTCCAGCCCTTGATCGTCTTGGCCAGGATCACCGTGGGGGCCCCCCGCGCCTCGGTGGCCAGCTTGTAGGCGGCGTACAGCTTGCGGTAGTCGTGGCCGCCCCGGGGGAGGGTCCGCAGCTCGTCGTCGCTCAGGTGCTCCACCAGCTTGCGCAGCCGCGGGTCGGGGCCGAAGAAGTGCTCGCGGATGTAGGCCCCCGACTCGGTGGCGTACTTCTGGAACTCGCCGTCGACCGTGGTGTTCATCTTGTTGAGGAGAACTCCGTCGACGTCGCGGGCGAGCAGCTCGTCCCAGCGCGACCCCCAGATGACCTTGATCACGTTCCAGCCCGCCCCGCGGTAGAGGGCCTCGAGCTCCTGGATGATCTTGCCGTTGCCCCGGACCGGCCCGTCGAGACGCTGCAGGTTGCAGTTGACCACGAAGATGAGGTTGTCGAGGTGCTCGCGGCCGGCCACCCCGAGGGCCCCGATCGACTCGGGCTCGTCCATCTCACCATCCCCCACGAAGCACCACACCCGGCTGCCGCTGGTGTCCACCAGACGGCGGTGGTGCAAGTAGCGGTTGACATGGGCCTGGTAGATGGCGCTCAGAGGTCCGAGGCCCATTGACACGGTGGGGAACTCCCAGAAGTCGGGCATCGAGCGCGGGTGGGGGTAGCTGGGCAGGCCGGCACCGCCCACCTCGTGGCGGTAGTTGTCGAGCTGGGCCTCGGAGAGCCGTCCCTCGACGAACGCCCGCGCGTAGATGCCCGGCGAGGCATGGCCCTGGAAGTAGACCTGGTCGCCGGCGCCGCCGTCGTCCTTGCCCCGGAAGAAGTGGTTGAAGCCGACCTCGTAGAGGGCGGCCGAGCTGGCGTAGGTCGAGAGATGTCCACCGATGCCCTCGGTGCGCGCGTTGGCCCGGGTGACCATGGCCGCCGCGTTCCAGCGGATGTAGGCGCGGATGCGGCGCTCCTGGTACTCGTCACCGGGGAACCAGGGCTCGGCGTCGGCCGGAATGGTGTTCACGTACGGGGTCGACACGGCGGCGGGGAAGTCGACCTGCTTGGTGCGGGCCCGCTCGAGGAGCTTCATGAGGAGATAGCGCGCCCGCGACCTGCCCCGG
>JBKQNY010000036.1:0-2821 GCA_052145775.1 Acidimicrobiales bacterium
CATACTATGACGCCGACGGCGGCCAACTGAACAACTGCCTCTACTCCGAGCCGGTGCCGTACCAGCCGCTGGTGGCGGCGCCGCTCGCCAACCTGGAGGACATTAGCCAGGCGGTCCAATTCAACCAGCCCAATTCGACGACCACCTGCACACAACCGATCCAGGGTTCCCCGGCCGGCGAGAAGCTGACTGCGGCCAAGCGGCAGTCACCCGGGTTCCGCTTCCTCATCGGCGTCACCCCGCTCGCCGACGCACAGCGGTACCTGCTGCAGACGGCGGCGCTGGAGACGACGACAGGGACGTACGTCGCGCCGTCGACAACATCGCTCAAGGCAGCCACCTCGCTGCTCAAGCCCGATCCGACAACAGGGACCTGGCCGATCCCGTACAGCACATTCCAGACCACCGCCGGGGCCGCCGCCTACCCCGGCACCCTGGTGGTCTACGCCGCCGTGCCGACGAGTGGACTGACAGCCACAGACGCGCAGGACTACGCCGACCTGCTCAAGTTCGCCGCCACGACAGGACAGACGCCGGGGCCGGGCGTCGGACAGCTGCCCCCCGGGTACCTGCCGCTGGATGCCGCCGACGGCCTGGGCGCCCTGGCCAGCTACACCCTGGCCGCGGCCACAGACGTGGCGGCGCAGAACGGCCAGGTGCCCTCGGTGGTCGGGGTCACTCCTGCGCCGTCGGCGTCGTCGGCCTCGCCCGACTCGACGGGGTCCGCACCGGCGAGCGGGACGGCGACCACAGGCGGGTCGGGGGCGGGCGGCTTCTCCCTGGCCACAATCGTGCCGGCCCGGGGTCATCTGTTCGCGGCCACAGAGGTTCGGTCCGAGTCAGGCGGAGCCGCCCCGGCCACCGACTCCCACCGGGCCGCCCGCGCCTCGGCTCGGACACGCTCCCTCTTCTTCGACCCAACGGCGGACGTGAAGCTCTGGATCGGCGGGATGCCAGCCCCGCTCGTCTTCGGGTTGGCACTGCTCGGAGTGATCGCCATCCCCGTGCTGTACCGTGTCGGCCGGAAGCGGAAGCGATGGTAATCGACGTCCTTCCCTCTTCAGTCGACGAGGTCCGACCGGTGCAAGTGGAGGAAGAAGTCGGGCGTCTTGAGGAGGAGCTCCCCGAGCGTGTCGGTCCACCGAGGCCCGGGCCGCTCGCCGTGGTGCTGGCGATCGTCCTGTTCGTCTCGATCACGGCGTTGTTCCTGGGCGTGTTCGCCTTCGGGCTGAGCGGCCTTCAGGAGCAACGCAGCCAGCACCAGCTCTACGCGGAGTTCCGGGGGCTCTTGGACCCGTCGAGCCCGGTCGCTCCGAAGATCGGTGGTGACATCCCGCCCGGTTCACCGGTGGCGCTCCTCACCGCACCGGTGGCCGGGCTCCATGACGTCGTCGTGGTGGAAGGGACGTCGTCGGGGGACATGCTGGCGGGACCCGGTCACCTTCGGGACACCCCGTTGCCCGGGCAGTCGGGGGAGTCGGTGCTGCTCGGAAAGAGCTCGACGGCCGGGGGCCCGTTCCGGGACATCGGGCTCCTGCATGCCGGGGACGTGATCACCGTTCGTACGGGACAGGGGCTGTTCCACTACAGGGTCATCGGGGCGCTGGCGCCGGGGATCCGACCCATCTCGGTGCCGGCGACCGGCAGTGTCATGGTGCTGGGAACCTCTGCGGGGTCCGGTGCGAGCAACGTGAAGGCCACACGTCTCACCTACGTCGAGGCCCGCCTCCAAGGACGCGCCCTCCGGGTCCCGCCCGGCCTCCCCCGCTCGGTGCCCACAGCGGAGCTTCCGGGTCACAGCGAGCTGTCCGCCTGGCCGGCGGCGGCGCTGTGGCTGGCTGTCCTCGCCGGCACCTCAGCCTTCGTGTGGTGGCTCTGGGCCCGTTGGGGACTGCTGCGGACGTGGATCATCGCCGCCCCGATCCTCTTGGGGATGCTGTGGGCTCTCGGGAACGCCGTGCTGCGCATGGTGCCCAACGTCTACTGAGGTCGACCGAGCCCCGGAGAGGGAGCGACCTTCCCGGTCGCAGCGGAACCGAAATCGGCCCTGACCGGGGCGTGTGACGCAACCCCCCACCCTGGGTACGATAGCGAACATATGTTCGTAGAAGGCGGATCCCCGGCCACCCTCGACCGCCGGCTTGCCCCGGCGGGCGGGGGTGGGCTGGGGGCCCTGGCCAGCCGGGTCCGGCCCACCGCGGCCAGCCGGACCCGGCTGCTGCCGGTCCCCGGGCCGCTGGTGCCGCTCATGCCCGACGGCGGGCTGCGCCGGGGGACCGTCGTGCACTGCACCGGCGAGGGCGCCCTCAGCCTGACGCTGGCGGTGCTCGGGGCGGCGTCGGCCGCCGGGTCGTGGTGCGGCCTGGTCGGGGTGGAGGACCTGGGCGCGCTGGCCGCCGCCGGCTACGGCATCGACCTGCGGCGGCTCGTGGTGGTCCGCGCCCCGGCGGCGCAGTGGGCGGTGGCGGCCGGCCGGCTGCTCGAGGGGTTCGACGTGGTGACGGTGGAGCCGCCGGGCCGGGCCCGCCCCCAGGCGGCGCGCTCGCTGGTGGCCCGGGCCCGCCGGCAGGGGGCCGTCCTCGTGGTGGTGGGGACCCGGTCGTCGTGGCCGGATCCGGCCGACGTGCGGCTCGAGGTGCGCCACCCCCGCTGGCACGGTCTGGACCGGGGGGCCGGGCGGCTGGCGGGCCGGCGGGTGACGGTCGTGGCCCACGGCCGGGGGGTGGCCAGCCGGCCGGTGGTCCGCGAGCTCTGGCTGCCCACGGCCGCCGGGCGTGTGGCCCCGTGGTCGTCCGACGACCGGCCGCCGGCCGGGGCGTGA
>JBKQNY010000037.1:0-3989 GCA_052145775.1 Acidimicrobiales bacterium
CGTGCTCACGGGTCTGGGGCATCGGGCCGTCGGCGGCCGACACCACCAGGATGGCCCCGTCCACCTGGGCGGCGCCGGTGATCATGTTCTTGATGTAGTCGGCGTGGCCGGGCATGTCGACGTCGTAGTGCCGGTTGGCCGTCTCGTACTCGACGTGGGCGATCGAGATGGTGATGCCCCGCTGCTTCTCCTCGGGCGCCTTGTCGATCTGGTCGAACGGGGTGAAGGAGGTGTTGGGGTTGTTCTCCGACAGCACCTTGGTGATGGCCGCCGTCAACGTGGTCTTGCCGTGGTCGATGTGCCCCATCGTGCCCACATTGATGTGGGGCTTCGAGCGCTCGAACTTCTGCTTGGCCATATGAAGAGCTACTCCTTGCTCTGGAACTGGGGCGGGACTACTCGCCGCGGGCCCGAGCGATGATCTCCTTGGAGATCGACTCGGGGACCTCGTTGTATGCGTTGAACTGCATCGTGTACGTGGCGCGACCCTGGGTCCGCGAACGCAGATCGGTAGCGTAGCCGAACATGTCGGCCAGCGGTACCTGGGCCCGGACCACGTGACTGCTGCCGCGCTGCTCCATGCCCTCCACCCGGCCCCGGCGGGACGACAGGTCCCCGATCACGTCGCCCATGTAGTCCTCGGGGGTGACGACCTCCACGGCCATGACCGGCTCGAGGAGGACGGGGCTGGCCTCCCGGGCCGCCTTCTTCACGGCCATGGAGCCGGCGATCTTGAAGGCCATCTCCGAGGAGTCGACGTCGTGGTAGGAGCCGTAGGTGAGGGTCACCCTGACGTCGACGGTGGGGTAGCCAGCCAGCACCCCCGAGGTGAGGGCCTCCTGGATGCCGGCGTCCACCGAGGGGATGTACTCCTTAGGGATCACCCCGCCGGTGATCTTGTCCACGAACTCGTAGCCCCCGCCGGGGCCGGTGGGCTCGAGGCTGATGACCACGTGGCCGTACTGGCCCCGGCCGCCGGTCTGGCGGACGTAGCGCTCCTCGACCTTCTCCACCGGCTTGCGGATGGTCTCGCGGTAGGCGACCTGGGGCTTGCCCACGTTGGCGTCGACGCTGAACTCGCGCAGCATCCGGTCGACCAGCACCTCGAGGTGGAGCTCGCCCATGCCCGAGATCACGGTCTGTCCGGTCTCCTCGTCCGAGCGGACCCGGAAGGTCGGGTCCTCCTCGGAGAGGGCGAAGAGCGCCTTAGACAGCTTGTCCTGGTCGGCCTTGGTCTTCGGCTCGACGGCCACGTGGATCACCGGCTCGGGGAAGGTGAGCTCCTCGAGGATGATGGGGTGGGCGGGGTCGGAAAGGGTGTCGCCGGTGGTGGTCTGCTTCAGCCCCACGGCGGCCATGATGTCGCCGGCGAAGCAAGCGTCCTTGTCCTCGCGGTGGTTGGCGTGCATCTGGAGCAGCCGGCCGATCCGCTCCTTCTTATCCTTGGTGGTGTTGGTGACCGTGGCCCCCTTGCGCAGGGTGCCCGAGTAGACCCGCAGGTAGGTGAGCTTGCCCACGTAGGGGTCGGTCATGATCTTGAAGGCCAGGGCGGCGAAGGGCGCGTCGTCGTCAGGCGGCCGCTCCGCCGTCTCCTCGTCCTTGCCCGGCTTGGTGCCCGGGGTGGGCGGCAGGTCGAGGGGGCTCGGCAGGTAGTCCACCACGGCGTCGAGCATGGGCTGGACGCCCTTGTTCTTGAAGGCCGAGCCGCACAGCACCGGCACCACGTCGCTCGACAGGGTGGCCGTGCGCAGGGCCCGCCGCAGGTCGTCGCCGGTGATCTCCTCCTCGGCCAGGTACTTCTCCATGATCCCGTCGTCGTAGTTGGACAGGACGTCGACCAGCTGGTGGCGGGCGTCGTCGGCATCGGAGGCCATGGAGTCGGGGATCTCGGTCTCCTCCCACTTCTCCCCCATGCCCTCTTCCCAGACCAGGGCCACCATGGCGAGGAGATCGACGACGCCGCGGAACTCGCTCTCGGCCCCGATGGGCAGCTGCACCACGGCGGGGTTGGCGTCGAGGCGGTCCCGGATCATCTCGACGGTGCGGCCGAAGTCGGCGCCGATCCGGTCCATCTTGTTCACGAAGCAGATGCGCGGGACCCGGTACTTGTTGGCCTGGCGCCACACGGTCTCGGACTGGGGCTCCACACCGGCCACCGCGACGAAGACGGCCACCGCGCCGTCGAGCACCCGCAGCGAGCGCTCGACCTCGACGGTGAAGTCGACGTGGCCCGGGGTGTCGATGATGTTGATCCAGGTGTCCCGCCACCGGCAGGTCGTGGCGGCCGAGGTGATGGTGATGCCCCGCTCCTGCTCCTGGGGCATCCAGTCCATGGTGGCCGCGCCCTCGTGGACCTCGCCGATCTTGTAGTTGCGGCCGGTGTAGTACAGGATCCGCTCGGTGGTGGTGGTCTTGCCCGCGTCGATGTGGGCCATGATCCCGATGTTGCGGGTCCTGGCCAGCGGGAATTCGCGGATGGGGAGGGGATCAGCCATGGTGCGCTACCTCGAAGACTGCGGGGCTCACTACCAGCGGTAGTGGGCGAAGGCCTTGTTGGACTCGGCCATCTTGTGCATGTCCTCGCGGCGCTTGACCGCCGCGCCGATGCCGTTGGACGCGTCCAGGATCTCGTTGGCCAGCCGCTCGGCCATGGTCTTCTCGCGGCGCTGGCGGGAGAACCCGGTCAGCCAGCGGATGGCCAACGTGGTGGCGCGGCGCGGGCGGACCTCCACCGGCACCTGGTAGGTAGCGCCACCCACGCGGCGGCTCTTCACCTCGAGCTCGGGGCGGGTGTTCTCGACGGCCCGCTTCAGGACGGCCACCGGCTCGGAGCCGGCCCGCTCCTCGACCATGGTGAGGGCGCCGTAGACGATGCGCTCGGCCAGGGTGCGCTTCCCCCTGGTCAGGACCTTGTTGACCACCTGGGTGACGAGCACCGACCGGTAGACGGGGTCGGGCTGGAGGTCGCGGCGGGTGGCGGGGCCGTTGCGGGGCATCTCAGGACTCCTTCTTGGCGCCGTAGCGGCTGCGGGCCTGGCTCCGCTCGCGCACGCCCGAGGTGTCGAGGGCGCCGCGGATCACTTTGTAGCGGACGCCCGGGAGGTCCTTCACCCGGCCCCCGCGGACCAGGACGATCGAGTGCTCCTGGAGGTTGTGGCCGACGCCGGGGATGTAGGCGGTGATCTCCACCCCGCTGGTGAGCCGGACACGCGCCACCTTGCGCAGGGCCGAGTTCGGCTTCTTGGGCGTGGTCGTGGAGTCGCGGGTGCAGACCCCCCGCCGTTGCGGGGCCCCCCGCAGGGCCGGGGTCTTGGTCTTGGTCGTCTTGGCCTGCCGTCCCTTGCGGACGAGCTGGGCGATCGTGGGCACGCGCTACCTCTAGGTCGTTGACTGCGGGTTCGTCGCGCTCGGCGCGCCCGAGGGCGCGCCGCCGCGCAGGGGTGCCATGCTAGGGCACACCGGCGTAACGGGCAAGGCGCTCCTGGTCAGGCCCCCGCCTCCACGGAGGGGGGCTCGCCCCCGCCGTCGGCGGCGGCGCCCTCGTCCGCCCCCGGTGCGGTGCCCAGCCAGCTGGCGTCGATCGGCGACTCGAACGGGTCCTCGGACCCCGAGTCGCCGCCGACGTCACGCAGCCAGGCGGCCAGGTCCTCGGTGTCCGAGTCCCCCGAGGTCTGGGCCCAGAAGGGGATCGCCTCGGCGTCGGGCATCTCCAGGCGCAGGTTGCGGTACCGGTCCATGCCCGAGCCGGCCGGGATGAGCTTGCCGATGATGATGTTCTCCTTCAGGCCGAAGAGCTGGTCGCTGCGGCCCTCGATGGCCGCCTCGGTCAGCACCCGGGTGGTCTCCTGGAAGGACGCGGCCGAAAGCCAGCTGTCGGTGGCCAGCGACGCCTTGGTGATCCCCATGAGCTCGGGCCGGCCCTCGGCCGGCCGCTTGCCCTCCTCCACCAGCTGGCGGTTGACCTCGGCGTAGATCTGGTTGTCCACCCG
>JBKQNY010000038.1:0-12473 GCA_052145775.1 Acidimicrobiales bacterium
CATCTCCCCGCCGGCCAGCGTCACCGCCGGCACAGCCACCTCTTTCACGGTCCGGGTCGAAGATCCCTTCGGCAACAGGGTCACCAGCGGAACCGGCTCGCACGACGCCATCACCGTGTCTGGGGCGAACTGCTCGTCCGACACCGTCCACGCCACAGCCGGCCAGGCCGCATTCCCCGCCTGCGTCCTTCCCACCTCGGCCGGCACGCACACGGTGACCGCCAGCGACACCACCATCGGTGACACAGGCATCACTCCCGCCAGCGCCACAGTCCTCGTCGACGCCGGACCGGCCAGCCAGCTGTTCTTCACAGCCCCGCCGACCTCGGTCACGGTGGGCCAGACCTTCCCGCTCACGGTGCTGGTCACCGACGGCTTCGGCAACCGGATCCGTACCGGTACCGGCTCGAGCGACACCATCGTCCTCTCCGGCTCCTCGCTGGCCTGCGCCAGCGCTACCACCGAGATGGCCTCGGCCGGCGCCGCCACATTCGCCGGGTGCACCCTTTCCACACCGCCCTCGGCGACCCTCACCGCCGGCGACACGACCCCGGGGGACACCGGCTTCACCCCGGCCACCGCCGTCGTGTCCGTCCTGCGGGGGTCGACCCACATCTCGCTCACATCCTCGGCCAACCCCGGCACGGTGGGCACACCGATCGCCTACACGGCGAGGGTGCACTCGACAGCGCCGAGCGTCGGGGTCCCATCGGGGAACGTGGAGTTCGTGGCCGACGGCCACCCCGTCTCCGGGTGCACCGCGCAGCCCCTCTCGGGCGGGACCGCGACCTGCACCGTCACGTACGTCCTCCTGACAATGCAGACAGTCGTCGCCAAGTACCTCGGGACTCCCGGCTACGGGCCCAGCACATCGCCCACCACCACCGAGACCCTGATCGGCAACGGCCTGGACGTGAGCGAGTCGGCCGGCAGCACAAACCCGAACCCCTCCACGGTGGACCTGGCCCCCCTCTCACTGGGCAGTTCGTCCGGCATGCACGCGGCACAGGGATCACTCAACATCATCCATGTCGCCGACAACCGGGGCACCGCCGCCGGCTGGACGGTCACCGGCCAGCTCCAGGGCAATTTCGTCAATGCCACCCCGTCAGGGAACCGAGCCGACAACAGCATCCCGGCCAGCGATCTTCTGTGGCTGCCCACGGTCATCACCGGGAGCGCCACAGGGGTGGTCGCCGGACCGGCCAGCGCCCTCTCCAAGACAGTGGCCAAGGTGCTCTGCAGCGCAACCTCCGGGCACGGTGCCGGGAACTCGTCTTGCAGCGGCACACTCACGCTGGCCATTCCCCCCACCGTGGCGGCAGGTCGCTACACAGCAGTGCTCGAGATCGTCGTCAGTTAGCCGATCCACCCCCGACGCCAGGCCGGTGGTGAGGCTGAGGCATCCGCCCTCGCCCCGCTCACGGCGACCCACGCACGATGTCGACCCGGGCCTTCGGTGCTGGTTCTGCCCCGTCAGAGCCTCGTCGCCAGTGTCCCCGAACCGGTCCGGAGGTCACCCCGCCGCGGCGCCCACCAACTCGTCGAGGGTCACCGCCTCCAGGCCGCGCCGCTCGAGGTCCGCAGCCACCAGCTCGAGCGAGTCGAGCCCGACCCGCCACATGCCGGGGGTGCCGAAGGCGTCGTTGTCGTGGAGCAGCACCACCGCCCCGGGCCGGAGACGGCGGCCGATCCGCCCGGCCACCTCCCCGGGGTCGGTCGTCGTCCACTCCCGCCCCCAGGCCGACCAGAGCACCGTCTGCCACCCCCGCAGCCGGGCGGCCACCAGGGTGGACCCGGTGGCCTGGCCGTAGCTCGGTCGGTACCAGGTGGGGTCGAGGCCGACGGAGGTCATGACCCGGGCCGCCTCGGCCAGGTCGGCCGCCACCCAAGCCGGCGAGTGGGCGAGGTGGTGCAGGTGGCGGTGGCCATGGGTCCCCACGGCATGGCCACGGCTGACGACCTCGGCCACCAGGTCGGGGTGGCGCTCCACGAGGGAAGCCAGGGGGAAGAAGGTCGCCCGCAGGTTGAGCGCCTCCAGGCGGTCCAGGACGGCGGGCGTGGCCTCGGGGCTGGGCCCGTCGTCGAAGGTGAGGGCGACCCGGGGGGCGACCGGGGGGCCCTGCCACCGGCACAGCCCACCGGGCAGTGCCTGGAGCGTGGTCCACTGGCCCAGGGTGACCGTGCTCGGCAAGTACTGGGCGGCCAGGGTGGCGGCGGCGGCCCCACCCGCGTACCTGGCGATGCGGTGTCTTCCGGGCAACCCTGGCCTCCTCGCCGCCGATCTCAGCCGGTCCCACCCGTTCTCTGCAAGTGGGGGCCTCGAGGAGTCCCCCGCCAACCGGCGCACCCGGTGGTCGTGCCGGGGCGCCGCGCAGGGGCCGAGCGACCGGGTCAGTGCGCGGTCCCGAGCCCCGGGTAGCCGCCCCCGCCGAACCGCTCGTCCAGCGCCTCGTAGTCCACCGCCCAGCCCTTCTTGGGCAGCTCGTCCACGAACTCCACGAGGCTCGGCTTCTTGTACGAGGCGATGTGCGAGCGGCAGTGCTCGATGAGCTCGTCGGCCGTGACCGTCTCCCCCTCCTTCGTCACCACCACGGCCATGACCCGCTGGGTCCAGACCTTGTCGGGGATGCCGATGATCGCCGCCTCCTTCACCGCCGGGTGCCGGGCCAGGCAGCCCTCGACCTCGGCCGGGTAGACGTTCTCCGCCGCCGACTTCACGATCCGGGTGAGGGGGGCGACGAAGGTGATCGAGCCGTCGGGCTCCCTCCTCCCGAGGTCGCTGGTGTGCCACCAGCCCCCGCGGAACCGCTGGGCGTTGAGCTCGGGTCGCTCGTGATAACCGTTGGCCACGATGGGACCCCGGGCCACGATCTCGCCGGTCTCGCCCGGCGGGACCTCGTTGCCGTCGGGGTCGACGATGCGCACCTGGACCAACGGTGACGGCCGGCCGCTGGTGCCCGTCGAGCCGATGCCCAGTGCGTTGTAGGTGAGCATGCCCGTCACTTCGGTCTGGCCGTAGCCGGCGGGGTGGGTGCCCCACGGGCTGTCGTCGACCTGGATCATGGCGTTCCAGCGTTTCCCGCCCCCGAAGGTGCGGAGGCTGGAGAGGTCGTATCGGCCGTCCTTGTTGATCTCGAGGATCTCGGTGGCGGTCGGGCCCATGACGAAGCCGTAGTTGCAACGTTCGGTCTCGATGATCCGGCAGAGCTCTTCGGCATCGACCCGGCGGGTGAGCACGTTGGTCCCGCCCATGCGAAAGGTGGCGAAGGTCGTCATGAGGGTCGCCACGTGGAACATGGGGCCCGAGTTGAGGTACACGGTGTCCTCGGAAACGCGCTGGAGCATGGCCACCACCAGGTCCTGGGCCAGGATCGCCTGGTGGGCCAGCTGGGCCCCGTTGGGCACACCGCCGAAGGCCCCCGTGTAGAGCTGGAGCACCGGCCACGCCGGGTCCACGGGGACCTCGGGGTCGTGGGGGGCTCCCGAGTCGAGAAACGCCTCGTAGGTGCCCTCGCCGTCGAGCCGGTCGTGCTGGAGCCAGCGGGCGTGGCCCTTCCAGGTGGCCCGGGCCTCGGCCACGGCCGCCCCGATCTCCTCCTCCTGGTAGATGACGACCTTGGCCTTGGCGTCGTCCAGCAGGGTCACCAGCTCCGAGGCGCTCTGACGCCAGTTGGCCGGCGAGAAGACCGCGCCGATCTTGGCGCAGGCCAGGAGGCCTTCGAGCAGCCGGTGGCAGTTCTGCCCGAGCCACAGCACCAGGTCGCCCTGGCCCACTCCCTCTGCCGACAGTGCGTTGGCCAGGCGGCTGGTGCGGTGGTCGAACTCGGGGTAGGTGTAGCGCGCCTCCCCGCAGACGAGGGCGGTTGCCTGGGGTCGGCTCCGACGGTGCTCCCGCAGGACGTCGGCCAGGGTCAGGTCATGCAGCGGTTCCACCGTCGTCCTCCACTTGCCTCAGTTTGGTGCGGGCGGACCGGTCAGCCGTCGAGGGCCTGCGCCTCGTGACGCAGGCGCAGTTGGGGCTTGATCACCTTGCCGGTGGCGTTGCGCGGCAGCTCACCCACGAAGTGCCACTCCCTGGGCACCTTGTAGTCGGCCAGCTCGTCGAGGCAGTAGGCCCGGAGCTCCTCCCCGTCCAGCTCCTGCCCGGGCCGAAGCACCACGTAGGCGACGACGTCTTCGCCCAGCACCGAATGGGGCACCCCGATGATCGCGGCCTCCTGCACGGCGGGGTGGGCCAGGATCACATGCTCCACGTCGGCGGCGTGGACGTTGTTGCCGCCTCGGATCACCACATCCTTGCTCCGCCCCACGATGTAGAGGTACCCGTCGGCATCCACCCGACCCAGGTCGCCGGTGACCAACCAGCCGTCCACCCAGGTCGAGGAGGTGGCCTCGGGGTCCCCGAAGTACTCGCGTGGGCGACCGGGGATGCGCAGACGGACCTCGCCGACCTCGCCGGTGGGCACCTCGGCCTCACTGCTGTCGACGATCCGCACCTCGGCCGGGGGCACGGGCTGCCCCACCGAACCGGGTCGCCGCACGGCCTCACCTTGCGGGGTGAGGCAGTAGACCGAGCCTGCTTCGGTCATCCCGTAGTTGTTGGAGACCATCGCGGCCGGCATCTTCTCCTGCAGCCGCTCGATCACGAACGGCGCCAGTGGGGCACTTCCGACAGAGCAGATCTGGATCGAGGAGAGGTCGGCCTCCTCGAACCCGGGATGGTCGAGCAGCAGATGGGTCATCGCCGGGACCAGGAAGACGGCCACCGGGCGCTCCTTCACGACGACCTCGAGCCAGCGCCCGGCGTCGAAGCGTGGCATGTAGATCCCCCGGAGACCGAACGTCATCGGGTTGTACACGAAGGCGAGCCCGGCGAAGGTGCACATCGGGCTGGCGTGCAACCAGGCGCCGCCGTTCCAGTTCGCGGCGCCCGGGGTGACCATCGACGCGTTGACGTGGCGAACGGCCACGCCCTTGGGATGGCCCGTGGTGCCCGAGGTGTAGAGGATGTCGGCGAGGTCGTTGTCGGAGCGGGGAACCCCCAGGGGCGTGCCGTCGGCGTCGAGCGCCTCGTCCCACGGCACCACCGCGGTCTTGCCACCTGCGAGCTCGGTCCGGGGACCGACGGTGGCATCCACCACCACGGCGAGATCCAGCTGGACGTCGTCGGCCGCCAGCTCCCCATCGGCCACCGCCCCGCGAGCCTCGCAGTGGGCCAGCATCCGCCCGACCTCCGCGTGATTCAGGCGGGGGCTGAGGGGAACGGCCACCGCACCGGCCCGGTGCACCCCCGTGTAGGACACCAACCAGCGCAGGGCGTTGTCCAGGCCGATGTGCACGGCCACCCGGTCGTCGGGGGCGATGCCGGCGGACACCAGCCCACGCGCCAGTTGATTGGCCTGGCTGTCCCACTCGGCGAAGGTCAACGAACCACCGTCGACCACTGAATAGGCTGTCTTGTCGGGGAAGGACTCGGCCATCCGGCTGAGTACGTCGTCGAGGAGCACGCCCGCCAATCCCTCAGTCTCTGCCTGTGAGGTGGGCAGGGCTGGGCTTCTGCCCCTCGGCCCCCCGTCGCTGCCGGTGCTGCATGACCTCTCCACCCCTCTGAACAGCGGTCATCCTATGCGCCCCCATCGGCGCCTGTGCCAGGTCGGAGCAGCATGGCCGATGGCCGCCCTTCGGTCAAAAAGATCGCTGCCTGCGGGCTTGTTCCTCGCACCTGGACCGGAGGCCTTCGTCTTCGCCGGTGTGGACCCCGTCGAGGCGGGCGAGGCCGACGATCCCGGCGGCGATGCCGTGAGCTGGTCCACCGCACCGGCCTGGGCCGGTCTGCCGGACGGGCGGTGGTCGCCGGGCGACAGCCGGAACCCGACTCAGGGCAGCTCCCATGCCCGTTCGGGCACCAGTCACCGCTGTGCGAGCGCGTCAGAAGGGTGACACCCTCGTTCTCAAGACGGCTTCAGGGCGAGGGTGGCCGAGTCCCACGCGTAGGTTGTATTGGCGCCGGTCGGCTGGGTCAGCTTGAAGGTGTTCGTCGCACCGGCGGCGGGCTGGACGCTCGTCGTGGCACAGCCGGCGGAGTCCGATTCGTAGGCGTTGGCCTTCCCTGTCTTCAATGTTGTGTTCAGTGAACGGGCCGAGTAGTAGTGCTTCATGCCGTAGCCGGCGGCGGAGCTGCAGGTGGCTGTTGTGAACGACTGCCTGGCACCGCTGGCGAAGAAGACCACGATCTCGTCGCCGTTCTTCGTCGTCGTCACCGATGGCGCTGTCGCCGTGAGCCACCCGTTACTGCCACCATGTGTGGTCTTCGCCACATCGACCGGCGTCGTCGGTGTCACGCCGCTGAACTGCATGATCCCGCCGGACGCGTCCGGGTTGGGTGTCTGGGACGACACCCAGCTCCACGTCCACGAGGTCGCTGTCTTCTTGCAGTTTGTCGCCTTGCCGACCACGCAGTAGAAGACGTAGAGGAAGATGGTGCCGCTTGTCTTGTACGACGCTGTCGGGATCTCGGTCCATCCCGTGGGCGGCGTGATGCTCGTGAACTTTGTGTGGGCGACGCGGGCGGTCACCTGGGCGATCAGCACGTCCCCTGTGGTGATGTCGGTCGGCGGGTAGAGGGCCAGTGAGGTCACCTTCTCGTTGGACGCTGCCGTGCACCCCTTTGTCGTGGCATGGGTGTTCGTCGTGACCTTCACTGTGCAGGCGGTGTTGGTGATGACGACGCTGGTCGTCTGCCCCTGGTACTTCGTGCTGAGGGGGCTCACCCATTTGTGGTACACCGCGGCGACGGAATAGTTGTACTTCGTGGCGCCGCTCAGTCCTGTGTCGTTGCAGCTGGTGGTGGCGAGAGGGGCTGTAACCGTGCTCTTACACCCTCCGCTGGCGATCGTGTTGGCGGTGGTGGGCGTGCAGCCTGTGCCCGTGCACCGGTAGACGACATAGCCGGTGGGGGTGGGTGTGGTCGGGGCAGTCCACTTGATGCTGATCTTGGAGCTGGTCGCTGCCCCGTTTGTCGTGAGGCCCGTGGGAGGCGACAGGGTCTCGGCCTTGGCCTGCGCGGACCCGGTGCCCGTGATGGCCAGGGTGGCGGCGGCCACGCCGGCGAAGCCGACCACGATGGCGGTGGTGATGGAGAGCACCGCCAGGTAGCGACGGGGCCTGCGGGGTACGGCGTGAGCCCCTCGACGGGTGTGGGCCATCGGCGTGCTGCTCCTGGTGGTCCGGTGCCGCGTGCCGACGACCTCGGTCGCCGGGCTTCGCGTGGCACCGGTCGGCCGCTGGCCAGCGTCGCGCATCACGACTTCCCCGTGAAGGTGAGGGTCAGGGTGAACGTGACACCTTGGCAGCCCGTGGGCGCTGTGGCGGCCAGCTTCACCAGGGTGGGGATGGACTTGGTGGGACTGGTCGTGCTGGCAGCCACTGTCACTGCGGTCGGCAGTGTGTAGGGCATCGTCGGAACGATGCTGACGTTGGCGCTCGGGCACGCGGTCACTGTGTTCGACACAATTGTGGCGCCGGTCAGCTTCGTGAACGTGACGACGAACGGGTTTGTGTTCTTGAGCGTGAAGTAGGCCGCCCCCGTACCGGCCGGGAGGAGGCTGGCCGTTGCCGTGGCCGCGGTCACCGTGACCGTGGTGGTGGTCCCGATCTTCCCCAGTCCCGTGCCTGAGCCGGATGCGGTGACGTACGACCAGGCGGTGCCGGCGATCAGGCCGACGGCAAGGGCACTCGCCGCCACGATGAGGAGCGGGGCGCGTCTGCGCCGCCTCGGTGGCCGGGGAGCGGCATGCATCGCCCGGCGCCTGACGGTCCCGTGCCCCATCACGATCCCACCTCGTGCCGTGCCGGGCCCGGGTGGGTCACCGGGCTCTGGTGACCGCCGTCGGGGGCGGGGGGTGCTGCCAGGGGACGACCGGCGCGGGCTGCTCGTGGGGAGAGGGGGTTCGCGGCGGACTCGCGGGGCGGGATCGGGCGGTCGCCACGGTGCGCCGGGACAGGGCGGAGGAGAGAGCTCATGGCGCCGAGCCCTCTCCCAGTTCCTCCGACGCCTTCCGGCGCCGCCTCTTGCTGGCGAGGACCAGGAGCGCCCCGACGCCGATCGCCAGCACGCCGGCACCGCTCGCCCCGGCGATGTCCGCCCCGGTCGAGGCCAGGGGGCTCGACGGTGCCTCGGTGGTCGTGGTGACCGGTGCCGTCGTAGTGGTGGTGGTGGTCGCAGGACCCGTCGTGGTGGTGACCGGGGCCGTCGTGGTGGTCGTGCTGGTGGACGGCGTCGTCGGTGTTGTCACCCTGGCCGTACCCACATTCGAGAATTGGAACGTGGTGCCCAGGCAGGCGTCCTGGTTTGTCGCGCTGGCGACCATCGAGATCGGCTCGGCCACGACTCCGGTGCCGTGTGCGGCGACGGTCAACGCCGGCGTGCCCGAGTACGTCGTGTCGCTCAGATCGAGGTTGGAGACGGGACAGGCTGTCGGGGCTGTCGTCTTGCTGATGCTGATCGACTCGACCGTGAAGGGCTGTGTGTACGGGTTGTGCACCGTGTAGCAGATGTAGTCCTGGGCCCCGGGGAGGAAGAGGGCGACGTTGTCACACGCTGACGAGCTGCTCACGGTGCTTGTGATGAGGAAGTCGGTGTCGGCGGTGAGCGTCGTGTCGGGCGCGACGTTGCGATCGGCATGGCCCGCACCGGGGGTGGAGCTTCCGAAGGTGAGGGCGAGCAGGAGGGCCGCGGCGCCGAAGGTGATGCCGGCCGTGGTGACCGCCACGGTGCTCGCCCGGAGCACCGACCTCGTCCGCCCGAACTTGCCCTCCGGCGCGCCGTGCGCGAAGGCCGACACGACCCGGCCAAGCAGGGTGCGCGGGACCCGACCAGCCGCCTTGACGCGCGCGGTCGACCCGTTCATCGGGCCTCCGTCCACTCCACCGGCGGTGAACCCGCCGGGGCTCGCCGCCCGGCCGATGAGCGAACCGACGAAGCCAGGGACGCGTCGGCCCTTGCCCTCGTCGCTTCGATCACCGACTGGTCAACGTTCACTGCGCCTCACCGTTCTCGTTGGTGGATGCGGTTCTGCGGTCCGGCCGGTCCGCCGGGTCACGGAGCGGGGTGCTCCGTGACCCGGCCTTCCGGCTCGTGCTGCCGAGGACCTGGCGGGCCGAGACCCACCAGTTCGTCAGTGCTCGCTCAGGCGGGCACCGTGATCGTGAACAGGGGCTTGGCGCCCAGGCACGCTGTCTGTGGTGTGGCGGCTGTGTTCCATTTCAGGTGCACGACGCCGGTGGCTGTGGCCCCCGCGGCCAGGGTGGTCGGCACCGCCTGGGTGGCGATTGTGATCGCGAACCAGATCAGCTTGCACCCGGTCACCTTCCCGGCTGTGCCGGTGACTGTCGGCGTGTTTGTCGTCGCCAGCGCGATGGTGTTGGCTGTGAACTTCACCTGCCCGCCCGTCGGGTTGTGCACCTTGTAGGTGCAGCTCTGGGTCTCGCCCGGGAGCAGCGAGCTCGGCGTGATGCATGTTGTGACATGCACCGTCAGCTTGGCGGTGAGTGTGGACCTTGTCCCCACCTTGCCGTAGCCGGTGCCCGAACCTGTGGCGGTCACGTAGGCGAAGGCCACCCCGCCAACGGCGAGGGCCAAGCCCACAGCCACCCCCACGGCCGCCGCCTTCCTATTGAGCTTGAATCGTCTCACTCTTTGCTTCTCCTTTTCGTTGGTTTCTGCCGTCCGACCTGGAACGACTCTGTTGTTGACACTGCGTGGTCAGGTGCTCATCGTGCGGTCATCCACCGACCTCCCGATGGCACATGGCCGGTGAGACGGACCCCGGCCGTGGTCTTGTACACAGGCGGAGACGTCGGTAACGTCACGCCTTCCGTCTCCCCGGCCGACATCGCCGGTTCCTGGGCCAGCCGCGCCGCGATGGCGCGAGATCGCGCCATCGGTGGAACGGCTGCCGCCAAGGGCTGAGCCTGCGCAGTGGTGCGCAGGAAGCGACGATCCTGTGGTGTTGGCGCGCGCGCGAACAAACAGATGTTTCCGCCTTGAGTTGGTACGGCCGACGCCGCATGCTCAACTGCCGATGGCCCGACTCGCACCATCTCGGTCGAACGTACAGGTGTCGACTGTGCATTACAAGCATTTCGAATTGCACTCGCCTTCGCCTCGCCGATCGAGTGTGGGACGCGTCCGCGTCGCCTGTTCGGCGACGGCCGAGCGGGCTATCACGCGATCGCCACAGCGAGATCGTGATGTCGGGGGTCGCCCTTAGGCGGACCAGGTGCGCGGCGCGTTGTCGGCCTCGACCGACCGTCGCTGCCGCGCTGGTTCAGTCTGCTTGGTCGATGGCCCCGGTCCCGGCGACCACCACCGGCCGTCGCCGTAGGGCATCTGCGAGGAGGGGGACGGCGTCGTGCCAGTCGCCCACGATGCCCACATCGCAGTGAGCGAACACCGGCGCCTCGGGATCGGCGTTGACGGCCAGCACGGTGCCCGCGGCGCGCACCCCCACGATGTGGTTGAACTTCCCGCTCAAGCCGAGCGCCACGTAGAGACGGGGGGCGATGCTCCGCCCGGTGATCCCCACCTGCCGACTCCGTGGAGCCCACCCCTTGTCGGTCACCTTTCGCGTGGCGGCCAGCTCGGCTCCCAGCACCGCGGCCAGTGGGCTGAGGCTCGAGTACTCCTCGGGCAGGACCCCGGTCCCCACGCCGATCACGACGTCGGCCCTGGCCAGAACCTCGATGTCGTCGTCGCGCCTGCTCGAGACGGGGGTGACCCGGTGCCGGCCTGCCATCGTCGTGCGGTGCAGCTCGGCGGGGCGTCGCCGCCGGGACGGTACGGCCAGTACCCCCGGGCGGACGGTGACCATCTGAATGGCCGAGACACACGAGATGTCGGCCACCAGGGCGCCGGAAATGGCGGGCTTGGCCGCCACCAATCGGCCGTCGACGACGTCGAGGGCGATGGCGTCTCCCACAAGTCCCGCTCCGAGGGCCGCGGCGGCCCGTGCGGCCACCTCGCGCCCGAACGTCGTGCTTGGTGCCAGCACCACCCATGGCGGGCGGCCCTCCGCCCAGGCCACCAAGGCGGCCGAGACGTCCTCCCCCACCGGCTCGCCGACGAGTTCGACGACGTCGTCGGCCCCGAGTGCTCCCATCTCTTGGGCCAGGCGACCACGACCCTCGTCCTCGGCGCCCCCTGCTTGGCCCGTGTGCTCCGTGGGCCCATCGCGGCGTTCGAGATCATCGGCGGCGACCGGTCGGAAGGCGACGACACGACCGCCGACCTCTTGCGCCAAACGGGCGGCCGCCCCGAGCAGCTCGGCGTCCACCATCGGTCGCCCGGGCTCGAGCACGACGGCCACCACGGGCGGCTCCGCCCCGTCCAACGGTACGGCGAGGGCCGAGGACTGCGATCGGGTGGCCTCCTCCACGAGATCCTCGGTGGCCAAGGCCACCTCGGAGGCCCGAAGGCCCTTGGTGAGGGCACCGCGCTCGGCCAGAAGCCGGACCGCCTCGTCAACTTGCATGGCCACGCCCCCCGAGAGCAGCCGCTGGGCCCTCATGTGGGCCATGGCCCGTACCGCGCCGACCTTGGTGGGGCTCCCCTCCTCGCCCCACGGTCCCTCGCCCAGATCCCGCGCCGACAGGGTGGCTAGCCGCTCGGCAGGGACGGCCCGGCGACCCTCGGGGTCGACCTTGCAGGGCTCGCAGAGGCGCTCGGCCACCGACACCAGTGCCGGGAGCCGTACCTCCACGTCCTCCCAGCCGTCGTCGACCTCGAGCGTGAGGCGCAGCGAGGTCGCGGTCAACTCGAGCTCTCGCACGCCGCCGGCAAACGGCAGGCCCGCCAGCTCGGCCACCTCGGGCCCCACCTGTCCGGTGTCCCCGTCGATGGAATTGCGTCCGACCAGGACCAGGTCGAACGGCCCCTCCCGACGAAGTGCCTGGGCAAGCGCCCGGGAGGTGGCCAGGGTGTCGGAGCCGGCGAACGCGGGGTCGCAGAGATGCACTCCCCGGTCGGCCCCCCAGGCGACCGCCTCGCGCAGCACGTCCTCGGCGGCCGGCGGGCCCATGGTGAAGACCGTGCAGCTGCCGCCCGACGCCCGGGCCAGCTCGACTCCTTTGGATACGGCACGTCGGCAGTAGGGGTTCATCTCGAGCCCCGTGACGTCGCGTCGGAGGCGACCGTCGTCCCCGAGGGTGAGTGACTCGGCCACGGGCACCTGTTTGATGAGCGCCGCGATGCGCAACCGACGGTTGTCGAGGTTGTTCGTTCCAGCGGCCGGTTGCTGGGCGTGCACGCGCCGCTTCCTCCGTCTGTGGTCGCTGCCGGGCCCATCACGTTAGCCCCGGGCAACCCGGAGCCTGGCGGTCGAGGGGTGACCTAGACTCCTGACGCGCCTCTAGCTCAACGGCAGAGCAACGGACTCTTAATCCGCAGGTTTCGGGTTCGAATCCCGAGGGGC
>JBKQNY010000039.1:0-6039 GCA_052145775.1 Acidimicrobiales bacterium
CGGGGGTTCTACTGAGTGACCCCGGGGCGGTTGTTCGCGAGAACTATGGGGGGTAGACGGTCCCGGGATCAGACAGGCCGTCCGCTACTCTGCTCGCCGTCGAAGCCCGCCCCACGGGCGACGACCATGCCCCGGGCCGGCCCCCGCCGGTGCCGGGCTCTATTCGAGTTCTTCGGCATCGGGCGGGTTGTGGTGTTCGCCAAAGTGAGCGCGACGCACCGGGCGGGCTGGACGGCGCCCCACGCATCCGGCGATTGGGGCGACCCTCATTGGCGCCTCGCGGCCGGCATTCGGGGACAGGTCTGGCCAGGCATCCAGATTTATCCGCCGGGCTCGTCGTCATGTGCTCTCGCTCACAAACTCACCTGATCGTGGCGAAAGCCTCTAATCTGCGACCTGCCCGTCGTTGCACCATGGTGGCAGCGAGCGCGAGGCGCGGGCAGAAGCGACAGAAGGAGGGTCCTATGGCTGTGGAAGAGGCAGGAAAGACAGTCGGCGAGCGCTTGGTCGAATCGCTCGAGACGGGGGAGACCTCGGTGCTCGACGCGGTGCACAGGTTCGTCGACACCGTCAACAACGCGTTTCCCGATCTGGGTGAGGACGACGGCCCTCGTAAGAAGATCATCGACGCTGCGTTCAAGATGACCGAGGAGCTGGTTGGTACCGTGAACGACGTGGTCCGGCAACTGATGAAGGCGAGTCAGGACGCGGTGAGCGGGTCAGATAAGTAGGGCGGCAGGCCAAGAGTGTTGCGGGCGATGCCATCAACCCGGCGGTAGGTGGCGCTTGGCGCAGCCAAGGCGATGAGCGATAGGGGGCAGGTCAGTGCCCCCCAAGTTTCGATCCATTTAGGCGGTGCTCATGCCCGGTAGGACGCTGCTCCTTACGCGGAGACGGCCGTTTCGACCGCCACCACCGTACGGCAGTACAGCCGCAGGCCATCGCGCCGGCCACGGCGGATGAAGGCGGCCATCTTCACTAACAGGTCGGCGGCGGCCACTGCATTGCACCCCTGGCACCCGCGGAGGTCGTCCGGCTCGCTCCAAGGGACGGCGATCCTGCGGAGGGTGCCATCGTCGGCGTCGGAGAGGGCCTGTTGGAGGGTCTCAGTGATCGAGACGATCGATCCCATGGCCTCCTCGTTGATGGCGAGCGTGACACCGGTCGGATCACCGGAGATTTCCTCCCAACTACGACCGGTCAGGAGCTCCTCGAGGCGGACGAGGGCGATGCTCGGCTCCATGCCAGCCAGCGACATCGTCGGGTACTGGTCGCCGGCGGACCCGATGACCGCCCGGCGCGCCCCAGGAGGCTGCGCCAGCGCGTTGCGGGCGGCCGCGTCGCTTGGCGCCAAGAAGTAGTCACACAGCAAGAGCACGTTGACTATTGTGCCGCGTCGTCGCCGATCGTGCCCGGGAATTGGCATTTGAGGTGTCGTCGCACTGAGAACCTTCCGTGCCCACCAGGGCATTCGCGTCGCCTGTTCTCCACCCGGCGGTCTGAGCCGGTCGGACAGTGACCAACACCCGGCGTCTGGGACAGCCGGACCGTGGGCCACCGCCCGGCGGTAGGGGGCACGTCCGCCGCGAGTTCTAACTGTGGATAGGAGCGCTCTGAGGGCTGCCCTCGTACCTAGAAGGACGGAGGTGGGGCCTGTTGCGGATTTGATCCTGACGGCACGGCGGCCATGCCGACAATCGGTGCTGTGAGCACTTGGCCCACAGCGGAGCCGAGGAAGGGAGCGTCACCAAAGGCGAATACCCCGCCGTCGGCGGCAACGGTCCAATAGCCAGTACCGTCCGGATTGGCGGCCACCCCCACGATGGGCGCGTTGAGCGCTTGACTTCCCATCGACCCGAAAAACCGGGCGTCTCCGAAGCTGAAGATTCCGCCGTCGGACGCGACCTCCCAGTAACCGCCGCCATCCGGAGTCGAGGCCATACCCACGATCGGTGCGTTCAGGTGTTGTCCGCCCATGGAGCCGAAGAACTGGGCATCGCCGAAGGTGAAGATTCCACCGTCGGACGCGACCTCCCAGTAACCGCCGCCATCCGGAGTCGAGGCCATACCCACGATCGGTGCGTTCAGATGTTTGCTGCCCATCGAACCGAAGAATGGTGCCCCGCACATGGAGAAGACACCACCGTCGGAGGCGACGAGCCAGGCCCCTGAATCAGCTGCTGCCACACCGACGATCGGAGCTGTGACTGTGTGGACGCCACCAGGACCTGTCCCGCGGGGCACACCGGTCCCAAAGGAGTTGGCTGAACCGTTATATCCGGGGCCGCTACCTGGGATCGGTCCATGACTGGCGCTGATCCAGTAGCCGCTGCCATTGGGCACAGAGGAGATTCCGTCGCAGGCGTAAGCGTGCGGTGGTGCAAGCCCGCTGCCCTCACATGTGTCATTGCCGTAGGTTCCCGGAGATCCGAGGTAGGTCGTGTTGAAGGCGAAGCTTGTGCCGTAGCCGGTAATCAGCCAATAGCCCGGTAGTGAGGGCGATGTGACTCTGGGGGCGACTGCGCCTGCTTGGCTCCCAGAAGGTCCAATCAGAGCCGTCCCCATGAGCGCAGCAAGTGCGATCGATTTGAGCAGTGCGAATCTCATAGTGGCGTGCTCCGGAGCCTCTTCGATGTTGGCCGATGGTAACTCGGGCGACCCCTGCCCCCAAGGTGCCCCCGCGGGACAGTGCCCACCACCCGGCGTTCGGAGCCAGGCGTCCGGTGCTGCGGCGGCGACAATAGGGGACATTGGTCAAGTGGACTGGAGAGTCCCCATGCGGGTGGCGATCTACTCGATTGATAGAGCGGGGCCAGGCCACGTCAGCGTCATGGCACGTCCCAGAGGGGGTGACTGGCTTGTCAACGAGATGGAGGCGCTCCGCGAGGCCAGTTTGGACACCGTTGTTTCGCTCCCGACGCCATCCGAGGTTCAAGAACTCGAACCCTCGACCTCAGCCGTGTGAAGTCGGTCCAGTCACCCCCTGGACCTGCCGATCCCTAGGTTGGTCTGGACTTTTACCCTTCACCACCACTGGACATTTAGCAGTGCTTTTCGACCTCTGACGGACACTGACGAACGACGTTGGTGTCGCCGGGCGACGGTCCCTTCGTTACAGCCGAGGGGAACCGGCCTCGCCAGTCAGCTGGCGGTGGACGTCTGTGGCCAGCCCAAGAATCCGTTGAGTTCCACCTGCCCGCCGGTGCTGCTCAACGGATCGAAGGCCGAGTAGGTAGTGATAAAGGTGTTCACCTGGTAGTGCACCGTCGACGGCTTTGGCGTGGCGACATTCTCACTGTCCGGCCTGGTGGTCGTCGTGTTCAGGGTGATCATGGATGGAGACCGGACCAATGGCCCTAGTAAAGACGGCCATTGCGTCACAGAATATCTCCTGTTGAGAAGCCTTGAAGGAGCCTGAAATGATCAAGAGCGTCGACACCAACGACAGCAAAGCCGTGCGCAACCTGGAGAACGTCATCACTTGGAACTTGACGATGATCAACGAGAAGCGGCCGAAGGAAGCGATCGAGAAGTACACGCGTCCGGATTACATCCAGCACAATCCCCTGCTCGCGGACGGTCCCCAGGGGATCATCAACTACTTCACGCAGGTCACGACGGAGCGTAAGAGCGCCCGCCTCGTGTACCACCGTGCCATCGCCGCGGGTGACTACGTGTACACCCACGGCGTGTTCTACAACTTCATCGACGACGATCCCGACGATCACGGGATGGCAGTCGTCGACATCTTCCGGATGGACGAGGAAGGCAAGGCAGCCGAGCACTGGGACGTCCTGCAACTCGTCGGCGATCCGAAGTCCAACGTCGCTCCGTCTTTCGGGCCTGCGGTCTTCGGAAAGCCTGTTCCCGCCCAGAACCCCAATGGCATGGTCGAAGGCAGAGACGAATCGTAAGCCGACGGCTGTCCCGGCCGGGTAGACCCGCGCCCGGCCGGAGCCGAGCTGTTCTGGTGATCAGGAAGGGAACCGGAGGCAGCATCGCCTCCAGTTCCCGCCCGGCGGCCATTGCCGCCGATACAGGTGTGTTCGGGCGGGTCCTCGGGCGTGAGACCCAATCAAACAGAAGGGAATGCACCATGCGTGCAGCAGTGGTTGAGGCCCTTGGTGGCCTCCCTATCGTCGAAGAGTTCGCCGATCCGACGGGCGATGACGTGGCAGAGGTCGTCGCCGCCGCGTTGAATCCGTTCGACTTGATTGTGGCAGCCGGAAAGATGCCAGCCCGGCAGCCCTCTCCGCCCTTCATCGCCGGCATTGAAGGCATCGCTCGCCTGTCGGACGGCACGCTGTCCTACTTCGCCAACCCGAGGCTGCCCTATGGCTCTCTCGCCGAGCACGTGCCATTGGCGGGAGCGGATACCGCCACGGTGCCGGCCGGCCTCGACCCGGCATTCGCGGCGACGCTCGGGGTTTCCGGTATCGCTGCCTGGCTCTCACTGACCACCACCGGCCGCCTCAC
Organism: Acidimicrobiales bacterium; assembly: GCA_052145775.1. Classification (GTDB taxonomy): domain Bacteria; phylum Actinomycetota; class Acidimicrobiia; order Acidimicrobiales; family RAAP-2; genus CAVYPR01. The sequence goes on from JBKQNY010000039.1 coordinate 4,477, forward strand.
GGCCGGGGAGCGGGTGCTGATCCTGGGCGCCGAGGGACAGGTCGGGCAGCTGGCAACCCAGCTGGCGCGCCTGATCGGCGCGGCGCAGGTGGTGGGTGCGGTCCGAGCCGACGAGAACCGCCACGTGGTCCTCGCACACGGCGCCGATGCCGCCGTGTCGACGGCCGACCTGGACACCCTGACCGAACGGCTGCGGCAGGTGGTCGGCGACGGCGTCGACCTGATCCTGGACTTGATCTGGGGACCGGTCATCGCCCATGCGATCGACGTCGCTCGGCTCCGCGCCCGGGTCGTCCAGGTCGGCAACGCCGCAGGCGCGACGGCGACGCTCACAGCGCCCGTCTTGCGCAACAAGCTGGTCAGCATCCTGCCGCACGCCAACTGGACCTTCTCCGCCGCGGAGCGCGCTGCCGCCTTCGAGCAGCTCGCGGCGTACGCCCAGAGTGGCGCGCTGCGCCTCGACTTCGAATGCGTGCCGCTCGACGAGGCTGCGTCGGCGTGGACGCGGCTCGAGGCCGGCACCGCCACCCGCAAGCTCGTCATAGTCCCATAGTGAGGAGTAGAAGATGACCGATGTGAGAAGCAACAACACCCCCGCCGCCGCCATCACCGGAGCGGGAGCAGGGTTGGGACGAGAGATCGCCCTCGGCCTCGCCGAACAGGGCTACCGGGTGTTCGGCACCGCGTTGACCGCCCCGGAGGTCGAAGACCTCGCCCAGGCGTCGGACGGAATCGTGCGACTGACGATCGTCGATGTCACCGACGACCACGCGGTGCACTCGTGGGCGGAGCAGACCAGCAGCGAGCTCGGTGACCACGGGCTCGACTTACTGATCTCCAACGCCGGCATCCTCACCCCAGGCCCACTCGAGGTGCTGCCCCTCGATGCGATCCGCCACGAGTTCGAGGTCAACGTGTTCGGCAGCCTGGCGGTCATCAACGCCTTCCTCCCCGCGCTGCGCCGGGCCCGGGGACGGATCGTCCAGCTCGGCTCCGCGACCGGAAGGTTCCCTCTCCCGTTCAACGGACCGTCCAGCGCATCGAAAGCGGCGCTCGAGGCGTTCGCCGACGTTTACCGGGCCGAGCTCAAGACGTTCGACGTCCACTTCGTGATCGTGGAACCGGGCAACATGGCCACGGGCGGACCCGCGGCCACCGCCCGCGCGCTGCAGAACTTGGCCGAGTCCATGACAGCCGAGCAGCGCGCGCTCTACGGTGACACTTTCACCGCGTTCAGCACCGCGTTCAACAGCATGCAAAGCAGTGGGCTCGACGCCGCCGCCGCAGCGGCACGCATCATCGAGGTTGCCCAGCAACAGCCTGCACCGATCCGCGTCCCCATCGGAGAGGACGCCGAGCAACTCATGAAGGCCGTCCACGAACAGAGCGACGAAGAGCTCGATGCCCTCCGCCTGCAAGTGGCGGGACTGGGCACCTAGCCCTGATCTTGCAGTAAGTGTCTGGTGACGGGCCGATCCGGCCCGCACAGGACGACGGCGAGTTGCTGAGTCGTCTCGGACACCGTCATCGACGGCGTTGGGGCTGTCTCGACGGCCGTCGTGC
>JBKQNY010000040.1:0-5536 GCA_052145775.1 Acidimicrobiales bacterium
GTCCACTCCCAAGCCGACCTCGACGAGATCGCCGCCCTGCTCAACGAGCGCCCGCGCAAGACCCTCGAGTGGGATACTCCAGCGGAGCGATTTAGCGAGCTTGTCGCGTCCATCGCTTGAATGCGCCTAGGGAAAGGGATACCCCTTTCCATCTTTTTCGTATCCGAGGCGGCCACGACGGATCGACAGAACGGCGTTTGCTGTCGTCGCTTCGCTGATTGGGGACAACCGCAGTGACAGCTCGAGTGACCGGCCTGTGCGTGCTCATCTTCAGTTTCTTGGGCCGATGGCGGTGGTCTTTGTCGCTGAAACGTCCCCTGGGATGTCCCCAGTGCTGCTCAGAGCCCATGTTTGTTACCGGGGGAGAGACCGGATCTCTAGAGATGCGGCTTGGGCATCCTGCCTTTGACCGATGGGGGATAGCTCGACGCTTGCGCCATCGCCACGACGGCTTCTGCGGCCTTCTTGACGGCCTCGAGGACGGTGGCTGCCTGTGCGGCTTCGGTCACCGCCAACCCGGTCTCGTCGAGGAACCGGCAAAGCAGGCGCTCCACTCGGCAGACTCTCGCCTCAGCCCGCAACATCTCTACTGCCCACATACGGCGCTCCGAGACGGTTGCATCCTTGTCCAGGACCGCGTCGAGAAGGTATTTGCTCTGGCTGACCCCGGCGGCACCAGCTCGGCGGGCGAGCTCATTCCGCTCGGCCTCGCTCATGCGGACCCGAAGGCCCCGGTCTTTGGGTGCGTCCCCGCGGGACGCCCATCGCGTCGTTCCCACTCCTTGGGAACGGTCGAGTATTAGCGACCATCCCCGGCGCTTCTCGAAAACGTTCCCGTGGAACGGCCCGGCGTCGCGACGACCACGACTCGCATGTTCAGCGCGCGCGTCTCTACCTCAATGAGGCTCCCCACAGCTCCTCGTGCCGCCGTCGATGGTGCTGGCACGGCGATGTCCCCAGGAATGTCCCCACTCCTGGTCACGGCGGGCGACACCGCACGAATTGGCTCTTGGCATGAAAGGCGGCTGAGGCGAGTTCGGGGTTCCTCTTTCTCGTGGTAGCTCACTCCTGGGGTGACTGCTCTGACGTGCCGACTGATGTCCCCCCGGAAGCGTCCCCAGCCCAGGCCAGAGGGTGTGACGAGGGGTCATATCCGGCGGTGTCTAGCTGCTCAACGCTGCCCTGCACCTTGCGAATACCTTGCGGCCCGCTATGCTGTCGGTATGCCAGCGCGCACCCGGCCACATGATGTGGCGTCACTTTTCGAGGCCTTGAACGCTGATTCTGTCCAGGCGGCGGTCCGGGCGCTGAGCGTTGGCATCAACGACACTCTTGAGCTGTTTGACCGGAACCTCGTGCCCGCTCTTGCTGGACGATGGGAAGCCGTCAAGAATTTTGTCCGGGCGTGGGCCGACCTACTGGACGAGACCTTTGAGGCTCAGGTCCATGCCGGGGTTGGCGAAGTTGTAAAGGATCTGAGCGGCGCGTATCGATTCCGTGCAGAACGGCCCGGGACTGGCGGCCAGGCCGTTCCGTGGCTTCGTGCGCGGGTGGCGGATGCTCCGGGCAGCCCCTGGGTTGCTTCCCACGGGAAAGGCCTTGGCATCGCCCTGACGCTCATCGAGGACGTCCGGCGGGCTGAAGCTGGCTTGACTCCGCTGCCTGAGCCCCCGTCGGGATTTCCAGACCTTGGACCTGATGCCGACCTTGATCGGTATCGGCGCCTTGTCGGTTTCGCGCTGCGTGGTGAAGCCCTCCCGCTCGATCGGGTGCAGGAGATTTTTGGCCTGAGCAGAACCGACACCGCGCAGGTCTTCGGCGTTAGTCGCCAAGCGGTGCAGCAGTGGCATGACCGCGGCGTTCCTGAGACGCATCTGGAGCGCCTTGACAACCTCCTCGCGCTTGGCGAGCTCTTGGAGCGCAAGCTGAAGCCGGGCCAGGTCCCGCTCGTTGCCCGGCGTCCCGCCGCTGCTTATGGCGGTAAGTCGCTCCTCGACATGGTGGCTGCCGGTCGAGATCGCGATGTCCGCGGTGGACTGGAGACCGCACTGGATTGGTCCGCAACTGCATGAAGCGCATCCGACGTGGAGGAGAGCACTTCCGCGTGGCCGATCCGCAATGGGGCGATCCACTTGACGGCAGCTACTCGCTGCGCCATGGCGGCCGATGGAACGCGGCGGGAAGCTTCCCAGTCCTGTACCTCTGTGCCGACCGACAGGTCGCACGAGCGAACGCGCGCCTCTTCCTGACCAAGCGACTCGAAGGAGTTCCCATCAATGCAGAGGACATCGAACCGAGCGAATTGCCCGTCCTCGTCGTGACCGACGTTCCCGAGGATGACTTCCTCGACGCCGTGACGTCCTCCGGGTGCAGGGAGGTCGGGCTCCCTGCGACGTACCCGATTGACGCAAAGGGGGACGTCGTCGGGTGGGATCGGTGCCAGCCCGTCGGCCAGATGGCGTTCGACGATGGCCTGGCGGGGGTCGCGTGCAGGACCGCGGCGACCGGTGCTCCGACCGATGGTGAAGAAATGGCTTGGATCGATCGGGGGGTTGGCGAACCCCTCGAAGCCACTGGAACTGAACGGTTCGAGCAGTGGTACGGCACGTTCGATTGGTGACCCGGCGGCGACGGTCGCGTGCAGCCGTGGTCGTGGCCGGTGCGTGCCGGGTCGGTCCTGTAGCTCCTCAGGCTGCGTCGATGGCTTCGACGGCGTAGGTGATGTCGTAGGCGACGATGATTCCCGTGTTGGTCGGCACCGCCCCAGTGCCGCCGATGATCGCAACCTGCTCACTTTGGTACCCGCTCACCACAGCAGCGACCTGCCAGTCCGTAGTTCCCTGCTTGCAGAAGACCACTGGCCCACCCGAGAAGCCAGGATTGTTGATCCCGTCGAGGTACCAGACCCTGAGCCCGTTGGCGTCCTCATTGTTGGCCGAGAAGATCGCCTTTTTGACGAACGGCTGGGCGAAACTTCCCATCCGCAGTTCAAGCCCGTAGGGGTACCCCAGGAAATACGCATCCTGCGAGAACACTGCTCCAACACAGGTCGCCTGGAGCGGTAAGTCTTCGGGCGTCACCGCTTGGTCCAGGCTGAACACGGCGACGTCGGCATCAGGATGTGGACTTGGCACCGCAGCAAGCTGGACGGTGGCGGGGACACCATGCCACAAGACCTGGATGGAAGCTGGATCAACTCCGGCGACGAGATGCTGAGCCGTCACCAACCACTGATTGCCATTGCGGTTGATCGTGAAGCCGGTCCCGTGTCCCGTTGGTACGTTCAATAGAACAGTTCGCTCATAGCACTGCGCAGGGACCACGGCCACACCTCAGATTGGAGTTGTTCGGCACCGGATCTATCGGAAGAGAGCAATCGGCGTCACGATCGCGCCCGGGTATCGCAACGTGAGGTTCGTCGGCTCCGACGCACTGCTCCGCCGCCGCTGCGCCCGGCTCTGGACGGGCAGCCCAGGCAGGATGGGACCGACGTCCACACTCTTGCCACGCCCAACCTTCGACTGGATCGTCGCCACCAGTCGGGCATCGCCTTCAAGGTCCGGGAGGTCTTCCACTTGCATCCCGCTGCGCTTCAACCGCATGAAGACCTTGAACCTCGGGTCTGCTGCCAAACTTGCAATGACCTGAACCGGCGCATCCCTCGTCGCCATCGCCGTTTGTTGGATCACGGGCAGCTTGTCCTTGACCGCCGCGATTTCGCTGGAGTCGATCATTGGCTCGCCATCGTCACTGGCCATCGAACTGATGGCATCGAACAATGGCATGAGCTTCGCAACCCCACCCACCATGGCAAGGGATTTCAAGGCTTCCGGGACGGCGATCGTGACGCCCAAGTCGATGACTTCGCCCTGTGCCAGTTGATCCCAGATGGCATCGTCGCATGCATCGAGCACTTGGACTGCCTGATCGTCATTGGCCAGGTCGTAAAACCGACTGAAGCGCGAGGGTCCGGTTTGACGCAGGTTCAGCTCCGACTGTTCGCTGTTGGAGCGGTCTCGTAACGCCTTTCCAGATATCGGACCGGCGCTGACCCCGGCGCTCAGCCCCGTCCCGCTGCTCCCCGAGCGCCGAATGCTCTCTTCGTCGTATGCACCGCCTTCGAGTTGCTCCAGAAATTGCGAGACGATCGAGTCGTCTCGATACAGGAAGTACCGCAGTTTCCCAGCCACTTCATCTCCTCGAACCTGACGGGCGCGTCCCCATGGAAAGTGGACCACTCTACCAGGTGGGGCAAACACACGTTCGTTTCCCTGGTGGTGCCCCTTGGAGCATCTGGGCTACTAGTGATCCAGAAACTCCCCTCAGGAAGGATGTTGTGGACTGTTGGTATTAGTGATATCGTTGAGCCAGAAACTCCCCCTCCTGTGGAGGTGCTGGCGCAGTGATATCAACTCGTGCGGGGATTAGCTCGGGAGGCCGCGCTGACCTCGCTGCCGTCCTCGGCATGGGTCGGCGTTTCGTGACGACCCACGACGTCGTCACCACCCTAGGCGTCGATGCCGTGACCGCCACCAGGAAGCTGTCCCGGTGGGCGGCCGAGGGCTGGCTCCGGCGCGCCCGTCGCGACCTCTACATCCCGGTCCCCGTCGACGCCTCCAACCCTGCGGCCTGGTCCGAAGACGCTCTGGTTGTCGCCACGGCCGTTTGGCCCGAGTCGTACATCACCGGGTGGACGTCAGCGAACCATTGGGCTCTGACCGACCAGTTGTTCCGCACCACCGTCGTCAAGACGGCCGGGCGTGTCCGCGCATCGTCGGTCAGTGTTCTCGACCACGACTACCTCGTGACGCATACGTCCGCCGATTCGTTGGCGTGGGGGATGAAGACGGAGTGGCGCGACGAGGTGCGGCTCCGCATCGCCGATCCCGCACGGACGGTCACCGACATCCTCGACGCACCACGTCTCGGTGGCGGAATCCGGCACGCCACCGACATCCTCTCGTCCTATCTCGATAGCCATGACCCGATGCTGCTCGTCGACTATGGCGACAGGCTCGGCAACCGCACGGTGTTCAAGCGTCTCGGCTACATCGTGGAATTCCTTGGAGGGCACGGTGATCTCGTCGCAGCGAGCCACGACCGGCTTTCGACTGGGGTCTCGCTGCTCGATCCCGACGGACCACGCAACGGGCGGACGATCACCCGCTGGCAGCTTCGCGTCAACGTCGCCCTGGCTTATGCGGAACCCGCATGATCCCCAAGCGCGAGCTGCTGGACCTGCGAACCGAGTGGGCGCTCGACGTCGGAGTCATCGAGAAGGACTACCTACTGGGATGGCTCCTCGCCGGGATCGCCAACGAAGCGGACCTCCGTGACACGTGGTTGAACCGGCCTGGGATCCCCGGAGACTCCATACCTTGGAAGCGCTGATGGAGTCATGGACTAGACGCGACCATCGAAGAGGTATCCGCCTGAGCTGAAGGAACGGGCCGTGCGGATGGTCCAGGACCTGCGCCGAGAGGATCCCGGCGACCACGGGGTTGTGAACCGGGTCTCGCGCCAGCTGGGGGTGGGC